>JAPOHQ010000025.1 GCA_029979375.1 Microbacteriaceae bacterium
ATGTCGAATTTGTGGTTCTGGATGAACCCCTAATCTCAGAGGGTGTCGCCGGGCTGACAATGCGCGTCTTCGAACGCGGTGTGGGTGAGACGCTTTCTTGTGGCACCGGTGTTGCCGCTGCCGCGCTGGCAATCCGCCACTGGGCTGGGGGAGAGCAGAACCACTGGAAGGTTAGAGTCCCCGGAGGCGAGGTTGCGGTGCGAATGTATCCAACCGAAGAGGGTGAACACGTTGCAATCAGTGGGCCTGCCGAGATTAGTTTTACTGGGACTTGGGGAGCCGAGTAACCCGTAAGACTCGGTAACCCTTGTCGTTTGCCACCCGCTCCACCTCGAAGTCTCTAAAGCGCTCAGCTAGCCACTTTTGAAAGCTCTCAGCCCCCAATTGTTTTTGGACTACCATCCAGGCACTTCCGCCGAAAGCCAACATGGGAAGATATTTCTCCATCAGGGCATGAAGCACCTCTTTGCCGACTCGAATCGGAGGATTTGACCAAATCTGGTCAAATATCTGCCCATCCGACATGTCCGATTCAAGGGATGTTGAGACGTTAGTAAGCCCAAGGGAGGCGGCATTCTCGGCAGTTTGGGCTAATGACCGTTGGTTTACATCCACCGCTAGTACTTCAAGCTGAGGTGATTGACTGGCCAGGGCCAAGGAGATTGGACCCCAGCCGCATCCCAAGTCCAGCACCCTTCCTCGGCTTGGGAAGTTGGCATGCAGGTTCAGTAGCACCCTGGTCCCGGCATCCAGCTTGTTGGCTGAGAAGGTCCCACTTGCTCCGAGCGCCTTAATCGTTTGCCCAGCTACCTCAAATTCGATTGGGTAGCTCTTCGCCTCGGCCTGAGGTTCGGCGCTGAAATAGTGGTCTGAGGCCATCCAACAAAACTAATGCACCCCTATGGTTAAACGGCAATGGAATCCGAGAGTGCGCTAGATCGAATCCTCAGAAGAGGGGCGGCGGCTCCTATTAGCGAGTTTGATGGGGATCAGCTAGATCTTGAGGAGAGAGATTCACTCAGGCGGGTAGCGGGGCTATCGACCGAGCTCGAGGACATCACGGAGGTCGAATACCGGCAGCTCCGTCTCGAGAAGGTGATCCTCATTGGGGTGTGGTCGGTCGGAACTATCTCGGAGGCCGAGAATTCGCTCCGCGAGCTTGCGGCTCTCGCCGAGACGGCCGGGGCGCAGGTTCTAGATGGGCTCTTGCAAAGGCGTTCCAAGCCAGAACCTGCGACTTATCTAGGTAAAGGTAAGGCGGCGGAGCTGAGAGATTTGGCCAAGGCCCTTGGTGCAGACACGGTTATTGCCGACACTGAGCTTGCTCCGTCTCAGCGCAGGGCTCTGGAAGATGTTGTTCGGATCAAAGTCATTGACCGCACGGCAATCATCCTGGACATCTTTGCCCAACACGCCAAGAGCAAAGAGGGTAAGGCTCAGGTTGAGCTAGCCCAACTCGAATATCTTCTTCCCCGCCTTCGAGGGTGGGGTGAATCAATGTCCCGTCAGGCCGGTGGCCAGGCTGCAGGTGGTGTTGGTATTGGGTCGAGAGGTCCCGGTGAGACGAAGATTGAGCTAGACCGCAGACGCATCAGCTCGCGCATGGCAAAGCTCAGGAGAGAGATTGCCGGCATGAAGCTCGCCCGCGACACAAAGCGGGCAAAAAGGCAAAAGTCGCGGATTGCCCAGGTCGCAATAGCCGGTTACACCAATGCCGGGAAGTCATCGCTGCTAAACCGGATCACCCGAGCTGGGGTCCTTGTCGAAAATGCGCTATTTGCAACTTTGGACCCAACGGTGAGGCGCCATCAAACCCCGGATGGTCGTGAATACACAATCTCAGACACCGTTGGTTTTGTGAGCAACCTCCCACATCAGCTCGTGGAAGCTTTCCGGTCGACGCTGGAAGAGATTGCTCAGGCAGACCTAATTCTTCACGTGGTGGATGCTTCCGACCCCGAGCCGCTGCGCCAAATCGAGACGGTTCACGAGGTGCTGGCGGACTTTGAAGCCGGGGCGATCCCTGAACTTATTGTGTTCAACAAGGCCGACTTGGTCGCCGAAGGTGAGCAGGTGCGCCTCAGGGGTCTCTACCCCAAGGCCATGTGGGTCTCGGCTCGCACCGGGCAGGGCATTGCTGCCCTGGAAGAGGCAATCGCGGCAGCCCTGCCGCATCCCGAAGTCGAGTTTCGAGGTGTGATTCCCTATTCACGCGGGGACTTAGTGTCCCGAATTCACCTGGCAGGCGAGGTGCTGGAACTCGAATACCTTGAGGATGGCACTCGCATCAGGGCTTTGGTTAGGCCTGATTTAGCGGGAGAGCTGGCTGAGTTTTCTAGACGGTCCTAAGGACTGCAACGACCTTACCCAGAATTACGGCGTGGTCACCAAGAATTGGCTCAAAGGCACTGTTTCTAGGCAGCAACCAGGTGTGGCCATCGCGCTGCTTGAAGGTTTTTACGGTCGCCTCTTCCTCAATCAGGGCGGCAACAATGTCTCCGTTGTCCGCCGTTTGCTGCTGTCTAACGACAACCCAGTCGCCATCGCAAATAGCGGCATCAATCATCGACTCTCCGACGACCTTTAGGAGAAATAGCTCACCCTGACCTACAAGTTGCCTAGGAAGAGTGAAGACGTCTTCAACGTTCTGATCCGCTGTGATCGGAATACCAGCCGCAATTCGGCCTACCAGAGGCACGATTGCCGCGTCAGGCCTGAGAATCTCGCCGGGGGAGTCTTCCCCAAGTAAGTCGATTGTCCTTGGTCTTCTCGGGTCTCTAGAGATGTAGCCGAGAAGTTCAAGCTTGTTCAGCTGATGCGACACGCTAGCCGTCGAGGACAATCCCACGGCCTCTCCGATTTCACGCATAGAAGGGGCGTAATTGCGGGCCTGCATTGAGTCCCGAATCACCTCGATTATTCGTTGCTGAACGGCTGTCAGGTTTGACGTGTCCATCTCGACCTCCAAAATGTCGGTGCCTGGTGATTGGCTACAACTATCGAAACTGTATTCGGAAAAGTAGTAAAAACCAAACACATTTTCGAGAAAGTTTCAAAAAAGGAGTAGAAAATGCTTGAAAATGTCCCACAAGTTTCTATACTTAGAACAAATGTTCGAAATAAAGATTCGAACAGGGAAGGCAGAAAGATGCTAGCTGTAGGAAACTACCGCCTGGTTAACCCAGGTAGGTTGCTGCGTGTCTTGGCTGTATTACTCCTAGCCATGTTGCTCAGTCTCGTGGGAATCTCGGGATCGGTCGCAACCGGCGCTGAACCTCAAGAGCTGATTTACGTGACAGTCTCCCAGGGCGACTCGCTTTGGTCTCTAGCTGACCAGCATGCCGTCGGTGACCCTCGCGACTGGATTGCAGAGGTTGTTCAGCTGAACGCCCTGGAAAGTTCGAATCTGATTCCTGGTCAGCAAATCGCACTTCCCTAAGGTCCTGACTACCATTTAGGGGTGGCAAATCTTGAAGACCTCCCTATTCGCGATGACCTTCGCGGGCTGAAGCCCTACGGCGCGCCTCAGTTGGAGGTGCCCGTAGCACTGAACGTGAATGAGAACACCCACGGCATTCCAGAGCCCGTGGCCCTCAGCATCGTTGAAAACCTGGCCTCGGTCGTGATGCAACTAAATCGATATCCGGATCGCGAGTTTGTGGAACTTCGCGCCGCACTGGCGAGGTATCTGGGCAGCGGCCTCGAAAGCTCTCAGGTCTGGGCCGCCAATGGTTCAAACGAAATTCTGCAGCAGTTTTTTATGGCCTTCGGAGGTCCAGGACGCAAAGCCCTGAGCTTCGAACCCACCTACTCGATGTATCCGATAATCGCTCGCTCGACGAGCACCGCCTACGTTGAAGTTCCGCGCAAGGACGATTACCAGGTGAGTGTTGAGCTGGTGACAAAAGCGCTTGAGACTCACAAACCGGATATAACCATCCTCTGTGCTCCAAATAACCCAACAGGCACTGGCCTGTCGCTCGATGTCATTGCAGCGGCCTGCGAGGCAACTACTGGCATGGTGCTGGTTGATGAGGCTTATGCCGAGTTCTCCGGGGCTGAAAGCGCCACCAGCTTGCTCGGTAAGTACCCCCGCCTGGTCGTGTCTAGAACTATGAGCAAGGCTTTTGCTTTTGCGGGGGCGAGATTGGGCTACCTTGCCGCCAGCGATGCGGTGGTGGACGCCATGCGCTTAGTTCGCCTTCCATATCATCTATCTGCGCTAACCCAAGCTGCTGCACTTGCGGCGCTCGAACACAGCCCTCTAATGCTTGAGAACGTGGACAAGATCAAGGTTCAAAGAGATCGGATTGGCTCGGCCTGCGAGGGTTGGGGTCTGAAGGTGCACCCGTCAGATGCCAACTTTTTACTCGTGGATGGATTCAACGATCCGGAAAAGGTTTTCCAGGCGCTCTTGGATAAGGGCGTGCTGGTGCGCAACGTCGGCATACCCCATACCTTGCGCATTACAGCCGGAACAGAGCAGGAGACGACAAAACTCCTTGCTGAACTCGCGTTGGTTCTTGACTAGACTCTCTCTAAATCCCTAGACGAAGGCTTCTAATGAGTCGCAGTGCCAAGCTATCTCGCAAGACGAGCGAGTCTGCCGTTGAGCTCGAGTTGAACCTTGATGGCAGCGGTTTCTCAGAAATAGACACTACTGTTCCATTTTTTGACCACATGCTCACGGCACTTTCCAAGCACTCGCTAATTGACCTAAAAGTCAAAGCAAGTGGTGACACAAACATTGACGTCCACCACACCGTCGAAGATGTCGCTATCGTCCTGGGTCAAGCCCTGAAAGAAGCCCTCGGGGACAAGGCCGGAATTTCGCGCTACGGCGATGCTACGGTTCCGCTTGACGAGGCATTGGCTCGGGCAGTTGTAGACATCTCGGGCAGGCCCTTTTTGGTTCACGACGGTGAGCCAGCTGGCTTCGAGTATCACCTGATCGGCGGCCACTTCACCGGTTCCATGGTGCGCCACGTTTTTGAGGCAATTGCCCACAATGCCGGCATCACGATGCACGTATCCCTGCTCGCCGGACGCGATGCACACCACATCGCCGAGGCGCAGTTCAAGGCGCTGGCGCGGGCATTGCGGAAGGCCGTCGAGCTTGATGCAAGGGTTGTGGGGGTTCCCTCCACAAAGGGAAGCCTGTGACCAAAAAGGTCGCAGTTCTGGATTACGGCAGTGGAAATGTTCACTCAGCCTGTCGCGCTCTAGCCGAAGTTGGGGCGGAGGTCGAGCTAACCGCTGATCCAAAGACTTTAGAGGAGGCCGATGGCCTCGTAGTTCCTGGAGTTGGGGCGTTTGCCGCTGTCATGGAGAAGCTGGCCGCGGTCGGGGGCGAACGAGCCATCGACAAACGACTCAGCGCCTCGAGGCCGGTCCTTGGAATCTGTGTTGGGATGCAGGTCATGTTCGAGCGCGGGCTCGAGCACGGACTGGATACCGCCGGCTTAGGTCAATGGCCCGGCACCGTGGAGAAGCTTGAGGCTGAGCGCTTACCGCACATCGGCTGGAGCGTTGTCAACACCGAGGACGCCTCAGTTCTTTTTGAGGGTCTAGAGGGCGAGCGTTTCTATTTTGTTCACTCTTATGCCGCCAAGACTTGGGAGCTAGACATCAATCCCCCTTTTCAGCCTGCCAAGCTTGCGTGGAGTGAGCACGAGGAGAAGTTTCTTGCCGCAGTTGAGAATGGTCCACTGTCGGCCACTCAGTTTCACCCGGAGAAATCTGGGAAGGCTGGCTTGAAGCTACTAACCAACTGGATTGCGAGCATTTGAGATGAAACTTGAATTACTACCGGCTGTCGATGTCGCGGGAGGAAAGGCAGTACGCCTAACCCAGGGTGAGGCTGGCAGCGAAGAGGACTTTGGCCATCCGCTCGACGCTGCCGGAGATTGGATTGCTGCAGGAGCGGAGTGGATCCACCTTGTCGACCTAGATGCCGCATTTGGTCGCGGCAGCAATCGCGAGGTAATTGCCGAGGTAATCGGTAGCGCCTCAGACACCAAGATTGAACTTTCCGGGGGCATCCGCGACGAGCAGTCGCTTGAAGCCGCTCTGGCACTTGGGGCCACTCGGGTAAACCTAGGAACTGCGGCCCTGGAGAACCCCGAGTGGACAGCCGATGCAATCTCCCGCTACGGAGACCAGATCGCTGTCGGTCTCGACGTCAGGGGAGAGACGCTGGCCGCGAGGGGATGGACTCAGGATGGCGGCAACCTGTATGAAGTCTTAGCTCGACTCGAGGATGCTGGTTGCGCCCGCTACGTTGTCACCGACGTAACCAAAGATGGGACCCTGCGAGGCCCGAACCTCGAGCTATTGAAAACCGTAATGACCAAGACCAAGAAGCCGGTAGTGGCCTCGGGGGGAATCTCTTCGCTCGAAGACATTAGGAATCTTGTGGAACTGGTGCCACTGGGACTCGAGGGTGCGATTTTAGGCAAGTCGCTCTATGCGGGACGGTTCACACTCGAGGAAGCCCTGGAGATCGCAGCGGGCAATGGATAGGTTTTACGATTCCGCGGGCGTTCCCTGGGAGGGAAGGGAGTTCTCGCTAAACAAGTGGTCTGATGACTCGGGGGAGGCGCCTGCTGCACTTGCCGCAGCGCTGAGCAAACCCGTGGACAAGGCATTACTGCACACCGCACTCCTGGATTCCAGACTCCTCATACCGCTTGTTGCCGAATTAGGCGAGAGTGCCGAGGGGGCTCATGGCCAGGTGGTCGACAAGAGTGCGGACCTCGCGATCGTTGCCGTTGCCACCCCCGATGGTCAAACCGCCATTCCCGCCTTCTCCTCGGTTGCGGCAATGGCGGCTTGGAAACCGGAGGCGAGACCGGTCCCGGTTGAGGCTCGCAAGGTTGCATTGGCAGCGGCTTCAGAGAGTCACAGCCGCGTCGTCCTCGATCCTGCCGGAGCGGCAATTGCCATTCGCAGGCCGCAGATTGAGGCTCTTGCCAAGGGTGAGTCGTGGGAGCCTCCTCATGGCGCATTGTGGGTGCGAGAGCACGCCCAGGTCGCGGCGAGCGGACTGAATCCGATAACCAGCATTGACCTTTTCGATGGTGACCCAGACTGCAATCTGGCTCACGCCGAATTGCTCATCCAGATTGGCATGCGTCCGAGCATCAGGCCCGAGGAGCTCGAGGAACTTCTAACGGCATTCACGACCAGCCTTAGAACTGAAGAATTTCAGCAGAAAGTCGACTCGATTGGCTATCGACTGGTGGTTGCCTAACTAACCGGACCGGTGAACTTTTCGCCGGGTCCCTTGCCGGGCTCATCCGGAACGATCGACGCTTCTCGGAAGGCCAGCTGCAGCGACCTGAGGCCATCTCTTAGGGGTCTTGCGTGATGATCACCAATCTCCGTAGCGGCAGCAGTCACGAGTCCAGCCAATGCATTTATTAGTTTGCGGGCCTCGTCAAGGTCGGCGGGGGCATCCTCGGACAGTCCGGTGTGGACCGCAGCCGCACTCATCAGGTGAACCGCCGCGGTGTTAATGATCTCGACCGCAGGCACCTCTGCGATATCTCTCGCCTCATTGCCTTCCAAAATGCCTCTTCTCTCAAGCTTGCAACTCTGCTAGAGTAACCGAGGCTCTGGGCGAAAGCTCAGTGGAGAAGTGGATTGCAATCCCACCTGACAACCGACTCTTAGGTTCATCGGGTTTGAGCGCTGGTCTGTTTCTGCATGCCCTATGGCAAGTCACCATCAAGCTAAGAGGAGCAGTTATCAGCGATCCGCGCATCAATGAGCGTATTCGGGTCTCCGAGGTTCGACTTGTCGGGCCCACCGGTGAGCAGGTTGGCGTAGTTGGTATCGAGCAGGCACTAAGGATGGCGCAGGAGGCAGATCTCGACCTAGTCGAGGTTGCCCCAGGTTCCACCCCTCCGGTCTGCAAGATCATGGATTACGGCAAGTTCAAATACGAGGCCGCTCAGAAGGTGAGAGAGTCTCGCAAGAACCAGGTAAACACCATTCTGAAAACCGTCAGATTCGGTCTCAAGATCGATGACCACGACTATCAGACCAAGGTCAACCAGGTTCAAAAGTTCCTCCGAGCTGGCGACAAGGTGAAGGTGATGGTCGTCTTCCGAGGTCGTGAGCAGTCAAGGCCCGAAATGGGCGTGAAGCTGCTGCAGCGACTGAGTGAACACGTGGCCGAATTCGGAACCGTCGAGTCGACTCCATCAATTGATGGACGAAACATGGTGATGGTGATTGGACCACTTCGCAACAAAGCTGAGGCAAGGGCTGAGGCAAAGAAGTCCCAAGCCAAGGGCGCAGCCCAGGCGATAGAAGAGAACTAAGGAGAGATTATGCCGAAAATGAAGACCCACTCGGGCGCCAAAAAGCGTTTCCGCTTCACTGGCAGCGGCAAGCTCATGAAGCAGCAAATCAACATGCGTCACAACCTGGAGCACAAGAGCTCACGCAGGACACGTCGCCTGAACCAGGACCAGGTGGTTTCACCTGCAGATTTCAAGAAGCTGAAGAAGCAGCTCGGTCGTTAGGAAGTTAGGGAAAAGAAATGGCAAGAGTAAAAAACGCAGTTAACTCCCGCAAGAAGCGTCGCGTTGCCCTTGAGCGAGCTCACGGATACCGTGGTCAGCGCTCGAGGCTTTACCGCATGGCGAAGCAGCAGCTGCTGCACTCGTTCGTATACGCATACAACGACCGTCGCAAGCGCAAGGGTGACTTCCGCAGGCTTTGGATCAGCCGCATCAACGCAGCTGCCCGTCTGAACGGCATGACCTACAACCGCTTCATCCAGGGCCTGGCTCTGGCGGGAGTTGAGGTCGACCGCAGGATTCTCGCCGACCTGGCAGTAAATGACCCGAAGGCATTTGCCAACCTGGTCGCGACTGCCAAGTCAGCCCTGCCAAAGGACGTAAACGCGCCTAAGGCCAGCTAGTGTCCCTTTCACCCGGATCAGAGCGGGTAAAAGAGGTTGCAAAGCTTCAACAAAAAGATGCCCGGTATGAAGCCGGGCTCTTTTTGCTTGAGGGACCCCAGGGTCTCAAAGAGCTAATCGACTTTCCGGAGCTCGTCCACGAGGTATTTGTCACCGAGGCGGCTGCCGAGCGCTACGAAGCGGAGTTGTCGAGTCTGAGGCGCGCCGGGGTCGCAATCGAACAGGTCAATTCGCGGGTCATGGAGAAGATCTCCGACACCAAGACGCCCCAGGGGGTCGTGTCGGTGGTTCATCAGCTGGATGTCGAGTTTCAGGAGATCCGTCAGGCAAAGCCCAGGCTTGTGGTCATGCTTGACCGAATCCAAGATCCCGGGAATGCCGGAACAATCATTAGGGCCGCTGACGCGGCTGGAGCTGACGCAATCATCTTTTCAAACGGCTCAGTGGACCCCTACAACCCCAAAGTGGTCAGATCGACGGCCGGCAGTCTGCTCCATGTCCCAATCTCAGTCTCTGTGGAGCTACCTCTGGCGGTAGCTGGACTACGCGAGGCCGGAGTTCAGGTGTTTGCAACCGCAATGGATGGAAAGCCACTAAACGAATTAGGCCAAGAAGTGCTCGGACAGCCAACCGCTTGGGTCTTCGGCAATGAGGCGCAGGGAGTTGCCAAAGAACTTATTCAGGCGTGTGACGAAAGCGTGTCAATTCCCATTTTTGGAAGCGCCGAGTCGCTCAATTTGGCTACCGCGGCTTCAATTTGCCTCTACACAAGCGCCTTTGCCGCAAGGGGCAATCGCTAAACTTGTGCAGGTGTCCGAGCTAAGCCAAAAGCAAGTAACCGAGGCCCTCAAGGCTGCCTTGGGAGTTTTGGCTGAGATCTCTAACGCTGGTGAGCTTCGAGCCCAAAAAGGCAACGTAATCGGGGAGAACTCGGCCCTCAGCAAGCTAAATGCGCTAATCAAGTCCTTACCTAACGATCAAAAGGCCGAGGCGGGCAAGCTAATTGGTGCCGCAAAGGCGGAGCTCCAGGCAGCTTGGGATGCCAAGGAGAGCGAACTCGCTAAGGCGGAGCGCGCCGAGCAGCTTGAAAGCGAGCGGGTCGATCTAACCGCAGCGCCTCGCTACCTGCGCCGTGGAGCTCGCCACCCGCTGTCACTCCTGATGGATCAAATCAGCGATGTCTTTGTCGGCATGGGCTGGGAAATCGCCGATGGTCCAGAACTAGAAAACGAGTGGTTCAACTTTGACGCTCTCAACTTCCATCCGGATCATCCCGCGAGGGCCATGCAGGACACTTTCTTTGTGTCGCCGGTTGAGAACCATCTCTTGCTTCGCACCCATACCTCGCCCGTGCAGGTCAGGTCGCTTCTTGAAAGGGAGCTACCGGTCTATATTTTGTGCCCGGGCCGAGTCTTTAGAACAGATGAACTTGATGCCACCCACACCCCGGTCTTTCACCAGGTAGAGGGTCTGGCAATAGACAAGGGTCTGACCATGGCCGATCTGCGCGGAACCCTCGAACACTTCGCGAGAGTCATGTTTGGCCCCGATGCCAAGATCAGGCTACGCCCGAGCTACTTCCCATTTACCGAGCCATCCGCGGAACTAGATGTCTGGCACCCAGGTGCGAAGGGCGGCGCTCGCTGGGTCGAGTGGGGTGGCTGCGGAATGGTGAACCCCAACGTCCTTCTGGCCGCCGGGATTGATCCTGAGCTTTACTCGGGCTTTGCCTTTGGAATGGGCATCGAGCGCACGTTGATGTTCCGCAACGGAGTCACCGACATGCACGACATGGTCGAGGCAGATGTTCGCTTTTCAACTCAGTTTGGCTCGGTGATCTGATGAAGGTCCCATTGAGCTGGCTAGCCGAATACACCGAGCTTCCATCAAGCGCGACTCCGCACGATGTCATGGCCGAGCTTGTCAAGGTTGGCATCGAGGAGGAGTCCTCAATTGGTGGCGAAATTTCCGGCCCGGTGGTTGTGGGCCAAGTGCTTGAGTTTGTCGAAGAGCCCCAGAGCAACGGCAAGACGATTCGCTGGTGTCAGGTCCGGGTCGCCCCAGAGGGCAAGAAAGCGGCCGATGGCGGTGCTGACGTAAGGGGCGTGGTCTGCGGCGCAAGGAACTTTGAGGTTGGCGACAAGGTGGTGGTCACACTTCCCGGGTCCGTTCTTCCCGGCGGTTTTGCAATCTCGGCGCGCAAGACCTACGGCCACACCTCAGACGGCATGATCGCATCCTCAAAGGAGCTTGGGCTAGGGGAGGACCACTCCGGCATCCTTGTGCTTTCAAGCATCAATCTGGATCCGGAGCTTGGCTTGGATGCCAAGGAGCTTTTGGGGCTTAACGAATCGGCAGCCGAGGTCAACGTGACTCCCGATCGCGGTTACTGCTTCTCGATTAGAGGAATTGCTCGGGAGTACTCGCATGCGACCGGCACCAAATTCACCGATCCGGCAACGCAGGTCAAGCCGCTAGCCGGGGAGGGTTTCGACCTCAAGGTTGAGGACTCGGCCCCGATTCATGGAACCCCGGGTTGTTCGGGTTTCATCCTGCTGGCGGTGGAAGGTATTGACGCAAAAGCGGCAACCCCGTCCTGGATGGCAAATCGCCTGAAGCTTGCTGGAATGCGTTCGATTTCGATTGCGGTCGATATCACCAACTACGTGATGCTCGAGCTCGGCCAACCACTGCACGCCTATGACCTTGACAAGCTCAGCGGTGGGATAACCGTCCGTAGGGCCAACAAGGGGGAGAAGATAACCACCCTTGACGAAAAGGTTCGTCAGCTGCACCCCGAAGATCTGCTCATCACCGACGGCTCCGGACCAATTGGCATTGCGGGCGTGATGGGTGGGGCGTCCACCGAGGTCTCGGATTCCACGACTCGAGTTCTACTTGAGGCCGCGATCTTCGATCCGATCTCGATTGCAAGATCAGCCAGAAGACACAAGCTTCCCTCCGAGGCATCGAGGCGTTTTGAGCGGGGAGTC
>JAPOHQ010000026.1 GCA_029979375.1 Microbacteriaceae bacterium
CGTCGTAGGCGTGGGCGAGGCGATCGGCCTTCTTCTGGTTACGCGTTGTGACATCTGCCCTGGTGAGGATGTGCAGCCGCTCTAGCTGCTCGGCAGCATCCCGCACATACCTCCGGACAGCGGAGTCGCTCCACTGCTGATCGGAATAGCCAAAGAACCTTAGGTGGAGCTCGATCAGCCTGGAAACTGCCTTGATGGTGTCGGTGTCGAATCTCAGCTCCGTCAAACGCTTCTTTGCCAGCTTTGCCCCCACCACGTCATGGTGGTAGAAGGTCACGGTGCCGCCCGCCTCAAGCCGCTTGGTGGCGGGCTTTCCGATGTCGTGCAGCAGCGCGGCCAGACGAACCGTCAGGTCTTTCTCGAGTCCATAATCGGCTTCATAGCCGATAGCCTGCTCGAGGACGGTGAGGGTGTGCTGGTAGACATCCTTGTGGTGGTGGTGCTCATCGCTTTCGAGTCTTAGGGCTGGAAGTTCCGGAAGGACCAGATCCGCAAGCCCCGAGTCAACAAGAATCTCAAGCCCCTCCCTGGGGTTGCTCGATAGCAACAGCTTGGAGAGCTCGTCTCGAACCCGCTCCTTAGAAACGATCTCAATTCGATCGCGCATTCCGACCATTGCGTCAAACGCCGAGGGGTCAAGCTCGAACTGCAGCTGCGAGGCGAACCTCGCGGCGCGCAGCATCCGCAGCGGGTCATCCGAGAATGAGATTTCCGGCTCTGCTGGGGTTCGCAGGGTCCTAAGTCCAAGGTCTCGCAGCCCGTTGTGGGGATCGACAAAGGTTCGCGTTGGGAGCCTCAGCGCCATGGCGTTCACCGCAAAGTCGCGGCGCTTGAGATCGTCTTCCAGATTGTCGCCAAACTCCACGGTTGGCTTCCGAGACTTCAGGTCATAGGAATCAGCGCGATAGGTGGTGATCTCGATTCGCTCACCTTTGACCTCGGCGGCAATCGTGCCAAACTCCCGCCCAACGTCCCAGGTTGCCGATGCCTTTGGGGCAATCAGTTTCAGAATTTGCTCCGGCGAGGCATTGGTGGTGAAGTCAAGGTCTGGTGCAACGCGCCCCAAGATTGCGTCTCTGACTGGGCCGCCAACCAGGGCAAGCTCGAAACCGGCATTGTCGAATAGCTCGCCGAGCTCGTCCAGAAGCGGATTCTTGGTATTTTCGGCGAGGTTTGACAGCGCTTTGGCGACCTCTTGCATGGCTTTAGCTTGCCACAGCGCGAGCGCTTGGCCCAAGTAGAGTTGGCTTATGAGCCAGCCGCGTTTTCGAACCCAAAATGAGGTTTCCGCGGGTGGGCTCGTTCTAAGCCAAGACAATCCCAGGTTGATAGCTCTTATCAGCCATCGCAATCGCGGCGGGCATGAGGACTGGGTAATCCCCAAGGGTCACCGCGAGCGAGGCGAGAGCCTCGAGCTGACCGCAGCTCGCGAGGTCCGCGAAGAAACCGGACTTGAGGTTGAGGTCTTGGACAAGATTGGTGAGATCAGTTATAGCTTCCGAATGAAAAATGTTCGGATTCAGAAGACGGTGCATCACTTTCTGATGCGTCAGGTCGCAGGGGAACTCTCCGCGGACAACGACCCGACCGGAGAGGTGCTGCGGGTTGGCTGGTTTGACCTCGATGAGCTTGATTCAACGCTTGCCCACGAAAACGAGCGCAGCGTTGCGGCCCAGGCTTTGGAGATGCTTCGGTGAAGCGATTCCTCGCGACCCTGGCAGCGCTGCTGCTGATTCCGCTGCCGGCGGCGGCAGAGCCCGAGATCGTTCCGGGCTCGAGCATCAACCTGGTGGCCAGAGACGCCCGGATTCCGGTAACAATCAGCAATCCCGATGCAGAGCCCGTGACCGTGACCCTGGTCGCCGAAAGCACGAGCTTCAGGCTCGAGGTTCTCGAGACGGCCGAGGTCCTAGTCCCAGCCGGCTCAACCCAGCTGGCGGAGATCCCGGTTCGAGCGATTGCAAACGGACCGGTTGAGATCAGGGTCTGGCTCGAGATTGACGGGGAGCAAATCGGAGCGGAGAGCGTGATTGAGGTCAGCGTCAACTACGACGTTGAGCTTTTTTTGCTCGTCAGCTTCGCAGTTGCGATGTTTGCACTGATGATTGTTGGCGTGATTCGTACCACCCTGCGGCTAAGGCGTAGAAGTGAGTGAGCTGAATCCGTCCGTCACCCGCAGCTCACTGGTGATGGCGAGCGGGACGATAGTTTCGAGAATTCTGGGCTTCGCGCGAGCGGTGCTACTGGCTGCCGCAATTGGTGTCACGACCGATGCCGCCGATGCATTTGGTGTTGCGAACCAGCTCCCAAACAACGTCTACGCGATCATCGTCGGTGGGGTTCTCAATGCAGTCCTGGTTCCCCAGCTGGTGAAGGCTCGGAAGGGAGCCGACGGTGGCAAGGGCTACATCGACAGGTTTGTGACCCTCGCAATTACCGTGTTCTTCTCTGTGACGCTGGTATTCACCATCGCCGCACCGTTACTGGTCCGGCTCTACACATCCGGTTGGAGTGAAGATCAGCTTGCCCTGGCGACAGCGTTTGCCTACTGGTGCCTCCCGCAACTTTTCTTCTATGGGCTCTACTCCGTGTTTGGCGAGGTGCTGAACTCCCGAAAAGCCTTTGGGCCGTTCATGTGGGCGCCGGTATTGAACAATGTGGTCTCACTCGCCGGATTGGGAGCCTTCATTCTCATCTTTGCTGCAGATCCAACAGGTGAGCGAGCAATCAGCGAATGGGGCGCCGACAGAATCACTCTGCTGGCCGGCAGTGCAACCCTCGGCGTCGCGGCTCAGGCCCTGATTCTGCTGGTCAGTTGGCGCCGAATCGGGCTGAAACTAAGCCTGAACTTCCAGTGGCGAGGATTTGGCCTAGGGCCCGCCCTGAGGGCCGCTTCCTGGTCGCTCGGCATGGTTCTGGTCACCCAAATTGGTGGCCTTGTCCAGACCGCAGTGGCCTCGACGGCCGCGGCAGAGCGCGCTTCTTCTCCGGCGGTGGCCTCGGTTGCTGCAGCAGCGATTGCCTGGTTGATTTTCATGCTGCCACACTCGGTCGTGACGGTCTCAATCGCGACCGCCTACTTCACCCGGATGGCGGAACACAATCAGGCTGGTCGAATCGAAGATTTCAAGAGGGACCTCACGACCGGCCTCAGAGTAATTGCCCTGGTGAGCGTCTTTTCGACCGCAACCCTGATAGTGCTGAGCTATCCAATTGCCAGGGTCTTCGTGGGGGAGTATCCCGCCACAGCGGCGCTGGGTAATGTGATTGCTGCCTTCATGCTTGGTCTTTTGCCCTTTAGCTTCGTCTACATGATTCAGCGGGCGTTTTTTGCTCTCGAAGACACCAAAACTCCCTTCATCTTTACCTCGGTCCAGATAGCGATTCACATTGCGGGCTCAGTCACCATGGGTTTTGTGATGCCGAAGCAGTATCTGGTGGTTTCGATCGCCCTGGTCACCGCGTTCTCCATAACCATCCAGGGGCTCGTGGGTTATTCGATGCTAAAGCGGCGGATTGGTGGGCTTGGTGGGCTTGGCGTTGGTCCTGCAGTTGGAAAGTTCCTGCTGGCGGTTATCCCCGCAGCCGCCTCGGGCGTTGGGATCATGTTTGCCCTTGGGGGCATTGGGGCTGGGGCTTTTCCGGTGGACAAGGTGCTCACAGCGGTGGCTAGCAGCGCCGCGGTTGGCCTAGCCATGGGCCTTGTTTACGCCGCATTTCTTTGGTTGTTGAAAGCCGGCGAGCTAAGGGAAGTCTTCGCTGGGCTGCGGGGTAGATTTGGGGCTGGAAACAAAGCCGACTAGTGTTTTGTCTGGAATAGATAGATAACCATCTATGTTTATCCAGTCGGGAAAGAACAAATGCGCGAAGTAATAATCATTGGATCCGGCCCTGCCGGCTACACGGCAGCCATCTACGCTGCCCGGGCACAGCTCAACCCCCTTCTGATAGCCAGCAGCGTTGAGCCCGGTGGAGAGCTGATGAAGACCACAGAGGTGGAAAACTTCCCCGGCTTTCCGGAGGGCCTGATGGGCCCCGACTTGATGGCAAACTTCCAGGCCCAGGCGGAGCGTTTTGGCACCGAAATCCTTTTTGACGACGTGGTAGAGGTAGACCTCAAGGGCGAGGTGAAAAAGGTCAAGACCGGCGGTGGTGAGACCTTTGAAGCCAAGGCCGTGATCATCTCGACCGGTGCCGCCTACCGCGAGCTCGGCCTCGAGAACGAGAAACGGCTCAGCGGTCACGGAGTCAGCTGGTGCGCAACCTGCGATGGCTTTTTCTTTAGAGACAAGACCATCGCGGTCGTTGGTGGCGGCGACTCGGCCATGGAGGAGGCTAACTTTCTGACCAAGTTTGCCTCGAAGGTCTATGTGATCCATCGCCGAGACAGCCTGAAGGCCTCAAAGATCATGCAGCAGCGGTCTTTTGATAACCCGAAGATCGAATTCATCTGGAACTCCGCGGTCGCTGAGCTCAAGGGTGGCGAGAAACTCGAGGGCGTTGTGCTCGAGGACACCCAGACTGGCGAGAAAAGGGACCTTGAGCTCGAGGGTCTGTTCATTGCAATCGGAAATGACCCGAGGGTGGATTTGGTTGAGAATCAGGTGGAGCTAACGGCCGAGAGATTCATCAAGGTTGAGGGCAGGAGCTCGAAGACGTCTCTCCCTGGCGTATTTGCCGCGGGAGACGTTATCGACCCCACCTACCGACAGGCCATCACAGCCGCCGGCTCTGGCTGCGTCGCAGCATTGGACGCGGAACACTACCTGAGTTCACATTAGGAGGCAGCATGCCTATCGAGACAACGACTGACAAGTTCGAGTCCGACGTATTGGCTTCACAAAAGCCTGTGGTGGTTGACTTTTGGGCCGAGTGGTGCGGTCCCTGCCGCATGATCTCGCCGATCCTCGAAGAAATAGCCGAGGAATACCGCGAGAAGCTCACCATTGCGAAGGTAAACGTAGACCACGAGCCCGATCTGGCCATGCGTTACAACGTCACGGGAATACCACTGCTCGGGGTATTCAAGGGCGGTCAGATGGTCAAGCAGCTGGTTGGAGCAAGGCCCAAAGCGGATTTGCTCAACGAGCTCGCAGAATTCATTTCCTAGCCCAAACCCCGCTCTGGAACTAGACTTTGCGCTAAACCCAAAGGAGCGCAGGTGAGCGAAACACGCCTGGGACAGGCAACGAACTTTGATTCGTGGAAGCATGCCTACGCCAAGCGCGCCGAAAACCTTGCAGTTTCCGAGGTCAGGGCCCTTTTTTCGGTTGTCTCTAGGCCCGAGGTCGTATCGCTGGCCGGTGGCATGCCGGATGTCAGCGCTATGGACAACGACCTGATTCGCACCGCCTTTGACTCCCTAATGTCTTCCAGGCCCCAATACGCGCTGCAATATGGCGGTGGTCAGGGTGACCTAAGGCTCAGAGAACAGATCCAGGAAATCATGGAACTTGAGGGGGTTCACGGCTCCGTTGAGGACCTGATGATCACAACTGGTTCCCAGCATGCTCTCGAGCTACTCTCAGACTTGTTCCTGGACCAGGGCGATGTGGTGCTGGTCGAATCCCCAAGTTACGTGGGAGCCGTTGGCATCTTCCGCCACAAAGAGGCACACATCGAGCACGTCTTCACCGACGCGGATGGCATCAGCCCTGTCGCGGTAGCGGAGGCGGCGGACCGGCTAATCGCAGATGGCAAGCGGGTCAAGCTTCTCTATTTGGTTCCAAACTTTGCCAACCCGAGTGGCGTGACCCTGTCAGAGAGTCGACGGGATGAGCTGATCAAGGTTTGTGCCGAGCGTGGCATTTTGATCATCGAAGACAATCCCTACGGTCAGCTTTACTTCGACAAGCAGCCACCGAGAGCCCTGAGGGCCCGTGAGGCCGAGGGAGTGGTGTACCTGGGCAGTTTCTCCAAGATTCTCTCGCCGGGGCTCAGGGTTGGTTACGTACTTGCCCCACCAGCCATCAGAGAAAAGCTTGTGCTGGCAAATGAATCCGCGGTTTTGTCGCCGGCAACCTTCGCGCAAATGTTGATCAGCGAATACCTATCGATTTGCGACTGGAAGGCGCAGATTGCGAGTTATCGCAATCTCTACCGAGAAAAGCGCGATGCTGCTTTTTCCGCGCTGGAGCAATACTTGCCCAAGGTTGCCACGACGAGGCCCGAAGGCGGGTTCTTCCTTTGGTTGACCCTCCCGCAGGGCCTGAACTCAAAGGAAATGCTGCCACTGGCTGTTACCGAACTAGTCGCCTACACACCTGGCACGGCATTCTTTGGAGACGGCCGAGGCAAGGAAAACATCCGGGTTTGCTTCTCCCACCCAACCTCTGAGCGGGTGAAGATTGGAATCCAAAGGCTTTCCAATGTAATCAACCGCCAGATTGACCTAATCGACACGTTTGGTGTTCAGCAGTGAGCCAAAGCGTGCTGATTCTCGCCGGTGGGATCTCTCACGAACGCGATGTTTCGCTAAAGTCCGGCAGGCGCGTGGCAGACGCTCTGCTGGACGCCGGTTGCCGGGTTGAAATCAGGGAGCCTGACGGCGAGCTGATTGGCCACCTTCTTGCCACCAGACCCGACGTGGTCTGGTCCACGCTTCATGGGGCCGTTGGGGAAGACGGCTCGCTGCAGGACCTGCTCGAGCTGGCCCAGATTCCTTTTGTAGGTTCTAAGGCGCACGGCGCACGGCTGGCATGGAACAAGCCGGTGGCAAAGATCCTCCTGGCAGAACATGGCGCAATGACGCCAAGGTCCATCACGCTGCCAAGTTCGAGCTTCAAAGAGTTGAACGCCGAGTCTGTTCTCGCGATGGCCGCTACCGAGTTGGGCTATCCACTAATCGTGAAGCCGGCCAAGAGTGGCTCGGCACAGGGGGTGACGAAGGTGGAAAACGCCAAGGACCTGGCAAAAGCCATGGTCGACGCCTACGCCTACTGCGACCAGGTCATGATTGAGGACTTCGTCGATGGAACGGAGCTCGCAATCAGTGTTGTCGACCTCGGAACCGGCCCAATCGCCCTTCCAGCGGTTGAGATAGTGCCGGAAAGGGGCAGCTTTGGCTATAACGAGCGTTACACCCCCGGTGAGACCAATTACTTCGTTCCCGCTAGATTGCGGGAGTCTGAGCTAGCCGAGGCCGCTGAGGTCGCCGTAAAGGCCCATAAGGCGTTGGGGCTCAGACACTTGAGCCGAATCGACCTTATTGTCGACAAAAATGGCACGCCTTGGTTCCTAGAGGCAAATGTGACGCCTGGCATGACCGAAACCTCGCTATTGCCACAGGCAATGACCGCCGATGGTAATTCGCTAGCTGACAGCTACCTTCAGCTAGTCCAGGCGGCTAGTCGCGGATAATTTCCCCGGCAATGCGCCGGAGATCCGCTACAGATCCGAAATCGATCTGAATTTGGCCCTTCTTGCGACCTAAGTGGATTTTCACCGACGTGTTCAGGTAATCGCCCAGCTCGTCTGCAAGTTCGGTCAGCATCTCCTGCTTGCCCCCGGGCTTGATTGTCGGGCGCTTAGGCTTCACCTTCACGCCCGCCACGATCTCTTCAAGAGACCTAACGGATAGCCCCTCGCGAATTACCCTGCTTGCAAGCTCGCGCATAGCCTCCTCGTTCGGGGCCCCAAGCAGCGCCCTTGCGTGTCCTGCGGTCAAAACTCCCGCCACGACCTTGCTCTGAACATCCAGTGGCAGCCTAAGAAGGCGCAAAGTGTTGGTGATTTGCGGCCTTGACCTCCCCAAGCGGTCCGCGAGCTCCTCCTGGGTGGTTCCAAAGTCCTCCAGCAGCTGCTTGTATGCGGATGCCTCTTCAAGCGGGTTGAGGTTTGCACGGTGAAGATTCTCGAGCAGTGCATCGCGAAGCATGTTTTCGTCGGAGGTCTCGCGCACCACAGCAGGGATTGCCGAAAGACCGGCCTCCTTGGCTGCGCGGAGTCTGCGCTCACCCATGATGAGCTCAAAATCGTCTCCCTTGGGCCGGACGACGATCGGCTGCAACACTCCAAACTCGCGGACGGAGTGGACAAGCTCGGCAAAGGCCTCTGGCTCAAATACGCTTCTGGGCTGCTGGGGGTTCGGAGTAATGCGAGTGGGATCGATGTGCGCCAGTTTGGCTCCGGGCACGCTGGCTAGGTTCTCCGAGCTAAAGAAGACGTCCACGGCATCGCGCTCACCCCCCGGAATTAGCGAGCCAATGCCCCTACCTAGGCCACCTCGACGCTTTTCCTCTGACATTTATGCTCCTTGTTGTGCTAACTCAATTGCTGCCTCTTGATAGGCAAGAGAACCGGAATTCTTGGGGTCGTAGCTGATAGCCGTCTGGCCAAAGCTGGGGGCCTCGGAGATCCGCACCGACCTTGGGATTGTTGCCTTCAGAGTCTGGCTGGGGAAATACTTCCGAACCTCGCTTGCTACATCGGCGCTGAGGTTGGTTCTTGAGTCAAACATCGTGAGGATAATGCTGCGAATCACCAGGCTCGGGTTCAGGGCCTGCTTGATGCGCTCGATGTTGGAGATCAGCTGTGTTACTCCCTCGAGGGCGTAATACTCGCACTGAATCGGCACCATTACCTCAGTTGCCGCCACAAGCGCATTCACCGTCAATAGCCCCAGTGATGGCGGTGAGTCGATAAAAACGTAGTCCAGCCGGTGTTCCCTGCCGGCTATGTAGTCCTGAAGCGCCCTGGCAAGAATGTTTTCTCGACCGTCTCTACCGACAAGGTCAATCTCCGCTCCTGCCAGATCGATTGTTGCAGGGAGACAGAGGAGTCCTTCGTGCTCGGTACTGGGCTGCACCGCCTCTGCCATCGACTTCTCGCCGATAAGCACCTCGAAAGAACTGGCAACACCGCTGTGATGGGGCACCCCGAGCGCAGTTGAGGCGTTTCCCTGCGGGTCCAGATCGATAACCAGCACCTGCATGCCCTTGCGAGCCAATGCAGCGGCAAGATTCACTGCTGTGGTGGTCTTGCCCACACCTCCCTTTTGGTTCGAGACCGTGATGATTCTGGTCCGCGCTGGCGGAGAGAGCTCGGTTTGGGCAATCTTTTTGGCTCGCTCAATATTGAGGGTCATTTCCCGCAGGATCGGAGTGCTTTCGGCTTCAGTTGCCACCTTCACCCCGCAATGTTTCACGTGAAACTTCTTCGATTTCGCCGGCCTCGGAGCCTTGCCAGCCGGTGGGGGTAGGGGAGGCCTCCTCGCGTCCATTCGGGTAGCCCATGCCCGCAATAACGCTGGGTTGGGTCTCCGCGGACTCTTCGGCTGGATTTGAACTCATTGCACCAATCATTTCAGGCTCGTGCGCACTACCGTCGCAGTTTCAGGTGCTTTGTTCAAACCAAGGGTGAGGATTTCTGGGCTGTTGAAACCGAGAAGTTCCAGCTTTTTCGCGGCCGCTGCAATTTCCTCCGGTGCCTTGGAGCCCTTCATGGCGATTATTGTGCGGTGTTCAGAGAATCTAATCAGAGGTGTCAGCAACCGAAGCAGCTTGTCCAGCGCCGCAACCGCTCTAGCGGTCGCAAAATCAAAGTCTGACTCTGTGACCTCTTCGGCCCTAGCTCTAACGACAGCGACGTTTCCCAGGCCCAGATCCTTTATAACTTCCTCCAGCCAGCTGGATCTGCGCTCCATGGGCTCGACCAGAGTGAAGTGGGAGTTTGGCTGCGCGATGGCCATGGGTATCCCTGGCAAACCAGCCCCGCTGCCAACATCGACTACCTTTGTGCCGTCAGGGACAAGCTCCGCCAACAAACCGCTGTTAATCACATGCCGTGACCAGATTCTCGGGAGTTCCCTTGGGCCCAGCAGGCCATAGGTTTCTGAGTCGTTGGCTAGACGCGCGGTAAAGAGCCTCGCTTTGTCGATGTTCTGGCCGAAAAGCTCGGCAGCGAAGGCTGGTTCCTGCTCGAATTCAACAGTCACTCTTGCCCCCTTGTTTCACGTGAAACATTAGGGCTTGCGGATGACTACGTGTCTATCCCTGCCCTGGCCCTCGGATTCCGAGATCATTCCTGCTTCAGCCACCATGTCGTGAACCTGCTTGCGGTCATAGGAGGTCATCGGCTTGAGATGCTGCTCTCGGTCGGTTTCTTCCAGCTTCTCGATCGACTTTTCAACTAGCTTTCGAAGCTGCTCGGTCTTGGCCTCTCGGCTACCGCCGATATCTAGAATTAAACGGCTCATCTCACCAGTCTTGGCCTGGACGGCCAGCCTGGTGATTTCCTGCAAGGCCTCAACGGTCTCCGGGTTCGACACCTTGCCCAGGTTGGACTCTCCGTCCGCCGCTACCGAGAGATATACGCGCTCCTGGCGAAACTCAATCTCAAGGTCGCCGTCTAGATCGGCGAGGTCTAGGAACTCCTCAATGAAGTCGGCGGCGATTTCGCCTTCCTTCTCAAGCTCTTTTTCTTCCGTCATTTCTTCTTCTTCTTTTTGGCCCGATTCTTGCTAACTGGCTGCTGGCGCTGGCCGGAGTCGGGCTGTGTTGGGGTCTGAGTGTCCTCGACTTCATCGTCGTTTGCGGACAGCGGCTTTGGTTGCTCATCTAGGGGCTTGCCTTTGCGGGCTAGTCGCTCCTGGCGCTCTTTGTATGCCTGGGAGCCCGGCGTCGGCATGTTTCGAATGACGACGAACTGCTGTCCCATGGTCCAGAAGTTTGAAACGAGCCAATAGGTCATGACGCCTAGGGGGAATGTAAGACCAGAAACCAGGAACACCAGAGGAAGCACATAAAGCAGGATCTTTTGGGTCTGCATGAACTGGCTGTTCTGAACATCAGGGTTCTGGTTCTTGGCCATGATCTGCTTCTGGGTGATGAACTGCGAGCCAGACATCAGAATGATCATGATTCCCGCGATGATTTTGACGTTGATTGCGTCCGAACCGAAGAAAGTGTCGGAGAGCTTGGCCCCCCACATCTCTGCCTGCGAGAAAGAGAAAGCCAGGTCGGCGTTCAAGAGACCGACGCCGGCCTCGTTTCGCTGCGCACCATTCAGCACAAAGAACAGGCCCATGAAGATAGGCATCTGCAGGAGCAGCGGCAGGCAAGAGCTAAAGGGGTTGGAGCCGGTGCGCTTATAGAGGTCCATCTGCTCGCGAGCGAACTTCTCGCGGGACTCGCGATCGTTCTTACCCTTGTATTTCTTTTGAAGCTTCATCAGTTCCGGCTGAACCAGCATCATGTTTCTCTGGCTACGAATCTGCCTCACGAAAACTGGAATCAGGGCGGAGCGGACCACGAGAACCAGGGCGATGATTGCCAGCACCCATGAAATACCGGAGTCATAGCCGAGCCCCAGGTAGCTCAGGCCGGTGTGGGCTGATACCAGGATTAGCTCGATAAGCCACTTAATTGGCCACAGAAGATCCACTACTTTTCCTCCCCTGGGTTTCTTACCGGACTAACAAATCCTAGCTTGCTCACAGCTATCCAATTCTTGCCCTCGGGAACATCGTCTACGCCCCCTGCCGACCAGGGGTTGCAGCGCAGGATGCGCCATGTTGCCATCGGGACCCCGCGGATGATGCCGAAGCGCTGTATGGCAGTCAGACCATAGCTGGAACAGCTCGGGTAATAGCGACAGACGTTGCCATAAAAAGGTGAAACGATCTTGCGCCAGAGCAGGACCGGAGCAATCAGGATGTTTCTTGGCAGCAGCCAGAGAACTTGGAGAAGCCTCATTTGATTCTGGAGATCAAAGCGGCAATCTCGCGCTTCAGGGTTTGGTGGTCAAGTTGATCGGCGCCAGGCTTCATGCGAAAGGCACCCCAGATGTTTGGAGCGGTGTTTAGCTGCTCGGCCAGGATGGCCCTCACCCGACGCTTCACGAGATTCCTCGTAACAGCATTGCCGACGGCCTTCGAGACGATGATTGCAAATCGCGTATCGCTAGC
>JAPOHQ010000027.1 GCA_029979375.1 Microbacteriaceae bacterium
CCAAGACCAAGCTCGCGCGCCGCTAGCGCGGGGAACTCGCTTGTGACATCCGAGGTTGCCGTAAACCAGATCGAGATTAGATCAGAGGTTTCCAAACCGTTTTCGTGCAGAACCTTGGTCACCAGCTCTGCGGTTGACTTCAGAAGATGGGCGCGCTCATCACTCTCGAGCTGAATTGCACCTCTGATGGCCCTGACCGCCATGCTTCACCCTCTTACTTTGCCGACTCGGCTGCAGCTAGCAGCGAACTGACCTCAAGTTTACTCAGCTCGCGGTATTGGCCAGGCTTGAGAGCACCGAGCCTAAGTGGTCCAAAGCTCCTTCGAGTCAAGTCAATGACCGGGTGACCGATGGCCTCAAACATTCTGCGGACAATTCGGTTCTTTCCGCTGTGCAGCTCAATCTCAACCAAAGTTTCCCCGGGTCGCTGGTCAACTATCTTGACCGCGTCGGCACGCTGGATGCCGTCCTCGAGCTTGACGCCCTCTTTGAGAATCTGCAGGTCTGTCTTTTCTAGGCGCCCTTTGACCCGTGCGGCATAAAGCTTGCTCACCTCATGCCGGGGATGGGCGAGCTTGTTGGCCAAATCGCCGTCGTTTGTCATTATCAAAAGACCGGTGGTCTCCTGATCCAATCGACCGACGTTGAAGACTCGGTCGTATTCCTGAAAGAAGTCGGCTAAGGAGCTCCGGCCATACTCATCGCTCATTGTCGAAACGACACCCTTGGGCTTATGGAAGGCGAGATAGATGCGGTCTGGATCGAGCTGAATGGGCCGGCCATCAACCATCACCGAATCCGTCTCCGGGTTAACTCTGGTGCCGAGCTCACGGACGACCTTGCCGTTTACCTTAATGCGGCCCTGCAGCATCATCTCCTCGGCCTTGCGCCTCGAGGAGACGCCGGCAGCGGAAAGGGCTTTCTGGAGCCTGATTGGCTCAGTCAATGCTGTCCTGATCAGGCAGGTGAGGGCTGATCTTGGGTAGCTCCTCGAGGGAGTTGATACCCAGTTGCTGGAGCAGCAGGTCGGTTGTGCCAAACAGGATTGCCCCCGTTTCGGGATCCGGATGCAGCTCAGCAACCAGACCTCTCGAGACCAAAGTTCTCACGACGGAGTCGACATTAACCCCGCGAATGGCTGAGATTTGGCCACGTGCCACTGGTTGGCGATAAGCAATAACCGCAAGGGTCTCCAGCGCTGCCTGCGAGAGCTTGGCAGGGTTCTCATTGGCAACGAGCTGCTTTACGGCCCAGTCGTGCTGTTGACGAACGAATAGTCGCCAACCGCCGCCGACCTCGCGAATCTCAAAGCCCCTACCGATGCCTTCATGGGCCTGTTCATAATCTGCGACCAGCGCTTGAAGCTCGACCTTCACATCATTGATCGGCGCCTCAAGGGCGCCAGCCATCGTCACGATGCTAATTGGAGTTTCGGCGACGGTGAGAAGAGCCTCGATTGCGGCCCGGAGTTGGAGATCAGCTGTCATAGTCGTCGCCTAGGCTACCAAGCCGAGTAGGGTCAAAATCCTTGTCGCGCCAGTCGATATCGATCTGTCCGAATGGTTCCTTTTGCTCGAGCCCTACCGCGCCGACCTTATAAAGCTCCAGGACTCCGAGGAATCTCACCACCAGCTCAGAGCGATCCTTAGCATCGGCGATTAGGTCGCGGAAGGTTTGCTTTCCCTTCTTGCGGAGTTTGGCGATGAGGATTCCGACCTGTTCCTTGAGCGACACCTTCGGGGCGTGGAGATGGCTTAGCTGAATTTGCGGGATCTCTTTTGGCTTGAAGACCTCAGCGGCAATTTGGCCAAACTCTTCCAATGTCGTTCGCCAGTCAAGCTCTGGCCTGAGGTTCCGATACTGCTCCTCGAGCCTGACCGCTCTTGGAATGCGGTGGCTCTCAATGTCCAGCGCTGTTGAGAACCAGCTGGAGACCTCTTTGAAAGCCCGGTATTGCAAGAGCTTGGCAAAGAGCATGTCTCTGGCCTCGAGCATCCCGACATCCTCGGCATCGACCAGCTCCCCCTGGGGCAGAAGACTCGCGAGTTTCATGTCCAGGAGGGTTGCCGCAACCACCAAGAATTCGCTTGCGGTCTCAAGCTCCTTCTTGGGATCCAGGGTTTTTACGTAGGCAAGAAACTCGCCCGTGACCTTTGAGAGCGAGATTGTGGTGATTTCAAGCTCTTTGCGGCCGATAAGGGTCAGCAGCAGGTCGAAGGGACCCTCAAAGTTATCTAGCTGAAGCTGAAAATCAACCTCTGATTCAAGCTGCACAGCCACGCTTTACTAGCTCTCTCGCAACGCGGCGATATGCCTCAGCGGCATCAGATGAAGGAGCAAATTCGGTAATTGGCTTCTTGGCAACGGTGGCGTCCGGGAACTTAACCGTGCGATTTATTGCGGTGTCGAAGACCTTGCCTGGGAAGGCCTCCTGCAGGCGCTCGAGAACCTCACGTGAGTGGAGCGTTCTGGCATCGTGCATGGTCGGAATCAAACCGTCTAGCTCCAAGGTGGGGTTTGTTCTTGCCTTCACCTTGTCGATGGTCTGCACCAGGAGCGCCACACCCCTAAGTGCAAAGAATTCGGTGGCCATTGGTATTAGCACACCATGTGCGGCAGTAAGGGCATTAACCGTGAGAAGGCCGAGCGATGGCTGGCAGTCGATGAAGATCACGTCATAGTCAGCCTTGACCTTCTTGAGAATGCCATCTAGCACTCGCTCGCGGCCCATCTCGGTTACGAGATTCATCTCAGCAGCCGACAGGTCGATGTTTGCAGGAATGATGTCGAGGTTTTCGATGGCGGTTTGCTGGATGGCCTCCTTGGGATCCATTCCAGTGCTCATCATCAGGTCATAGATTGTTGGCGCGTCCTGGTAGTCGGAGGCCAGGTTTACCGAGAGGGCTCCCTGAGGGTCGAAGTCAACGACCAGCACCTTTCGGCCGTATTCGGCGAGCGAAGCGGCAAGGTTGATGGTCGTGGTGGTCTTACCGACGCCACCTTTTTGGTTGCACATCGCAATGATTCGTGCGGGCCCATGCTGCTTCAGCTTGGGCGGGGTGGGGAAAGACTTCTTTGAAAGATCCACCGTGACCTCCCGTATTTATTGCACTAGCCTACCGCTGAGCACGGGGGTGAGCCTGCGCATACACCTCGCGGAGCGTGTCAACGGTGATCAGAGTATAGATCTGCGTGGTGGCAACCGATGCGTGCCCCAAAAGTTCCTGAACAACCCTGACGTCCGCCCCGCCTTCAATCAGATGAGTCGCAAAGGAGTGCCTTAGGGAGTGTGGTGAAACCTCGAGATTGCAGGCGCTACCCGCTTTTTGAATGATCTCCCAGATGCTCTGCCTCGAAAGCCTCCCGCCCAGCTTGTTCAAGAACAGTGCCCTCTCGCCTCGGAGTCTCGCAAGAGCAGGTCTAGTTCTTATCAGGTAGCTGTTCAGGCTCCGCGCCGCATAGGAACCAACCGGAACAATCCGCTCCTTGGATCCCTTGCCGCGAACTCGAAGCAGGCCGCTGTCGTTAACCTCGTCGAGGTCCAAGGCTACGATTTCGCTGACCCTGGCACCGGTGGAATACATCAGCTCCAAAATCGCCCTGTCCCTGAGGCGAATTAAATCTGCCCCCTCATCCTCGGGCTCCGGACCGGAGGCGCTAAGAAGCTGGGTTACCTGATCTTGGCTAAGCGCCTTGGGAAGGCGCTTGGGAAGCTTTGGAGGTCGCAGCCTGGTCGCCGGGTCATCATCCCGAATTCCCTCCAGCACCAGGAACTTGTGGAACCCTCTCACCGCGGCAAGAATGCGGTTTGCGCTCGATGCCTTGAGGCCAAGTGCGGTGAGCTGCTGGGCAAAATCGCCCACCTGATTGCTCGACACCTGCTCTGGTCGAGTGCTTTTCTTTTCGAGATAGTCGAGGTATCTGGCTAGGTCCGAGCCATAGGCGGCAAGTGTGTTCTTACTGAGCCCGCGCTCGACTGTGAGGTGTCTCAGATAGCGCTCGAGGGGCTGCAAAGCCTAGCTCTCGTCGAAAAGGCGCTGCGACTTCTGGCGCTCAAGCGCTGCGGTTATCAGCCCCTTGAAAAGCGGATGGGGCTTTGTCGGACGAGACTTAAACTCTGGATGAGCCTGGGTTGCAACAAAGTAAGGATGCGCTTCTTTAGGTAGCTCCACATATTCGACCAGACTGCCGTCTGGCGATGTTCCCGAAAACCTCAGACCGGCCTCTGCGATGCGATCGCGGAAAGAGTTATTAACCTCGTATCGGTGGCGGTGGCGCTCACTGGCAGTATCTGAGCCATATACGGCAGCTACTTGCGAGCCTTTCTCAAGTTTTGCCTCGTAAAGCCCGAGGCGCATGGTTCCGCCCATCTCCGACTGCTCCAACAGCTCCACCTGCTCCGCCATGGTTGCAATGACGGCATTCTTGGCACCCGGTTCGAACTCGCTCGAGGTAGCACCCTCAATCCCGGCAACATTACGCGCAAACTCGATCACCATGCACTGCAAGCCAAGGCAAAGTCCGAGGGTTGGGATCTGGTTCTCTCTAGCAAATTTCAAAGCTCCGAGTTTGCCCTCAATGCCCCTGATTCCAAAGCCACCCGGAACACAGATGCCGTCCATCTCGGAAAGATTGGTCCTGGCTCCCTCGGCACTCTCGCAGTCATCGGACTTGATCCAGTGGATGTTGACCTTGGTCGATTGGGCAAAGCCTCCGGCCCTAAGGGCCTCAGTGACGGAGAGGTAGGCGTCAGGCAGGTCGATGTACTTCCCAACCAACCCGATGTTCACCTCGTGCTTGGGGTTGTGCACCGCATCCAAGACCGGCTGCCAGGTGCTCCAGTCAACCTCTTTTGCTTTGAGACCAAGCGCCTTGATGATGTAGCTATCCAGACCCTCGGAATGCAGCTCCTTCGGAATGTCATAGATCGATGCCGCATCCGCTGCGGTCACTACTGCATCTCGGTCCACGTCACACATCAGCGCGATCTTGTTCTTGATGCCGTCTGGTAGATCGCGGTCCGAGCGGCAGACGATCGCATCCGGCTGAATACCGAGCGAGCGAAGCATTGCTACGGAGTGCTGAGTGGGCTTGGTCTTTAGCTCTCCCGAGGGGTTTAGGTAAGGAACCAAAGTGACATGAACAAAGAAGACGTTGTCCCTTCCCACGTCCTGCCTCACCTGGCGGGCAGCCTCCATGAATGGCTGCGACTCAATGTCACCGACCGTGCCGCCGATCTCGGTGATGATGACATCGGGCTTGGGTTCGAGATTCGCCTGAGCACGCATTCTGAGCTTGAGCTCATCGGTGATGTGCGGGATGACCTGAACCGTGTCCCCCAAATACTCGCCCTTGCGCTCCTTGGCAATCACGGTCGAATAGGCCTGACCGGTCGTGACGTTTGCGGCCGAGGACAGATTGATGTCCAAGAATCTTTCGTAGTGGCCGATATCCAGGTCAGTCTCGGCGCCGTCATCGGTAACGAAGACCTCGCCGTGCTGGAACGGATTCATGGTTCCCGGATCGACGTTTAGGTAGGGGTCAAGCTTTTGCATGACCACGCTTAAACCGCGCGCTCTGAGCAGATTTCCGAGGGAGGCGGCGGTAAGACCCTTGCCTAGAGAGGAGGCGACTCCTCCGGTGACAAACACATGTCTTGGGATTCCAGAGCTCACCGCCATGGAATGCCAATCTATCACCCATCCGGCTCAGATGGGAACGCGACATGTTTAGTTTTTTGCGCGCAGTAGTTCTCTAGCGTGTTCGAGCGCAACCTCAGAGTCTGAGTTGCCAGAAAGCATCCGAGCCAATTCGCCCTCACGCTCCTGCTCACTTAGCAGTGCGACGCTGGAAGCCGTAACTTCTCCTGATACCTCTTTGCTCACCCTTATCTGGCGGTCGGCAAATGCCGCGACCTGGGGAAGGTGAGTAACCACGATGACCTGGGTTGATTTACTCAGCTCTCGAAGTCGTTTGCCGAGCTCGATTGCTGCCGATCCCCCAACACCGGCATCGACCTCGTCGAAAATCATTGTTGGCAGCTCCTGGTTGCTCGCCAGGACCAGCTCAATCGCCAGCATGATGCGACTTAGCTCTCCGCCAGAGGCGCCCTTTGCAAGGGGTCGGGGCTCAGCTCCCTGATGCCCGGAAAGCAGAAATTCAACCCTGTCAATGCCGCTCGCCTCATAGTCGCTGAGTTCCGAGACTTGAACCAGAAGGCGCGAATCTGCCATCGCGAGATTTGCAAGCTCAAGTGAAACGCGCTCCGAAAGTTCAACCGCTGCCTTCCTGCGCTTCTCGGTGAGATGGGCGGCGGCCTGAGCCAGCTGCGACTCGCTTGCAGCAAGCTGGATCTCGAGCTTCTCAAGCTGCTCGTCCGAGCTGTCTAGGTCTAAAAGCTCGCTGTGGAGGGCAGGGAGGGCGGCCAGCAAGTCCTCTAAGGTGCTGCCATACTTTCGCTCCAAACCGACTAGCTCTGCCTTACGGCTCATCAACGCTTCCAAACGAACGGGGTCGGCATCTAGGTCGGCCAAGTAGGAGCTCAACTGAGTAGCCAGTTCACTGGATATCGCAGCCGCCTCGGATGCGAGCAGGGCCAGCTCCCTCAGCTTCGAGTCGCTTGATGTTTCCAGCGCCTTTTTTGCCCGGCCCAGCAAAAGGCTCGCGGCTTCGCCATCCTCGCTCTGCAGCAGGTCGTGTGCCTGGCCAGCCGCGGCTCTAAGTTCCTCGACGCTGCCAAGGCGCAATATCTGATCCTCTAGCTCGCGCAGCTCGCCCTGTTCCGGGATGAGCTTCTCGATGTCTGCGATCTGTTCCCTTAATCGCTCAATTCGATACGCGTCCTGTTCAGAGCTGGTGCGCATTCGCTCGATTCGCGACTCGAGCTCCCGATATTGAGTGAAAACCTGCTGGTAGGCCGATTTCGCCGTGCCAAGCTCTTGGCCGCCAAATTGATCTAGTGCCTCGCGCTGCTTGGCGACCGATTTGAGCCTGATCTGCTCGGACTGACCGTGAACCGTGACAAGCTGCTGAGTGATCTCATTCAGGGTCGAAATCGGAACGGCTGCGCCTCCGATGGCAGCCCTCGAGCGACCATCTTTGGTGACGCTGCGGTTTATCAGCAACTCACCAGAGCTGACATCGGCCCCGAGCTCAGTAAGTCGAGTCGCAAGCTCAGGGTCGCTGCTTTGCAGTCTCCCCTCGACAAAAAGCATTTCTTCCCCGGAACGGACGGCTGCTGAGTCTGCCCGCTCCCCCAGGAGCAAGCCGAGAGCGGTGAGCACCATGGTCTTGCCCGCGCCTGTTTCACCGGTTAGGGCAGTGAAGCCAGGGCCAAGCTCGAGCGCTGCGGATTTGATGACACCGATCGACCTGATTGAGAGCGCTTCAATCAATTTGAACTCTCTGGCCCACGCCATCCTGAAACCGGAAGGGTGAACTTTCTAACCAATCTGTCGGCAAAGGGGGCATTCGAGAGCACAACCATTTGAACCGGCTTACTGCTCTTCGATATTTGAATTCTCGCACCAGGGCCCAGGTCAAAGGTTCTCCGCCCATCACACCAGATGACGCCGCTTCCAGGGGAGCGCTGCAGGACCTCGATGGCGACCGTCGACTCAGGATCGATCACGAAGGGACGGGCAAAAAGTGCATGAGCACTGAGTGGAACTACCACAAAGGCCTCAACATTCGGCCACACAACCGGACCACCAGCGCTAAAGGCGTAGGCGGTTGAGCCGGTGGCGGTCGAGACCAGGACTCCGTCACAGCCAAAGGAAGAAAGAGGACGCTCGTCAACCTCGAGAACTACTTCCAGCATGCGCTCACGAGCGCTCTTCTCAACGGCTACCTCGTTCAGCGCCCAGCTGGAAAAGACCCGCTTTGCACCCTCCAAAACACTCACCTCAAGGGTGGTGCGCTCCTTGATTTCATACTTCCCGGCAACAACGGCATCCAAGACCTGTTCCAGGTCGCCTCTTTCGGCCTCCGCCATGAAGCCAACGTGCCCCATGTTGACACCAAGAATTGGTGCCGGGTTATCCCGGGTGAGCTCGGCTGCGCGGAGAATTGTGCCGTCACCACCGAGGACAATCGCGATGTCAACATCACCGCCAGTGAACTCCGAAACGCCTTCGGGCCTCTCGAGCGAAAGCTCGGCAAAGCGATCCATGTCGTCTTTGTGAACTTGGCAGCTGATACCACGCGAGCTCAGATCCTTACAGACCCCGATCGCCTCGCGGGCCGCGGCAGTGTCAGAGGCGCTGCTGACAATTAGTGCGCTTCTCACATCTGCTCCTTAGCTCTCAATAAAGACTAATCTCTCGCTGCGACCTCTTTTTGAGTTCTTCAACAACTGTTAGAACGCAATCCTTGCCATAAGTTGCTCCACCTTCTTCCCTTGCGCACCAAGCTTGGCGTGGAGCAGGTACTCCTGGTTTCCGCTTGAGCCCCGGACCTCCGATGGAATAAGTCCAATGAGCCCAAAGCCGGCCTCCTCAAAAGAACTGAGCACACCCTTGACTGCAAGCTCTTTAGCAGCCTTGCTCTTGACTAGGCCCTGACCTGTCAGCTCTCGTTTCGTGAGCTCGAACTGTGGCTTTATCAATACGACCAGGTCGCCTTTGGGAGCCAACTTGGCAAAGCTGCGCACAACAAGCTTGAGCGAGATAAAGCTCAGATCCGCCACCAAGAGGTCGACATCAGAGACATCCAAGTCGCACAGTTCCGGTTCGAACTGTCGGATGTCTAGCCCTTCAAGGCTGACCACCCTGGGGTCAGACACCAGCTCATCGGCCAACTGCTCAGTTCCAACATCGATGGCAAAGACCTTTTGCGCACCACGCTCAAGGAGTATCTGAGTGAAGCCACCCGTTGAGGATCCGGCATCGATGCAAATCTTGAAGTTCGAAATGCCAAAGGCGGTTAGCGCACCTGCGAGTTTTCCGGCGCTGCGAGCCACGTAGCTCTCGCCGGTGATTTGAAGTTGGTCCGATTCCGATACCGGCATTGAAGGCTTATGAGCGGGCTTGCCATTTACTGAGACCTGGCCGTTAGCAATCAGTTCTGAGGCCTGATTCCTTGATCGGGCGAGACCGCGACTGGCGATCGCCACATCCAGCCTCACTGCTTTAGGAGGTCCTCAAGCTCTTGCACCAGTTCGCCAAGCGCGACTATTTGCTCATCCAAAGGGAGCTGTTCGATCTCCTTCAGGCGAGCCTCGTAGTCCTTCTCTTCCACCTACGCTCCAATCAAGCCTGGTTCAACTTCGAGGCCATAGATTGGCCTACCGCTTGTCCAGATTAGCTGTGTGGCGGCTCTCAGGGCATCTGTTGAACCCGGATTCGAGGAAGTGACTAACACCTTGTCCCCGAGAAGCTCGACTTCAGCCTCTCGCAAACACAACCCCCGCTTGGTCTTCGTTGGTTTGACGTAATCGACAAAAAGCTCGCTGAGATCATCAAGGATGAAGGTTGGACGCTCGTCTGACTTGGCACCCAGAAGCTCCTTGCGCGTCGCGATTCCGGTGAGGACGCAGGCCGAGTCCAGGCCGAAGTTAGAAGCCCCTTTGATGTCGGTGTCCAGGCGATCACCAATCACCAGGGCTCTTCCCAGATCCAGACTCATTGCCTCTTCAAATATCGGGGCGAAGGGCTTGCCAGCAAACTCAGGCAGAATCCCGGCTGCGGTATGAACCGCCCCAACGAGGGTTCCGTTGCCAGGGGCGATGCCCTTCTCCAAAGGCAGGGTCCAATCCTGATTGGTCGCCACCCAAACCGCTCCAGCCTGGATCGCAAAAGCGGCCTCGGCCAACTCTTTCCAGCCAACATCGGGACTGAAACCTTGAATGACCGCCGCAGGAGCATCGTCGACGCTTCCTACGACCGAAAAGCCTAAATTCTCAACCTCGACCCTGAGGCCCTCGCCGCCTACAACCAGCACCTTGGAGCCTGCGGGGATCTTGCTAGCAAGGAGTTTTACCCCAGCTCTCGCGGCGCCCACTATTTGCCCTGGCTCCGCCGGAATGCCAAGCTCAACGAGTTGCTTTGCGATGCCCTCAGGGGTTCTGGATGCATTGTTGGTTATGTAAGCGACCTGCTTGCCCATTTCTTGGGCGCGATTGATCGCCTCGACCGCCCCTGGCACGGCCGCCTTGCCCCGGTAGACGACACCATCTAGGTCGAGCAGCAGGCTGTCGTAATTATCCGCGATCACGACCGTCTCGCTTTGGAATCTCTCGTCTGGGCTTCTTCACCGGGATCTCGATCTCCTCGATGAGGCTGAGTTCTTCACCCTGAGCTTGTTCTAAGGCCTTCTCCGCTCGGTCGGCGAGGTCCTCCCACTCCGCATCATCCTCGTCAAGCTCCCTGAGCACCTCGGCATAAGACCTAAATAGCAGCGGGGACTGCTCAAAAATGCGCTTCGGTGAGAGCTCCTTGATCTGCAGCTCCTGCTTGGCAAGTGCGAGCTGGCCGAGATCGAGCCTTGCTCCGCTGAGGGCGATTGCGAGATTAATCCTGACGCCAACATCGAGCTTGTTGCGGTCAATCCCGACTACGGCCTCGAGGGCCTTCTGGGGCCTTCCGAGCCCGCGCTCGCTATCGACAATCAGCGGAAGCTGATCGTTCGACCCTGAGATTCGGCGGTGGGTGTGGAGCTCGCGGAGCGCAAGCGTGAAATCGCCGGTGGTGTAGGCGGTAACGCCAAGAGTCTCGCGAACCACAGCTATTCGGCCCGCCTTCTTGGAAGCCGCCAACGCGTGACGATGAGCGAGGGCCGGGTCAACGTCGATCAGCATGGCCACCATCTGCAAGTGCCTAGCGACCATCTCCTGATTCTCGGGGCTCAGGGTCTTGAGCTGGGCACGAACGCTGATGTGGAGATCCTCGGCGGTGATCTCATCGGGGATTAGCGGGAAATCAAAGCGTGGCCGATCACTGCCGTACTCGCGCTTTTCCTGAGGTCTTGGTCTTTGATCCTGCCTGGGACGAAATGGCTTATCGCCGCGACCACGCATCTTGTCGCCGCGGTCCGGTCCTGGTCTCCGTTTGTGTTCCATGTCACTTCCGATTAAATAGAAAAGGCCACCCGTTTGGGTGGCCATTTCTAAAGTAAGTCCGGCGGTGTCCTACTCTCCCACAGGGTCCCCCCTGCAGTACCATCGGCGCTGAGAGTCTTAGCTTCCGGGTTCGGAATGTAACCGGGCGTTTCCCTCTCGCTATGGCCGCCGAAACACTATTGATGTTTCTCATCGGTCCACAACAATGATGTGTTGTGGGGTTCTCGACCGTACATCGAGAACCACTCAGTGGACGCGAACACCTCAAAGGGTGTGTTATCAAGTCATCGGCTTATTAGTACCGGTCAGCTCCACGTG
>JAPOHQ010000028.1 GCA_029979375.1 Microbacteriaceae bacterium
CAGACAACTCCCTCATGTAGGAGTTGGGGTGATCGGATTCGATTCCAAGATAGTTATCCAGTGCAAAGGCATCTGTTGCCGCCGGAAGATAGCCAGAGTCTTGGAGGGCTTGGTAAACACCTTCCATGGTGTCGCCGGTCGCTAACCCGACTGGCTTGTTTTGGTTGGAGTCCGCCTTAGAAATGAAGAGTTCCGCCGCAACTTTGGTAGCGGAAACTTTGTCTTTTAGTATTTCGATTCTCATCTCACCGCCTCCAACCAGGCGCTGAGGATTGATTTGTAGTTCCTATTCGTGGCGGCTGTCATGCCTACCTGACATGGCTGATTGTTTGAGACAAAGACAGCTTCCAAATTGCTTATCTCATCGGCCTCTACGGCTGTTGCGTTTGCCGTTAGCTCTGGCACCAACAAGCCTCGATCGCCGGCATATCCGCAGCAGCGCCAACCGATTGGAATAACTACTACGTCAGCGATTCGATGCGCAATCGTCTCCATGGCTTCGTTAGCGCCTGTTTTCTCACCACTGCAGGTTGGATGCAGAACAATGCGCTCTAGCTTCTTTTTGGGCTCAATCTCAACGAGTTCGGTCGCTATGAATTGGGTTAGTTCGATCGCCTTGGGATACTGAGCCAGCAAGGTCTGATGGCAACTGGAACCATCGATGACAATCGTCTTTCCCTCTAGCGATTTCAGGAGTTGTTTCGTTCGCCCCTGGCGCGCTGCAGACGCTGCCTCGAGGCCTTTCGAGGAAAAGGGTGTGCCGCAACAGAAGTTTTCGATCTCCTTAGGGATTTCAATCGGGACTCCCGCGCGATGCGCGACTTCAAGAAACTTGCTTAGCTCAGGCTCTCCAAACACCTCATTCATGCACGAGGGTAAGAAGGCAAAGTTCGAGGCGGAGCTTGAAAGCCCTGTCCTTGCAAAGCCCTTAGATTGGACCGACCTGTTCCACCTTGGGATTGTTCCCTTAGGGGCGATGCTGGCGGCGATGCTGGTGATTGATCTGGCAATAAGAGGTGCTGTCTGAGCGAGCTTTAGTCCGCTTCTCGCCAGTCTCGTGGTCTTACCCCAGTTTCGCTCCACCACCTGCGAGATCTTTTCGGCAACTGGGCCCGTCTTGGTCGCTCTGATCTCCTTGACGAAGGAGCCTGTGTTTATGCCCACCGGGCAATTAACCGCACACATCCCATCAACGGCGCAGGTTTGGTCAGCTTGATAATGGAGCTCTCGAAGGACCTTTTCCTTCTCAGAGGCATTTAGCGATTCGAGCTCGCGATAGGCAACAATTCGCTCCCTTGGGGTGAGGGTCAACCCGGCCGAGGGACAGGAAGACTCGCAATAGCCACACTCAACGCAGGAGTCGACAATCGCTGAGACCTCCGCGGTTGCCTTCAAGTTACCTGAGTGCTGAGGCTCCTCTGAAACCAGGATGACCCCTGGGTTCAAGATGTTCTTTGGGTCGAATGCCCTCTTGATTCCCTGCATTATCCGGAAGAGGTCCGAGCCAAACTGAGCCTCAACGAAGGGCGCCATTGCTCTTCCGGTTCCATGTTCGGCTTTTAGGTTGCCACCGAGGTCGAGCACGATCTTCACCATTTCATCGGTGAATCTGCCAAATGCGGCTTCACGTTCGCTTGATCCAAAGTCGTCGGAAATCATGAAGTGGATGTTTCCGTCTCTAACATGACCAAATATCACTGGCTTGCCGTAGCCGTGGGCTTGGCAAAGAGCAGAGAGCCTTTCGCAAGCTACGGCCAGGTGTTTTGGTGGGACCGCGACATCCTCCAGGAGCGCGGTTGTGCCAGCTGGTCGAGCCTTGGCAACCACCGCATAGAGGCCCTTGCGCATGGCCCAAAGTTTGTTCCTAAGGTCCGCTTCGGCATTTGCAATCACCGTCTCATTAGCGAAGGCCGAGCTTAGGGCGATTGTTCTGGCTGATAATTCAGATTCATCATCGGATTCGAACTCGACCAATATTGCGGCAGATTCTTCAAGTTTGCGCGAGGCCAGCTGATCTGGAAGCATCCCCTCACCGGCCAAGGCTTTGAGGCTGGTGGTGTCCATTAGCTCTATTGCCGCAGGATTCAGCTCTATGAGCTCAGGAACCTTCCTATTTGCCGCTTCGAGGCTTTCGAAAATCAGCAGGTTAGTCGACCTGAGTCTAAGCAGCGGCAGTGTGGCGAGCTCGATTTCGCCCAAGAAAGCGAGGGTCCCCTCGGATCCGACAAGGAGTCTGAGGAGAATCTCCACCGGCTCTTCGAAATCCAGAAAGGCATTTAGCGAATAGCCCATCGTGTTCTTAAGTTCGAAGAGGTTCCTGACTCTTTCGGAAAGCTCCCGGTTGCCTCGAATCTCATCTCGGGTCTGCGCTAGAAAATCGTGCAATTCTGGCTTTAGATTCTTCAGTTTCTGATCCGCGTCTTTCTGGGACGTGTCCAGAATCTTGCCGTCGGCGAAGACCACCTTGGCCGAACGAATCGTTGCGTAGCTATTGAACTGCGTTCCACATGTCATGCCGCTCGAGTTGTTGCTTACGGCACCTCCCAAGGTGCTGGCAACCATGGATGCTGGGTCCGGACCTATGCGCTTATCACGGCGAGAAAGATGCCCGTTGAGCCGAGCGAGGGTTACGCCTGGTTCTGCCCTGACACTCTCCTCACCAATCTCCAAGAGCCTCTGAAATGAGCTTCTGGTGTCGATGATTACGCCCGTGCCAAGGGTTTGGCCACTAAGCGATGACCCGCCAGATCGAAACGTGACTGGCGAACCCAGGCTGCTTGCCAGGGCGAGGATTTTAGAAACTTCATTGATGTCTCGAGCTCGGTGAGTGGCACTAGGCATGATTCGGTAGTGCGAAGCATCCCTCGACCAGACCAGGCGACGAGTCATGGACGTGGCATCGTTTTTCGAGGTCAGCCCCTCTTTGGCTAATGCCTCAGCAACATCCACCACCGACATAATCAGCCCTGGGAGCGAACTGCCAGCTCGTTGGCTACCAGATAGCTTGCTCGCGCTGAATCAACCGCGATTGCCAAACCAAGAGCACCAGCACCAACCGAGCTCCTGAGCGGTGAGGCGTCTAGATCGGATTTGCCCAGTTCCTCCAAAAAGGAGGACTCGGCAACATGGTTGCCAAGAAGAACGCTTCCTCCATAGCCGATTGACTTGACACCGACTGCCGCTGCGCAGGCCATGGCGGATTCGGCAATCAGTCTTCCAGCTCGGACCAGAACATCCCTCGCTAGAGCGCTAGTTGCAGAGGCCGTTGCAACCACCTGGCTCAAGTTGGCAACTTCATAGGTTGATACTTCTCCCTTGGCAAATCGCCTCGGCCAGTCTTGCGAGGGCCCAAGGACAGCCTCTAGTTCCTGCAGTAGCGCGCTCTGACCGGCCAACTCGGACTCTCGCTTTGCCTCGCGGAGAGCGGTGAGACCAATCCAATGGGCTGATCCGAAGTCGCCAACCGAGGCACCCAATCCATCAATACGGGCATGTTTGCCGTTACCGATTGCAAACGCCAGAGCCCCGGTGCCAACAATCACGGTCGCTCCGTCTTGCTCTGCGAAGTGCGCGTAGTGACCGGTTGCCATGTCGGATGTGACCAAAGCTCGGCATTGGAAAGTTTGTGACAGGCTGTCTGCGACTTTTTCGACATCGACGCCAAGCGATGAATATCCGCTCATGCCGAGGCACACAGAATCAAAGCTGGCTTGTAGTTCGCTAGCAAGATTCTCAATTAGTTGGATTACGTCTGACTCGCGATTGGCAGAGGTTGCTGCCTGGTCTATTGCAGCTTCCGGCGAGTCGGTCGCTTCGACGAAGGCTCTGATTCCAGAGGCCCCAAGATCTAGGCCGAGTGCTTTTGTCACTTCGACATTCCAGCGGTTAGACCTGAAACGAGCTGTTTGGACGCCACAAGGAACAGGATAACCAGAGGAATAGTCGCGATTGTTAGGCCGGCGAAGAGGGTGGCCCAGTCGGTCTGATACTCGCCGAAGAATCTGGTCAAACCAACCGGCAGCGTGTAGACGGCTCGGTCACGCATAAGCATCAGCGGATAGAAGAAGTCGTTCCAGATAGGCACGAACCTAAACACCACAACGGTCGCGATAGCCGGCCTGACCAGAGGCAGCAGGATGAAGAAGAAGGTCCTGAAGTGACCGGCTCCATCGATCCTGGCTGCCTCCTCCAGGTCCACCGGAAGCTGCCTGAAAAACGCCGCGAGGATGAATGAGCTGAAGGGGATGCTCAATGCTGCATAGATCAGAATCAGGCCCCAGAGGTTAGAGATCAGACCAAGGGTGTCAAAGAGGTAGAAAATCGGCAGGATCGCCAGGAAGACCGGAAGAAGCAATCCGGATAGGAAAACGCCCTCTAGGACTCCAAAGATCTTCCGCTTGCTCCGCGCAAAGACATAGGCGGCCAGGAGTGAAACTGCGGTTCCGAGGAATACCGATGTGATGGTCACGAACATCGAGTTTATGAAGTAGGTCTCGAAGCTGGCTGTGACCCAGGCCTTTTCATATGAGGTAAATCGGAACTCCTCTGGCAGAGCCAGCGGCTCCATGGCCATCTCTTTTGTAGTTCTAAATGAGTTGAGAAGCATCACAAACAGTGGCGAGAGTGACACGAGGGCGTAGAGCCAAAGCAGAACGTGCTTGGGTAGCGCTAAGAGGTCAAATCTTTTTCTCATCCGTAGAGCCTCTTCTCACCCCTTGCCAACAGGAACCTGAGCGCAACTGCCACGCCAAAGATGAATAGGAAGAGCACCGTCGCCAATGCGCTGGAGGTTCCTATCGAACCAACATCACCAGATTCGAAGGCGGTTCGGTAAAACAGCAGCGCCATTACGTCTGTAGCCCCGGCCGGCGTTCCATCGGAACCACCAACCGCATAGGGGATTGCGAAGGCCTCCATCGCACCAATGAAGGTGAGAATTGAGACCGTTCCAAGTGCCGGGAGCAAGAGCGGCAGCGTGATGGTTCGAAACTTCTTTATTCCCCAGGCTCCATCAATTTCGGCGGCCTCCGTGACCTCATCGGGGATGCCTCCCAGGGCCGCACCATAGAGCAGCATGGGGAAGCCAATCCACTGCCAGGCGGTAATGAAGACGATGGCCCAGATTGCCGTCGTTGGGTCTCCCAACCAGGGGAGCGCAAACTCTTCGAGCCCTATCTGTTTCAAGATTGCATTCACCGGTCCGAACAGTGGCGAAAGCAGCAGCGACCAGAGGTAGCCGACTACCAGCGGGCTGATCAGGTAGGGCATTGTGAACATGGTCTGGAAGAGCCTCTTGAGCTTGCCGATCTTGTGCAGCACGACCGCGAGCATGAGGCCAATTGAATTCTGAAAGACCATCGCACCCGCGAATAGGAGCAGGTTGTGTGCGAAGGCGTTTGGAAGATCTTCGTCGAAAGGTTTCTTAGTGAAGATCGTGACGTAGTTTTCGAGGCCGATGAACTCGCCTCTTAGGGTGCCCTTCCAGCTAAAGAACGAATAGCTGAGGGCTGTGATCAGAGGGTAGAGGATGAAGACCGCGAACAGAATCAGCGCAGGTGCCACGAAGACAACACCGGTAAGGATTGGCATCCTCACGCTCAGCGCTCTGCCCGCGGTCTTCACCCTCATATTCCCTCTTAGGTACTAGCTAGTGGCTTATGAGCCAGGTGTAAACCATTCGGATACACCCTCTTGCAAGTACTGTGCCACATCTGCGGCACTCTTCTCGCCGAGGAACATGCTCTGGATACCCTCACCAATAAGTGTGGAACCGGTTGGGGTGCCGTAGCGCATGTCAACGAGGTTGATGTACTGCGAAGGACCAGCGGCAAATAGCTCACCGATTTCCTTCATTACTGGGTCTGAGTAGTCCATGCCCTTGATGGCCGAGAACTGCTTGATCTCGTTCACGAAGAGCTGACCGAACTCAGGGGATGCGAGCCAGTTCAGCAGGTTAAGAGCTGCTTCCTGGTTCTCGCTCTGGGAGTTGATGGCGAAGCTACCGTCAGCCCAACCGGCTGCAAGTGGCTTGCTGGAAACTGCTCCAGGTGGTGGTGGAACTAGGTAAACGCCAAGGTCCATGTCTGGGGCCTGAGTCTGGAAGTTTCCAAGCTCGAAGGATCCACCAGGGAACTGAGCGGCGGTTCCGGAAATGAACTGCACCTGTGAGGATGCGTAGTCAATACCGATTACGTCATCAACCATGTACTTGGTCATGTCGTTCACCAGACCAATCGATGCTACGTAGTCTGCATCGGTGAAGTCCTTGGTACCGGCGAGCAGCTCGGCACGGAACTCAGGTCCACCAAAGCGTGCTGCACCAACAATCTCGTGGAAGATTGGGAGCATCCAGGCGTCCTTGGCACCAAGTGCCATTGGGGTGTAGTCAGATGCGTTCAGCGCATCGTTAACTGCTACGAACTCATCCCAAGTGGTTGGCTCGGTTAGGCCCAGCTCGTCAAAGATGCCCTTGTTGTAGAACACCTGCAGAACCTGGGTGGCAAATGGAACACCGTAGAGCTTTCCGTCAGCCTTGCCGGTTGCGGCGGCTAGAAGGCTCTGCTCAACTGCGGAGGTGTCGACCAGGCCGTCAACAGGAAGCAGCTGACCTGCCTCGATGAGTGCCTGAACACCACCGTAAGCACGAACCATTGCTAGGTCTGGGCCGTCAGAGCCCTCAAGACCGGTAGCGAGAATCTGGTTGTACTCGGTGTTTAGGAAGGCCTCGAACTCCACGGTCACACCTGGGTTAGCAGCCTCGTAGACGTCAAAGATTGTGTTGTACTTCTCAACGTCCTCGGTTCTCCATGACCAAATGGTCAGGGTTACTGGATCTACTGGATCAGCCGTCGCGCTTGATTGAGCTTGCGTGCTGGTCTCAGCTGGCTCAGGGCTTGATGGTGCGCAACCGGTTAGTACCAGCGCTGCAACTCCAATTGCCCCTAGAGCACTTAGTCTCTTTCGCAATTTATCTCCTTTGGTTATTGCTTTCGGCTGTTGGTGTTCGTCGTGGGTCAGCCAGGCCCACATGTTCTTATTCAGTTTTTTCATTTGAGTGACTCCAACGCCTTGCGCACAACCCCACCGCTGTTTGCAAGATGCTGCCTGGCCACTTCCAGCCTCTCTCCGGAAATGCCCATCACCAGGGCGAGTCGAAGATCTCCTTGAGCTTTGTCGAGGAGTTCGATCGCCTGCTGCTCGGAGACACCCGAGCCTTCCATCAAGATGCGGATGCTTCTTGAACGAAGTTTTTCGTTGGTCGCAACAACCGAAACCATGAGGTTTGAGTAGGTGCGGCCCAGACCCACCATTACGGCTGTTGAAAAGCCGGTGAGTAAAACCTTTTGAAAAGTGCCCGCCTTCATGCGGGTTGATCCCGTCAGTACTTCTGGACCGGTGTTGGCTGCGATGACGTGGTCTGCAAGCGGGGCAAGCTCTGGTTCCGGAACACAGGCAATCAGAGCGGTAGTTGCGCCAAGCGACTTGGCTTTCTCCAGGGCTCCGCCAACATATGGAGTCCGGCCAGATGCGGCGATTCCTATAGCAATATCCTTGGGGCCCATCTCGGAAGCGTCTCGGGCGCCGGCCTCGACATCGTCCTCTGCGTTTTCCACGCTGGTTAGCAGCGCTCCCTCGCCACCGGCGATGTGGGCACGAAACTCTCCGGGGTCGGAGTGGAAGGTTGGGTAAAGCTCCGCTGCATCCTGGGCAGCGACCCTCCCTGAGGTTCCGGCACCGAAGTAGTGGACTGATCCACCAGCCTGAAGGGCCTTCACTGTTACATCCACCAAAAGCGCGGTCTTGGGAGCTAGGCGCCTTGCCTCTGCAATTGCAATTTCATCCTCGCTGCCAATGAGCTCAAGGATCTCCCTTGGATTTAGCTCGTCTAGATTCATCGAGCGCGCATTGCGCTCCTCTGTGGTGAGCTCCAATGCATTCACCCTCAGAGCGACTTTGGAAGTCTGAGCCATGAGAGCAACCTAATACAGAAATTCACTAAATGACTAATTCTTGAAAATTTTTATCAATTTGAAATAATTTTTCACAATTGTGATTTCCCAATAAGATTTCAAGCAAGCCAAGGGAGGTCTTGTGTTTGATTTGCAGCAGCGGATAAACGCTTATCGCAAGAACCTTACCCCCGCGCAACTGGGCCTCGCCGACTACCTGATTTCAAATCTAGAAGCGATGTCCCAGCTGACCATCGCGGAAATTGCCGATGCGGCTGGTGTATCGAGCGCAACAATCACACGCTTTTGCGAGACCTTGGGCTACGCCGGCTTCTCCCAACTCAAGTCGGCGATGGTGATCGCTCTTGAGCAAAAGCGCAAGGATCGCGAACAGTTTGCAATAGCCGATGGAGACATCACCGAGGAAGATAACGCCGATGAGACCTTGGTGAAGATTTCGTTTCAGGAGGCAGAAGCAATCTCTGCCACCGCAAGGAACATCGATCGCAAACAGTTGGACGCTGCCGTCCAGGCGATACTCGGTTGTCGCAGATTGGACATTTACGGTCTTGGCTCGAGCTACCTAGCGGCCTTGGATCTGCAGCAAAAGCTGCATCGCATTGGCCTAACCGCGTACTGCTGGAACGACAACCACTTAGCGCTGACTTCTGCCGCGGTTTTGACCAAGGATGATGTGGCGATTGCCTTCTCACACTCCGGTGTCACGACCGAGGTTTTCCAGATGGTTGAGACTGCCAAGCGATCTGGCGCGAAGGTAATCGGTGTAACAAACCACCCTGCCTCACCGATTGGGCGCGCTTCCGACATTCTGCTCACCACCTCCGCCAAGGAATCTCGATTCCGTTCGGGAGCAATGTCTTCGAGAATCGTTCAGCTAGCTGTTGTTGACTTCATGTTTGTTCGGATCATGCAGCGGCTCTACAAGTCGGCATCGGCATCGCTGGAGCGCACCTACGACGCCGTGAAAGACAATCGACTTTCTTACAACCAGAAAAACGGCAAGAAGTCCTAGAAGCCAAACTGGCGAACCAGAGCCAGCTCAGAATCAAAGAGCAACAGCTCAGCTGGTTCGCCGACGGCAACGACCTTAGGTGGCAAACCATATGCAGCCGCCGGGTTCGTTGTCACAGCCCTCAAAGCTGCGGCGGCATCTCCGGTCCAGCTGGCATAGTTCTTGATTGCCTGCAATAGGTTCAGGGTTGAGCCGGCCAGTTTGCCCTCTTCGGTTCTAGCGGTGCCATCAACCACCGATACCTTTTTGCCTCCCAGCTCATATTCACCATCCCCAAGGTCTGCTGCCGCCATCGAGTCACTTACCAAGATGACCTTGGCCGGATCAATTAGCTTTGCCACGGAAGGGTCGACGTGAACGCCATCGCAGATCAGCTCGAGGAATACGGCCTGCTGCTCGGCCGCCGCGGGTATAGGACCTGGCTCTCTATGGTGAATGCCGGGCATCGCATTGAAAGCGTGGGTCAGCACTCGGCCGCCAGCTTCAAAAAGTTCCGTTGACTGGGAGTAGCTCGCCTCCGTATGGCCAAGGCAGATCGTGACTCCGGCTGCAACCAGGGTCTTGATCAGGGCGCTGGTGAAGATCTCGGGCGCGAGGGTCATCGAAGTTATTACGTTGCCAGTTTTTCGCTCCCCCGCGGCAATGAGCTCTTGCAGCTCCGCATCGGTGGGCCTGCGCATGGCATCTAAGTTGTGTGCCCCACACCTGCTGGTTGAAATGTATGGGCCCTCGAGGTGCAGGCCAAGAAATCTGGGGTGATCCAGCTGAGCAGCCTCGCCAATCAATTTGATCAAGTTCTGCTGGGTGAGTGAGACCAAGCTGATGACTGCCCTGCCGATGCCTTTGGATCCAAGATGATCTAGCAGCTTTGCTATGTCCTGAACACCGTGCTCGGCCGCAAACCCTGCCGCGCCATGGGTGTGAGTCTCGGTTAGGGCCACAGAGAGGAAGCCGCCTCGGGCATCGATTGCCTCGGTGACCTGGAAGCCTTGCTCCCTCCAGGTGTCGCCACGACCCAGTGCCTTGATCTGGCCATCGAACGCGACCCAGTTGTCTGCTTCCTCGTTTGAGAGGAGCCTGGTTGAGTGAACAACTATCACGAGGAGAACCTATCGCAGGTTCCCTAAGCGAAGCTTGCGGTGTTACTCTCTTTCGGTGCGAAAGTCAGCGTGGATTGGCATAACGGCTGGTGTTCTTGTTGCCCTGGTGGGTGGAGCCGGCCTAGCGGTTGGTGACTATGTCTACACCTCCGGAACCAAGGTGCCCTGCGCCATTAATGACGACGATCTTGCTAACAAGCCCGAAGAGTTTTACGCCCCCGGCAGCGGCAATGGTCCATTCCCCGGACCCGGTTGGGAAAAGTGGGTGGGAACCGACCTCTCCGAGTGGTGGATGGTTGGGGTCCCATACGAGGCCGTGACAATCCCTGTTGCCGATGGCATTGACCTCTCTGCCTGGTGGATAACCCCTATTGAAGGCAACGGCAAGACCGTTATCGTGACCCACGGCATTGGAACCTCTCGCCGCGATTACAACGCCCTGCTGCCAAGCGGAATGTTGGTTCAAAACGGGTTCAACGTGTTGCTGGTCGACATGCGGGACACCGGAGAGTCGACCTGCACCGATGGCCGCCACTCTGCCGGACAAGAGGAGTCTGACGACTTCGCTGAGGTCGCCAAGTGGTTGGTGGCAAACAAGGCTGTTATCCCCTCCCAGCTTGGAATGTTTGGGGTATCGGGTGGTGCAATTGCAACCAGCATGCTCCCGGCCAAGACAGAGCTGGTTTCGGCATTCGCAATGGAGGGCACGATCTTTGACTTCAATGCTGCCGCAACCAGAGAGGTTGAATACCAGGGCTTCCCTGGCTTCCTCTGGCAGTTAGCACTTGCCTCAGCTCAGCTGTTCCACGGGGTGAACCTCACGGAAACCTCTGCGATGGATGGCATTCAGGCAGCTGGCTCAAGGCCGATGCTGATCCTCCACGGCGATAGCGATCAGAGGCTCGACTATCAGTCGTCGGTCGATTTCTTCAACTACGCGGTAGGGGTCGGAGCCACAATTGACCTGCAGACCTTTGAGGGAGCAGACCACACCGAAGGCATGCTCACCGAATCGAAGCGCTATGCAGAGCTGCTGGCAGAGTTCTTCAACTCCGCCTTGGACTAGCGGCTACTTCTTAGGGCCAAATAT
>JAPOHQ010000029.1 GCA_029979375.1 Microbacteriaceae bacterium
GTTGATGAGCAGTATAAGGCCAAGGAGGCAGAGAAGGCCGAGGAGACCCTTGAGGTCAATTGGCGCCAGGGTGAATACAAGGAGGATGTTGAGAGTCTCTACGAGGCCATCCAGCAAGCCCAGCGCTCCACCGATCGCCCAACGATGATCACCCTCCGCACCATCATCGGTTGGCCATCCCCGACCAAGCAGAACACCGGAAAGATTCATGGCTCCAAGCTTGGTGAAGACGAGGTCGCGGGCCTGAAGAGCGCCCTCGGCTTCGATACTGAAAAGAGCTTTGAGATTCCCGCAGGTGTCCTAGAGCACACCCGTGGCCTTCAGGACAGGGCCAATGAGGCGCGTGTGCAATGGGAGGAAAGCTTCAAGGCGTGGCAGGCGAAGAATCCAGAATCCGCAAAGCTTCTCGAGCGACTGGTTCAAGGCGAGCTCCCGACTGACCTTTCAGCCGCGCTCCCCAGCTTCGAGGCTGGCTCAGAGGTTGCAACCAGAGCCGCATCGGGCAAGGTGCTAAACGCCCTAGCTGCCAAGCTCCCTGAGCTTTGGGGTGGCTCCGCTGACCTTGCAGAGTCAAACAACACGACCATCGAGGGCGCAGGCTCGTTTGTGCCGGAGAAGTGGGACACAGCCCACTGGACAGCGAAGAAGGGTGGACGCATCGTTCACTTTGGCGTTCGCGAGCATGCCATGGGTTCGATCTTGAACGGTGTTGCCCTGTCAGGCCACACCCGACCCTTCGGCGGAACATTCCTGGTCTTTTCCGACTACATGAGGCCAGCGGTCCGATTGGCCGCGCTTATGGGCATTGCTCCAATCTATGTCTGGACCCACGACTCGGTTGCCCTGGGTGAGGATGGTCCAACCCACCAGCCGATCGAGCACCTAACAGCACTTCGCGCCATTCCAAACCTTGAGGTCATCAGACCGGCTGATGCAAATGAAACCGCGTACGCCTGGCTGGAGATCCTAAACCGCAGGACCGCCCCGCAGGCCTTGGTTCTTACGAGGCAGAACCTTCCAGTTTTGGATCGCGAGGGCTTCGGTTCGGCCGAGCTCACCGCGAAGGGCGGCTACATCTATGCGGAGGGCTCCGCAGCGCCGCAGGTGATCCTGATTGCGACAGGCAGCGAAGTTCAGTTTGCTGTTGAGGCGAGAGTAATCCTCGAGGCCGAGGGCATTTCGACCAGGGTTGTCTCAATGCCTTCGGTTGAATGGTTCCGCCAGCAGCCGCAGGATTACCAGGAAAGCGTCCTTCCTATTGGGGTTAGAGCTCGAGTTTCAATCGAAGCTGGCTTGAGTTCCGGTTGGCGCGAACTTGTCGGAGATGCCGGAAAGTCGATTGGCATTGATCACTTCGGCGCATCGGCCGATTACAAGACTCTTTATCGCGAGTTTGGAATCACCACCGAGGCCGTTGTTTCCGCGGCAAAGTCTGTTTTGGAGGGTAAGTAAAAGTGTCTGATCGATTGAAAAAACTCACCGAGGCCGGCGTCTCGATTTGGTTGGATGACCTTTCCCGTGATCGCCTTGAATCTGGAAACCTAAGGGACCTCATCGCCACAAGCTCTGTCCGCGGAGTCACGACCAACCCAACGATTTTTGCATCGGCTCTAAAGTCTCCGCGCTACGCCCCGGCGCTTGCCGCTCAAAAGCAGGCTGGCGCTAGTGCCGCAACGGCAATCTTCGAACTCACCACCGAGGATGTTCGCAATGCCTGCGATCTCTTCGCCGGAGTCTATAGAGACTCGAATGGGATCGATGGTCGAGTGTCCATCGAAGTCGAGCCCGATCTAGCCCACGACACCGCTGCGACCATCGCTCAGGCCCAAGAGCTTTTCGCGAAGGTTGGTCGGGAGAACGTAATGATCAAGATCCCTGCAACCATCGCGGGGCTTGCTGCCATCGAGGAGGTTACCGCTCTCGGAATCTCCGTCAACGTCACGCTGATCTTTTCAGTCGAGCGCTACGAGAAGGTCATCGATGCCTACTTCGCTGGACTGGAAAAGGCGATTGCAAACAACATCGACGTCAGCAAGATCCACTCGGTTGCCTCTTTCTTTGTTTCGAGGGTGGATACCGAGGTTGACAAGCGTCTCGACGCCATCGGCAAACCAGAACTTAAGTCAAAGGCAGCGCTGGCGAACGCGAGGCTTGCTTACGAGCTCTACCAGCAGCGGTTCAGCTCCGAGCGCTGGCAAAAGCTTGCCGGACTGGCTGCCAGAGAACAGCGCCCGCTAATGGCATCGACTGGAGTCAAGGATCCAGCGTTGCCAGACACTCTTTACGTAACAGAACTGGTCGCGGCCAACGTCGTAAACACCATGCCCGAGAAGACCATGTTGGCCACCGCAGACCATGGCGAGATAGTTGGAGACACCATCACGCCCGCAATTGAGTCGGCCCACGGCTTCATGGCCGATCTCGAGAGCGCCGGCATCGACTTCGCGGCTGTCACAGAACTCCTTGAGCGCGAAGGCGTAGAGAAATTCATCGTTTCTTGGAACGAGCTGGTTGAGTCGGTAGAAAGCGCCCTGGAGCAGGCATGAGGCTCAGCGTCTCGGAAGAGCTCCTTGCTGAGGTCAGCCCAGCGATTCGCCGACTAATCGATGATCAGGTGGCAACGCGGCTGGCCGCAAAAGACCACACGCTCTGGGGCCCTGCGGCCGAGAGCGAGGCGGAAATCAGGCTGGGTTGGATAGATTCGGCTGCAGACTCCATTGGATTGCTACCCGGCATCTTTGAGTTGCGGGATCGCTTCAGAGCTGAGGGTGTCGATCGGTTTGTGCTTTGCGGAATGGGAGGCTCGTCGCTAGCGCCCGAGGTAATCACGAAGACTGCTGGAGTGGAGCTTTTGGTGTTGGACTCAACGGCTCCAGATCAGGTGAGCTCCGCCATCCGCGAGCTCGCGAGGACCGCCGTTATTGTCAGCTCAAAATCAGGGTCCACCGTCGAGACCGACAGCCAGAAGCGGGCCTTTGAAAGCGCCTTTTTGAATGCTGGGATTGACCCCAAGCAGCGGATCGTTGTTGTGACCGATCCCGGCTCACCTTTGGATGTTGCATCCCGCTCTGCCGGTTACCGAGTCTTCAATGCTGATCCGAATGTCGGTGGTCGCTACTCAGCCCTCACGGCATTTGGACTAGTCCCATCTGGCCTGGCCGGAGCTGACATTGCGGGGCTGCTCTCGAGCGCAAGCAGGGCAGCACACGAGCTGGCTCACGACTCGGAGGACAACCCTGCAATCCTCCTAGCTGCCGCACTGGCGGGCGACACTTCGAAGCGCGACAAGTTTCTGATTCAGACTGACGGCTTGGCCGGCTTTGGCGATTGGGTCGAGCAGTTGGTGGCGGAAAGTACCGGCAAGGAAGACCGTGGAGTGCTTCCGGTAGTCGTCTCAAGCTCCGCACCCGAACACGCCTTGAGCCTCTCGGACACCGTAAAGGTGACCTTCGGTAACTCCCCCGCAGATGTCAACTTCTCCGGAGACCTTGGAGAGCTCTTCCTGCTGTGGGAGTACGCGACCGCACTCGCTGGCTATCTAATCGGCATCAACCCGTTTGACCAACCGAACGTTGAGAGCGCCAAGGCCGCTGCGCGCGAGCTTCTGGACTCGCCGCAGGTGGCCCAGGAAATCGAATTCACCGATCGCGGAGTCGCGGTGCATCAGTTTGGGATCGAGCTAATCGGCTCCACCGTCGAGTCGGCCATCGAGCAGCTCCTTGCCAGGCTCAATCAGGATTCCTACCTTGCGATTCAGGTCTATCTGAGCAGGACTGAATATCCGCAATTTGAGGTGCTGCGTGATGTTGCCGCACGTCGCACAAACCGGCCGGTGACATTTGGCTGGGGTCCAAGGTTCCTGCACTCGACCGGTCAGTACCATAAGGGTGGGCCGCAGCAGGGGATCTTCATTCAGATAACCGGTAACCATGGCCACGACCTTGCGGTGCCGGAGCGACCATTTAGTTTCGCCGAGTTGATTTCTGCTCAGGCACTGGGCGATGCCAACGTGCTTGCCAACCACGGTTTGCCGGTGGTGCAATTTGAACTGAGCGAACCACTTCAGGGACTTCAGATGCTCGAAAGGGCTATTGCTTCGTGAGCACAAACCCGCTGAGGGATCCGGCTGATCGCAGGCTCCAAAAGATCGCAGGGCCATCCGGCCTGATCATGTTTGGCGTAACCGGGGACCTTTCGCGCAAGAAGCTTTTGCCAGCAATATATGACCTAGCAAATAGAGGCCTTCTCCCACCGGCGTTCTCCCTGGTTGGCTATGCCAGAAGAGACTGGAGCGACCAGGAGTTTGCCGACCTGGTCAAGGAATCCGCAAAAGCCCATGCCCGGACTAACTGGTCGGATTCAGCTTGGGAGCAGCTCGCCAAGGGAATCCGTTTCGTTTCGGGACAGCACGATGACGCGGCCGCTTTTGCTCGCCTCAAGCAAGTCGTAGACGAGTTGGATCAGCAGCGCGGCACGGCCGGCAATCACACGTTCTATCTCTCGATTCCGCCTCGGGACTTTCCGGTCGTAGTGGATCAGTTAGAGCGGGCCGGTCTCACTCAGGCCGAACAGGGCGAGTTTAGAAGGGTCGTGATTGAGAAGCCATTTGGCTCCGACCTGACCACCGCTAGGGAGCTCAATGCTGTGGTGGAGCGAGTGTTCCCCTCCGACTCGGTGTTCAGAATCGATCATTACCTCGGCAAGGAGACGGTGCAGAACATTCTTGCCCTCAGATTCGCCAATGAAATGTTCGAACCAATTTGGAGCGCCAAGCACATTGACCATGTCCAGATCACCATGGCGGAGGACATCGGAATAGGCGGTCGAGCCGGCTACTACGACGGCATTGGTGCTGCTAGGGATGTGATTCAAAACCACCTGCTTCAGCTCCTCGCCCTCACTGCAATGGAGCGGCCAGATTCTTACGACGCTGCAGATCTGCGAAGCAAGAAAGAGCAGGTGCTGGCTCAGGTTAGGGTCCCAGATGACATCTCGGCCCACAGTGCATTCGGACAGTATTCGGCCGGCTGGCAGGGTGGCGAGAAGGTAAAGGGTTACCTCGATGAGGACGGCACCGGCACTGACAGCAAAACTGAAACCTTTGCTGCAATGCGACTCGATATTGATAACGATCGTTGGCAGGGCGCCCCTTTCTATCTGAGGGCCGGAAAGCGCCTAGGCCGCCGCGTAACAGAGATTGCCATCGTCTTCAAGCAGACCGGCCAGAAGTTCTTTGCGTCCTCCGAAACCTCGCAACTTAGCCAGAACGCGCTGGTAATCAGGGTCCAACCAAATGAAGGTGTCACAATTCGCTTTGGTTCAAAGGTCCCCGGGCCCAGCATGCAGGTTCGCGATGTCACCATGGACTTTGGGTACGGCCATGCCTTTACCGAGGACAGCCCTGAGGCCTACGAGAGGCTGATCCTAGACGTGCTGCTCGGAGAACCCCCACTGTTTCCCCACCAGCACGAGGTCGAGCTGTCCTGGAGCATTCTTGATCCCATCGTGAAGCACTGGGAGACTCGCGCTCCCGAGCAGTACTCGCCTGGTTCCTGGGGTCCAGAGTCGGCCCACAAAATGATGAGCCGGGATGACCGCACCTGGAGGCGCCCATGATCGTCGACCTTCCTGGAACAACCACATCGAGGGTGAGCAAGAAGCTTCAGGAGCTCAGAGAATCCGGTGGTGTGGTAACCCTGGGGCGAGTTTTGAGCCTCGTGGTTGAGACCGACCTTGATCACCTGGAGGCCGCCGTCGAGGCTGCCAATGGAGCCTCAAAGCTCCACCCCTGTCGAATCATCGTCTTGGCAAAGGCGGATCAGGGCGGAGAGTCCAGACTCGATGCCGAAATCAGAGTGGGTGGTGATGCTGGGGCCAGCGAGGTGGTTGTGCTGAGGGCCTTCGGCGAGGTTCTGAGCAACCAGGAATCCCTGGTCACCGGGCTGCTACTGCCTGATGCTCCCGTGGTTGCGTGGTGGCCATCCGAGTGCTCCGGAAACCCGGGCCAGAGCGCTATCGGCAAAATCTCCTCTCGCAGGATCACGGATGCCGCGATGCAGCCAAGGAGTGCCGAGTTTCTAGCCGAATTAGCAAGCAATTACTCCCCCGGAGATTCGGACATGGCTTGGGCGCGCATAACCCTGTGGCGCTCCCAGCTGACGAGCCTTTTCGAGGCGCGCCAGTTCTCCGATCTAAAGTCAATTACGGTGTTTGCCAATCCTGATTCACCAAGCGCGATGCTGTTGGCTCGCTGGCTGCAACTGTCTTTGAACATACCTAGCGAGATTGTCAGCGAGATAGACGGCTCGGGCATCACCGGTATTTCTGGGGTCAAGCTTGAGACCGGCGATGGCGCTCTGGAAATCATGCGTAAGGGGCAAATCGCCACGATCTCGCAGCCAGGTTTCCCGAGCGCATCGGTTCTTTTGCCCCAGCGAAGCGATCTCGATTGCCTCGTTGAGGACATGAGGTTCCTGGGTGAAGATCTCGTTTACGCCAGAGTATTGGAGAGCTTCAAGTGAGAACCGTTGTTTTGGACGATACCGCGGAGCTAATCTCCGCGGCACTGAAGGAATTTGAAGAACTCGCCATTGAACGCCTCAAATATCAGCCCACGGTCAACGTCCTTCTGACGGGTGGAACCCTGGGAATCGCCTTCATCGCAGGGCTGCAGAGCCTGGCACTGCCTTGGGAAAGATTTCACTTTAGATTCTCTGACGAGCGCTTCGTCGCACTCGATGATGAGGATAGGAATGAGCACCAGGCGCTCAGTGCCTGGCCTGCCCTAGCCAATCACCTCTGGCGATTTCCCTCACCGGACGTAGCCCTGGACCAAGCAGCAACGCAATCGACGCGAGATTTCGAGGAAGAGTTTGGCGAACTTGCAGTTCCAGACGCCGTGTTTGACATCTGCATTTTGGGCATGGGTCCCGATGGCCACATCGCATCCCTGTTCCCCGGTCGCGATTGTGATGAGCGGTGGGTGATTGCCGTGAGCGACTCCCCTAAGCCACCATCCATGAGGCTAAGCCTGAGCTACTCGGCAATCTTGAAGAGTAGGAACGTGATTTTCTTAGCCTCAGGTAAGGCCAAGGCAGAAGCGGTGGGCAAGGTTTTTGAAAGTGCCGATTTGCCAGCTGCTAAGGTGACCGGTCAAATTGACACGGTTTGGTTCTTAGACCGCGAGCTTAGCGACGAGCTTTAGCTGCAGCGGCAGCCTTCTCGCGACGCTCCCTAATTAGTGCGATTGCCTCGTCAAGAATCTGCGCCGCCTCGGCGTCCGTCCTGCGCTCCTTAACATAAGCCAGGTGGGTCTTGTAGGGCTCAATCTTTGGTACCAGCGGAGGGTTCGCCTTGTCGCGACCAGCTGGGAAGCCACAGTGCGGGCAGTCGATCTCGGTTGGGATCTCTTCTTCCTCGACGGTGGCGGCGAAGAATGGGTGTGTCTCGTGACCATTTCCGCAGTAGAAGCTACGGGTGATCTTGTCGACGTGGTGACCCCGGTCCTTCTCGCCCATTGGGCCAGCGCCGACTCGAGCACCTCTAATTGATGGTGAGGACGACATTAGGCCCAACCAAACCTTGTGAATAGACCCAGCACAATGATCACGGTTACCCAAACCAGGCCGAGAATGATTGTGATTCGGTTGAGGTTTCGCTCTGCGACTCCCGAGGACTGCATTGAGCTTGTTACTCCCCCACCGAACATGTCAGCAACACCGCCTCCGCGACCCTTGTGAAGCAGGATCATCAGAATCAGCAGAATGCTGGTGATTGCGAGCAAGACCAGCAGAGCTGTCTGTAAAGCGGCCATTTTTCCTCCAAAACCTCGTCAAATTATAGAACTATGTGCTTTTTGTAGCGACAAATGCCTGAAAACTCCTCGGATTCGAGGCTCGCACCACCAACCAGCACGCCATCAACATTGTCCTTGGCCAGAAAGCCTGCAACGTTTGCCGCCTTGACAGATCCGCCGTAGAGGATTCGAATCTGGTCAGCGATATCGCCATGCTTTGAGCGGATAGCTTCTCTTATTTCGTTCGCAACTGCCTCTGCCTCATCTGAGGTGGCAACCTTCCCGGTGCCGATTGCCCAAACTGGCTCATAGGCAATCACGAAGTCTCCGAGTTGCTTGTGACCGTCAAGGGCAGCAAGTGTCTGCTCAACGGGCACTGCTGCCTGACCGCGAGTCTCAAGCTCTTCCAGCGTCTCGCCCACACAGATAACCGGAGTGAGTGCGTTGGCAAAGCAGGAAGCAACCTTCTTGTTCAGAAGATCATCCTGCTCACCGTGATACTGCCGGCGCTCGGAGTGTCCGACCAAGACATAGTCAACATCCAACTTCGCGAGCATAGCTCCGGAAATTTCTCCGGTGTATGCACCCTTGTCGTGCGCGGATATGTCTTGGGCACCGAGTTTTACCTCAAACTTTTCAGCGTCTATCAGGGTTTGCGCGCTTCTTAGGTCCGTGAAGGGCGGAAAGACCGCCACCTCCACCTCGTTGTAATCAAAGTCGGCATCATTGAGAGTCCAGCAAACCTTCTGAATCAGCGCGATGGCCTGAAGGTGGTCAAGATTCATCTTCCAGTTGCCGGCAATCAATGGTGTTCGCTCAGTCATTTAGGACCTCCAAGCCTGGTAGCGACTTACCCTCCAGGTATTCAAGGCTAGCCCCACCGCCAGTCGAGATGTGCCCAAAGCTCTCCTCGCTGAAGCCAAGCTTTCTTACCGCAGCAGCAGAATCGCCGCCACCCACAACCGAGAGCCCAGCAAGCTGCGAAAGCGCCCGAGCAACAGCCCTGGTGCCTCCAGAGAATGCCTCAAACTCGAACACACCCATTGGGCCATTCCAAAACACCGTTTTTGCGCTCGAGATCTCCTGGGCGAACTGCTCGGCTGCTCGAGGGCCAATGTCTAGGCCCATTCCACTAGCACCAAATCGCGATGACTCTATCTTTTCAGCTGAGACGACCTCGTGCTCGGCATCGACTGAGAAACCTGACGCCACGACAATGTCACTAGGGAGTATCAGCTCAACGCCAAGGCGCTCAGCCTCGGCGATGAATCCTTGGACCTTTTCAATCTGATCCGCCTCAAGAAGGCTTGCTGCGGTCTTGAACCCCTTTGCGGCAAGCAGTGTGAAGACCATGCCGCCACCGATCAGAAGCTTGTCGACGCGAGGCAGCAGGTTCTCAATGACAGAAAGCTTGTCGGAGACCTTCGAACCACCCAAGACAACCACGTAGGGGCGCTCAGGTGAGGTGGTGAGTGACTCTAGAACCTTGCCCTCGGCCTCAATCAGCAAGCCCGCGTAGCTGGGCAACAGCTTTGCCAGCTCATAGACGCTGGCCTGCTTGCGGTGCACCACTCCGAAACCGTCTGAAACAAGAATCTCTCCCAGTGCTGAGAGTTCCTGAGCGAACTGCTCCCTTTCGGCCTGATCCTTGCTGGTCTCACCCGAATTAAACCTGAGGTTCTCGACAACCGCTATTCCGCCGTCCTCCAGCATCTTGGCGGCAGCCTTGGCTACTGGGCCGACCGTGTCGGAGGCGAATGCGACCGGCTGCCCCAAAAGCTCCTCCAGGCGCTGAGCGACAGGGGCAAGCGAAAATTCGGGGTTTGGCTCACCATCAGGGCGTCCGAGGTGCGAGCAAACTACAACTCTTGCCCCAGCATCGATTAGTCGCTTGATTGTCGGAATCGAAGCTCTGATTCGCCCATCATCGGTGATCTTGCCGTCGGCCAACGGGACATTGAGATCGCAGCGCAGAATGACGCGCTTTGAGCGTAGCTCACCGGCGGAATCTAGGGTTCGGAGCATTAGAGCTTGGAGGCAACCATCGAGGTCAGCTCAACCAAACGGTTTGAGTAGCCCCACTCGTTGTCGTACCAGCTCGAGAGCTTGACGGTGTTGTCAATGACGCGTACTAGGCCAGCGTCGAAAATCGAGCTGTGGGCGTCGGTGACAATGTCGCTGGAGACGATCTCATCCTCGGTGTAGAGCAGGATCCCCTTGAGAGCTCCCGCAGCGGCCTCCTTGTAGGCGGCCTTAATCTCATCTACGGTCACCTTCTTTTCTGACACCAGAGTCAGGTCGGTAATCGAACCGGTAGGGACAGGAACGCGAAGCGCGAAGCCGTCGAGCTTGCCCTTTAGCTCAGGCAGAACCAAACCAATTGCCTTGGCCGCTCCGGTGGTGGACGGAACGATGTTCACGGCTGCCGCGCGAGCGCGCCTAAGGTCCTTGTGAGGCCCATCCTGGAGGTTCTGGTCTGCGGTGTAGGCGTGAACGGTTGTCATTAGGCCGTTGACAATTCCAAACTTGTCGTGAAAGACCTTGGCAAGCGGCGCAAGACAGTTCGTGGTGCAGGAAGCGTTCGAAATGATGTGGTGCTTTGCTGGGTCGTAGAGGTGCTCGTTGACACCGATAACAAAGGTGGCATCCTCGTTAGTGGCTGGGGCCGAAATGATTACCTTCTTGGCGCCGGCCTCGATGTGCTTCTTAGCCTTCTCGGCATCGGTGAAGATTCCTGTTGACTCGACAACAATGTCAACCTTGAGCTCTCCCCACGGCAGCGCGGCTGGGTCGCGCTCGGCGAGGACCTTGATCGACTTTCCATTCACCACAATGCTGTCGCCGTCAACCGAAACTGCTGCAGCCAGGCGACCGGTAATGGAGTCGTACTTGAGTAGGTGCGCCAACCCGGCTGGGTCAGAGAGATCATTTACGGCAACAATCTCGAGGTCAGAATTCTGGGCAAGGGCGGCGCGAAGGAAGTTTCTTCCAATTCGACCAAAGCCATTAATACCAATACGGGTCACGAAAAACTCCAGTTATTTTTGATGAACAGAGACCCCGCGCTACTTTGTGCGGACGCGACCTAGCCTAGCAGCAGTGACTTGCTGTTGACCTTTACTGACGCGAATCTACGG
>JAPOHQ010000002.1 GCA_029979375.1 Microbacteriaceae bacterium
ATGGATTGCTCCTCCCCCTATGCGATGGCCTCTGTCATTGACAACAAGAGCGAGTTCGATATCTCCACCGGCAACGATGCCGATGCCGACCGGCACGGAATCGTTACCGCCGATTCGGGTCTAATGAACCCCAACCACTACCTAGCTGTCGCAATCGAGTATCTCTTCAGGGAGCGCGATGGCTGGGATGAAGATGCCGGCATCGGCAAGACCATGGTCTCCTCATCGATGATCGACCGAGTTGCCGAGGACCTGGGGCGAAAGCTCGTCGAGGTGCCGGTGGGTTTCAAGTGGTTCGTGCCCGGTCTGAGCTCAGGTTCGCTTGGTTTTGGAGGCGAAGAGAGCGCGGGGGCATCCTTCTTGCGAAAGAACGGCCAGGCCTGGTCAACCGACAAGGACGGCATCTTGCTCTGCCTCTTGGCGGCTGAAATTGAGGCCGTCACCGGCTCTTCGCCATCGGAGCTATATGCCGACCTCACCACTCGCTTTGGTGAGCCCCACTACAAGCGAATCGATGCACCCGCTGACCTGGACAAGAAGTCGAGGCTGTCCAAGCTCTCGGAGCGGGACATCAGCGCAACCAAGCTGGCAGGCGAGAGCATCAGCAAGATTGAAACAAAGGCCGCATATGGTGGCTCTCTGGGTGGGGTGAAGGTGAGCACCGAGAACAGCTGGTTCGCGGCCAGGCCATCGGGAACAGAAAACGTCTACAAGATCTATGCGGAGAGCTTCAATGGATCCGGTCACCTCGAGGAGGTTTTGAGCGAAGCTCAGTCCAAAGTCGATTCGGTGATCTCTGGATAGTTCTCGGCGGCTGGATAACCCCAGAAGTCTTCTAAGGTGTGTATTCCGTCTTGGGAATACTTCCTTGCAATATCAATCCCGACATAGCGCAAGTGCCATGGCTCATAGGTGTAGCCGGTGACAGCAGTTGTGTCCTGCTCGTATCTGACTATGTAGCCAAATCGCCATGAGTTGTCGGCAATCCATTTACCTGCCACGGTGTCCCCAAAGCACTGCATGATCGCGCAACCTTGGGCGGGGACTGAGACATCAACCGCCAGCCCTGTCTGGTGTTCGGAGTAACCGGCTTTCGCGGATCGAACCAGAGCCTCCGCCTCGCCGTACTGCTCAGTCTTTGAAACGAACAGGTCCTTTTGATACTCATAGGAGCGATAGGCGGAGTTTACGAACAACTGCCCAACCCCTTCGCTAAACATCTCCGCTGCCATCTGCTCAAGGGCCGTTGCTGCCACATTTCTAAGCTCAAGTCCGCGGGAGTTGTCCAAAGCCTCGGATGAGGCGACCTCTCTGACTTTGGGTTCAAAGTCCAAAGGCGATAGCGGGCGGTGCTTATTCACCACTACCCACTCGCTTCCAGCAAAGCCGGTTGCCAGCCTTGGATACAAATAGTCAGTTAGCTCCAGGGTGGGCGGAGTCCAACCCTGCTCGACTCTGGCTGCTCTGCGCTGCTCCAGGATCTCGAAGTTAGGAGCCCCGAACGAAACTCCCTGGAAAATCAGGGCAAAGCCGACGCCTGCGGCAACCACAGGGGGCAGAAAAACAAAGGCTGGTTTTCTGACCAGAGGAGTAGTCTTTGACACCTCTAAACACTAAATCTTGGAAGCTAATTGTCCTCTACTTCTAGGCGGGAAGCCGCAAAACTCGCAGCTCAGTCTGGCGAGATGAATCACAAGCAAATTTGGATCGTCCTTATTGGACTCATGTCGGGAATGTTTCTGGCAGCCCTGGATCAGTCGGTGGTCTCGGCCGCGATGCGAACCATTGCCGATGACCTTGGAGGCCTATCGCTGCAGGCGTGGGCAACCACCGCATACCTCATTACCTCAACCATCACCACACCGATCTACGGCAAGCTCGGAGACATCTTCGGTCGCAGACCAGTGTTCCTGGCAGCCATCATCATCTTCATCCTCGGTTCGGTTACCACCGGGTTTGCAACCTCGATGTATGAGCTGGCCGCCTTCCGGGCGTTCCAGGGCCTAGGTGCTGGAGGACTCTTTTCGCTGGCTCTGACTATCGTCGCCGACATCGTTCCTCCCAGAGAGCGAGCCCGCTACCAGGGCATGTTCCTGGCGGTCTTCGGATCTTCCTCACTGCTCGGACCGGTCATTGGCGGAACGCTTGCCGGCATCGATGAGTTCCTCTTCGTGGAGGGTTGGCGCTGGATCTTCTTGATGAACATCCCAATTGGTGCTCTCTCGCTGTTCATGGTGATTTCGTTCCTGCATGTTCCTCACACTCCGAGAAAGCAGAAGATTGACTGGTGGGGAGCCGCCACAATCATCCTGGCAACAGTGCCGTTGCTTCTGGTTGCCGAGCAGGGACGCGAGTGGGGTTGGGGTTCAACCCTTGCAATCGCGATGTATGTCACCGGAGCAATCGGAATCGTCTCGTTCATCCTCATCGAAAAGAAGATGGGAGAGAGCGCACTGATTCCGCTCTCCATTTTCAAGAGCAAGACTTTCGCGAGGACTCAGGTGCTCGGATTCATCATCGGAATGGGCATGTTCGGCGGAATGATCATCATCCCGCTGATCATTCAGGTTGTTTATGGCGTCAGCCCAACAATGACGGGCTTCATGATGCTGCCCATGGTTCTGGGCATGATGGTCTCCACGGTGAGCGCCGGGCGGATCACCGCCAAGACCGGAAAGTATCGAATCTTCTTCAACACCGGAACCGCAACGCTGTTCTTCGGATACCTCTATATGGTGCTGGTCCTCGAGGCAGACATTCCGCTCTGGGTGGTTGCGATGGGAATGGTCTTGGTGGGACTGGGTCTTGGGCAGCTGATGCAAACCACCATGGTTGCCTCTCAAAACGCAGTCCCCGCAAAGGACATCGGAGTTGCGACCTCCTCTGCAACATTCTTCAGGCAGATGGGCGGAACTCTTGGCGTTGCCGTGTTTATGTCGATTCTGTTTAACCAGGTGGCCGACAAGATTATTGAGGCCTTCTCCAAGCCCGAGGTTGTTGCCGGCATCCAGCAGGCTGTCCAGGATCCAGCCGTCCTATCCGACCCTGCAAACAAGGAAATCCTTGGGGTTCTGCAAGCTGGAGGTGGGGCAGCCTCCGATGTCACCAATGACAGCTCGTTCCTCATTGGCGCGGATGACCGGCTAACGCTGCCATTCCGAATGGGATTCGTTGAGTCGTCGCTAACAGTCTTCTTGATTGCCGGCATCATCATCGGAGTCGGCTTCGTAATCAGCTGGTTTATCAAGGAAGTCCCGCTCAGGGACAAAAGTGCATCTCAAGAGGCAGCAGAGCAAGCGGGAATGTCCCACTAGCTAGGCTGGTTCTTAGAAACAAACACGGGAGTCCGGCTTACCGGGCTGAGAGGAAGACAAAAGGTCTTCGACCGTCAAACCTGATCTGGGTAATGCCAGCGCAGGGAGAGGTCTATCCCGTGCCTAACAGACGAAAGGCACGCAATTGAAGAAACTAATTGCACTCATAGCACCACTAGTCCTGCTTGCTGGATGCAGCTCGACTCCGGATACTGTCCGACTAGCCGCCCACGACTCCTTCGTTATCAGCGATGAGCTAATTACAAAGTTCGAGGAACAATCTGGATACGAACTGGAAATCATCCGCCTCGGGGACACTGGTTCCATGACGAACCAGCTGATCTTGACTGCGAATGCCCCAATCGCTGATGCGTTCTTTGGCATCGACAACACCTTTGTCTCCCTCGCGGTAGATGCAGGGATCGTCAAGGGCGAGCTGAGCGAAATCGACTATTCGGATGTCTGCTTCAATTACGACATTGAATGGTTTGAGACCGCCGGCATCGAGCCGCCAAAGTCTTGGCGTTCCCTGATCGACAGTAAATATGCATCGCTTGTGGTCGTCACAAATCCCAGACTCTCCTCGCCAGGTCTAGCTTTCCTGGCCACGACCTTTGCAGGCTTCGAAACCGATGCCGAGGTCTTTGAGTATTGGCGCAACCTAAGAGACAACGGCCTGAGGGTCTCAGGAAGCTGGGAAGACGCCTACTTCTCTGACTTCACCCGTTATGGCGGAGACAGGCCAATTGTCCTGAGCTACGCCTCCTCGCCAGCGGCCGAGGTGGATGATGGTGAGGCGAAGACTGCAGCGCTGACGATCGAATGCTTCAGGCAAGTTGAATACGCGGGTGTGATCGAAAACTCTGCCAACACAGCGGGTGCCAGCCAGCTGGTTGAGTTCATGCTCAGCGACGACTTCCAGCGCTCGGTTCCAGAGGCGATGTATGTCTATCCAGCCGTTGAAGGCACTGACATTCCGGCTTCTTGGGCCGAGCACGCCCAAGGTGCCACGAGCACCCTTGGCGAAGCGGCCGAGGTAGAGGCGAACCGAGAACGCTGGCTGAAGGACTGGTCGGACGTCTTTGACAACTAGCCTCGAGCTCTTCGGCACCACCGCGCTGATTGCACTGGTCAGCGCATTGGGTGCTGCCGTGATTGGCTACCCCGTTGGCAATTGGCTAGCGAGCCTGGCTGGATCGATGAAGCGTTGGCTGGGTGCGGCACTTCTCTTGCCCTTTCTCTTGCCGCCTTTTCTGGTAGCGATGGCGCTCGCGCCACTGCGGAGTAGGGAATTAGATTCCATAAACGGAATACTTTGGATAGTTGCAGCGCACCTTCTAATGAACATTGGGTTCATGGCTCGAACCGTGTCTTCCCTGGCCGTTCCAATCGAGCAGCATGAGGCGGCTCAGCTTGATGGAGCGAGTGCGATCCAGACAAGGCTGCAGGTGTTGTTGCCGCAGCAGCTGCCTGGGCTGGCAGCCGCGACCCTGCTGGTCGCTCTCTATTCGGCCACCTCCTACGGTCTGGTTCTGATTCTCGGTAGGGGTGCCGTGAGGACCTTAGAGACCGAGATCGCCCAAGCTGCCCTTCGAGAGCTGGACTTGGTTGGTGCCGGAACGTTGGCGCTGATGCAGACGCTCTTGACCATTGCTCTATTCTTGTTGGCTCGCAGGCTCGGGGCCGAACCAAGCCCGCTGTTTGGTGATAGCTACAGCCCAAAGAGCAAGCTGGGATCTGTTTTTGGCCTAATAACTTTGGTAGCCATAGGCTTCCTGATTTGGCAGGTGGGTAGCAAGGCCTTCCTGCTTGGGGAGGGTTTGATTGCGAATCTCGAACTGCTTTCCACCAGAGGAGCGAGAGATGTATTAAACATCTCGTTGATTGATGCTGGAGTAAATAGCCTGAGAAACCTTCTGGTGGCACTGTTGATTTCAGTCCCCATCGCCTGGCTGCTCTCCGGGAGCAAACGGGCGAGGGTTTGGTACCTGCTGCCGATTGGAGTTTCACCGGTCGTTTTCGGACTGGCATTTCTGGTGATCTCCGGCTATCTCCCGCAAAGCCTCCGTGGCTGGTGGATTGTTCCGCTGGTGCAATCGCTCTTCTTGATCCCGCTGGGTTATCAGATATTGAGGCCCGCAAGGCAGTCGATTGAGCCTGAGATTCTCGAGGCCGCGACCATGGATGGCGCTGGCACTCTTAGACGATCGCTGTCAATCGAAATGCCCGTGCTGACGAGGCCAATGATGGCTGCAGTGGCCTTTGTTTCGCTCGCATCACTCGGAGAGTTTGGGGCGGCAAGTTTCCTGGCCTACGGCTCGGATGCAACCCTGCCGCTTGTTATGTATCGGTTGATCTCTCGCCCGGGCGAGGAGAACCTCGCGATGGCGATGACGGCTGCGTTGCTCTTTATCGCCCTGGCACTAATTGTGGTGGTGGCTATCTCTAGAGAAGCTCGAACTGAGCACCGGCCTTATTTAGCCGATCGCTAATTATCCCGATCGCCTCTTCGGATTCATCAACGAGCGTGAAGCTTCGGCCGAGTTTGTGGGCGACGGCACCTGTCGTGCCACTGCCCGCGAAGAAGTCCAGGACCCTATCTCCGGGCTTGGATGAGGCCTGAATAATTCTTCGCAGGATGCCCTCTGGCTTTTGAGTTGGATAGCCGGTCTTCTCCTTGCCAGTGGGCGAGACGATGGTGTGCCACCAAACATCTGTAGGAAGCTTTCCCTTTTCGGCCTTTTCAGGAGTGACAAGCCCTGGTGCCATATACGGCTCCCTGTCCACCTCGGATGAATCAAAGAAGTAGTTCTGTGGATCCTTGACGTAAACCAAGATCGTGTCGTGTTTCGAGGGCCACCGGCCCTTGGCCTTACCGCCATAGTCGTAGGCCCAAATGATCTCATTCAGGAAATTGGCCCGGCCGAAGATCTCATCCAACATGACCTTGGCGTAATGGGCCTCGCGGTAATCCAGATGCAAATAAAGCGTTCCGTCGGCGGTCAAAAGTCGCCTGGCCTCTTCAAGCCGTGGTCTCAGGAAACCGAGGTAGTCATCAAAGCTGTCCTGATAGCTGTGCTCGGCTTGAACCACCTGCTCGTAGCGCTGACCCTTGAAGCCTCCCGTGCCACTTTCAGACTTGATTGACTTCCTGGTCTGCCTGACCTGCTGCCTTCCGGTGTTGAACGGAGGGTCGATGTAGATCAGTCGATAGCTCTCAGATGGCATAGATTTGAGAGCACTTAGGTTATCGGCGTGAATCACCTGGTTCCCAGACACGAGAAGAGATTAACAGCATGAGCACAAATGTTGTCCACGACATCGAGAACCACAGATATGAGATCTACCTCGATGAGGAGCGCGTTGGCCTTATGGACTACACCCTCAACCCCGGGGAGATCCACCTTGTGCATACCGAGGTCAACCCTGAGCACCAGGGAAAGAACCTCGCGGCCATACTGCTAAGGGAGTCGCTGAGCGACATTAGGGAACGGGGTACCGAGAAGGTGGTTCCGGTCTGTTCCTACACCGTTCGCTACATGGAGAAGCACCAGGAAACCCAAGACCTGCTGCTAAATCCGATTGAAGAGGCTATTGCTCAGTGCCGCTGGTACAAGAAGAACTAGTCCCAATTACTTGGAGCGGGTTCCTTACCCTTCGGCAACTGAACATTCTTCGCCCACTCAACAATCCACTTCGGAAGCTCAGGCTTCTCGCCAGGCCAGCCACCTGAACCCTCCATCACCTCATCAGGGGTGAGGGTGCCCCAGGATCGCTTGAGGAATCGGCCGCGCATGATGGCCCGGGCATAAATCTCGCCATCCCGCACGAATCGCTGCTCAATGTAATAGGCGATTTCATCCCAACCCAAGACCTTGGTCTCCAAGCTGAACTTCTGCCATGGCAGTAGCGCCTTGCGATAGCTAATAGTGGAGTTGACAACGATTGGGAACCAGCCGAGCTTGTTCCACTTCTGCCAGATGCCACTTCTGAGTCCCTGGTCATAACGGCCGATGTCCATGAGGGTCAAAAAGACGCCGTTGTTCATGTGGTTATAGATATCCAGATCGGTGGGCCAAACCCGCAGCTCAAGCCTCGATACCTCATTGATCTTCACCGCTGGCCGACGTCGCCAGGTGAGCCAAACGTGCAGGATGCGGAACCAGAGCTTCACCAGATCACCACGCGCTGCTCAGGCTCCAGCCACATGCCATCGCCGGGCTGGGTCTGAAAGGCCTCGTGGAAAACATCAAGGTTCTTGGCAACCTGGTTGGCCCTGAACTCCGGTGGTGAGTGCGGGTCTACCGCAAGCCGCTGAATGGTTATCTCGTCACGGCCCTTGGTTCTCCAGCACTGCGCCCAGCCCATCAAAAAGCGCTGGGCCGCGGTTAGGCCATCGATTACCGGCGGTTCCTTACCCTCAAGCGAGAGCAGGTAGGCCTTCCAGGCGATGCCTAGACCACCAAGGTCTCCGATGTTCTCGCCAATCGTCAGTTCGCCATTTACCTTATGTTTCTCATCCAGCTGCTCAGGAGTGAGCTCCGAATACTGCGCGATTAGGGAGCCGGTGCGAGCCTCGAATGCCTTGCGGTCAGCCTCTGTCCACCATGACACCAAACGGCCATCGCCGTCATACTTTGAACCCTGGTCGTCAAAGCCGTGCCCAATCTCGTGGCCGATGACCGCTCCGATTCCTCCGAAGTTAATTGCATCATCAGCCTCTGGGGAGAAGAAGGGTGGCTGCAGGATCGCTGCGGGAAACACGATCTCGTTTAGGCCGGGATTGTAGTAGGCATTCACGGTCTGCGGAGTCATGTGCCACTCATCGCGATCGATTGGCGAACCAATCTTGTTTGAGTGGTAGTCAAACTCCCAGCTGGAGACTCGCTGCACGTTGCCGACCAGGTCGTCCGAGTCAACGGCAATCGAGGAGTAGTTCTTCCACTTGACCGGGTACCCAATCTTTGGTGTGAACTTGGAGAGCTTTGTCAGGGCCTTCGCCTTGGTCTCATCGGTCATCCAGTCGAGGGCCTTGATGCTTTTCTCATATGCCTGAACCAAGTAGTCCACCAGCTGATCCATGCGCTCCTTGGAACTAGGAGGAAAGTGCTTTGCCACATAGAGCTGCCCGACGGCCTCTCCAAGCGACCCTTCGATTAGGCTCACTGCTCGCTTCCAACGGGGACGGTTCGTAGGCTGCCCGGTTAGCTTCTGACCATAGAAGCGGAACCGCTCATCGACAAACTCCTTGGAGAGGTATGCCGCATAACTTGAGACCACGTTCCAAGAGAGCCAGAGCTTTAGGGTTTCTAGGGAATCCTCGGTAACCACCTCATCCAAGCCTTCAAAGAACGAAGGCATCATCACTACATTCCATTCCAGTAATGAATCAGACAGGTCTGCACCTGCGAGGTATTCGCTCCAGAGAATGTTTTTGCTCAGAGCCTGCAGGTCAGCTGCGCTCTTGAGGTTGTAAGTCTTTTCGGCATCCCTAGAAGCAACTCGGTCCCAGTGCTTGGCCGCGATCTTCTTTTCAAGCTCGAAGATTTCATCCGCCGCAGCTTCAGCAGCCGCTGCATCCCAACCGGCGAGGGAAAGCATCTTTGAGATGTGGGGGACGTACTCGGACCTGATCTCTTCATACTTCTCATCTGTGTAGTACTCGCGATCGGGTAGCCCGATGCCCCCCTGATATAGATGAATCAGGTAGCGCTCTGGGTCTCCTGGGTCATTGTCGACATAGCTTCCCCAGAGGCCTCCAACCCCGCGACGCTCGAGGGAGCCGAGCAGATGGAAGAACTCGGTTAAGTTCGCAACGGCGCTGACCTCATCCAGCATCGGGACCAATGGCGCAGCCCCGAGCTTTTCGATGAGGTCCTCGTTCATAAAGCTGTTGTAAAGATCTCCAAGCTGCCTTGCGGTTGCTGAATCGGGATTCTTTGCTGCATCCTCGATGAGCTCCCTCACGGCAAGCTCTGAGTCATCGGCAAGCATGTGGAAGCTGCCATAGATGGCCTTGTCTTCGGGGATGTCGGTTTCATCCAACCACTTGCCATTGACGTGCCTGAAAAGGTCGTCCTGGACTCTAACTGACTCTTTGATTGCGGCTTTATCCAGCCCTGGCTTCATAGACATAGCCCCTAGTCTAGGCATTTCCTCAAAGGCTAAACTGGGGCTGATGTCCCTAAAGAAAATCATCCTCTATTACGCCTTCGCTCCGGTCGAAGACCCGAAGGCAGTGATGTTATGGCAGCGCGCCCTATGCCGCTCGCTGAACCTCAAGGGTCGCATCCTGATTTCAAAGCACGGAATCAACGGCACCCTCGGTGGTGACATGGAAGACCTAAAAAAGTATTGCCGAGAGACTAAGGAATACCCGGGCTTTGGCAAGACCGACTTCAAGTGGTCAGACGGCACGGGAAACGACTTCCCCAGGCTTAGCGTCAAGGTTCGCAAGGAGCTGGTCGCCTTCACCACTCCAGAAGAGATCAAGGTTGAAAAGTCTGGTGTGGTAAATGGCGGAAAGCACCTCAAGCCGGCCGAGGTGAACGCCCTGGTGGCTGAAAAGGGTGACGATGTGGTCTTCTTCGATGGCAGGAATGCGTTCGAAGCAAAGATTGGCAAGTTCAAGAACGCAGTGGTTCCAAACGTTGAGACCACCCACGACTTCATATCGGAGCTGGAGAGCGGTAAGTATGACCACCTCAAGGACAAGCCAGTAGTCACCTACTGCACCGGAGGTATTCGCTGCGAGATCCTCAGCGCGGTGATGATTAACCGCGGCTTCAAAGAGGTCTACCAGATCGAAGGTGGCATTGTTCGCTACGGGGAGCGCTACCGCGATAAGGGCCTCTGGGAGGGCTCGCTCTACGTCTTCGACGGACGAATGAACGTCGACTTCTCAAAGGACGCCAAAACTATCGGTGAGTGCGAGGCCTGCTCGAAGAAGACCAGCAGCTTCCGCAACTGCTCCAACCTGGGTTGTCGGGATCTGGTGTTGCTCTGCGACAGCTGCAACGAGGACCCCACAAACCTCGAGTGCCGTCCGACCCACACCCGCGGCAGGCGACTTCAAGAGGTTGGATAAGCAAATAGTCCCGGTTCGCCGAGGCTATTCTTCCTTATCAAGATCTAAAGCTGGGCTTTGGTGTTAGCTCGGAGGAGTATGCAGCTTCTTCTGGCAGGTTTGCGCTTAGATACTCAAAGTCCTCGTCGCTGAGCTTGAGCTCTGTGGCCGAAACGCAGTCCAATACCGTCTCGGCCCTGGTGGCGCCAGGAATTGGAAGAACCGCCGGTGAATAGCGCATCTCCCAGGCAAGCGCGACTGCGAAGGCGCTGGCACCTAGCCGCTCTCCAACTACCTCGAAGGCGCTTGCGGCAATTTCGCTCTTTGTCCGCACTCCTCCAAGGGGCGACCATGGGAGAAACACGATCTCGTTCTCCTCGCAAACTTCAATCACATCAAGGTCGAAGCGGTAGCGGGGAGAAAACTCGTTCTGAATAGAGACCACTCCGCCCTCTGCCGGGGTTCCGGCAATGTCGAGAGCAATCTTTAGCTGCTGCGCATCGTAATTCGAGACCCCGATCTGATCCACAAGGCCCCGAACCTTCAGCTCAAGCACGTTTTCAAACTGGGTTTCGAAGTCGATGCTTGGGTCCAGTCGGTGGTGCTGCCAGAGGTCGATCTTGTCCACTCCAAGTCGCTCCATCGAAGCCTCTGCGGCGGCAACCAAGTAATCCAGGCTGCCATTTCTGCCCCAGGTCTCGCCCTCGCCCCTGGTGATGCCGCCTTTGGTGGCGATTACGACATCTGCCTTCTGTTCCGCGGAGCCGCCCCAGGTTCTTAGGGCCTCAGCCACAAACTCCTCGTTGTGACCCATCGTGTCCCAGGTTGGTGAATAGATGTCTGCGGTGTCCAGAAGGGTAATGCCGGCATCCAATCCGGCATGGATGGCGGGGATTGCCTCCTCTGCTCTTCGCTTCGGATCAAGGGCCGCACCATTCGCCCATAGCCATGACACGTTCATGCAGCCGATCCCAATTGCCGAGACGTGTCGGTAGCCCAGTTTCTTCTGCTTCATAAGGAGACCTTTCTAAATGGTTGCCACGTCGATGACAAATCTGTAGCGAACATCGGCTGCGACGACTCGCTCATAGGCGCTATCGATGGCAGAAGCCTCAGATGCGTCGAGTAGCTCAATGTCGCTGACAATGTTCTTTTCTCCGCAGAGGTCCAACATCTCTTGGGTGTCTGCGATGTTGCCGGTGTTGATTCCCGCGATCGATCGCAGGCTCGTTACAAGCCCTCCCGCATTGAAGCTCTGTGGGTTGCCAGAAAGGCCGAGATAAACCAGTGTTCCCCCAACCTTCAAAGTTCCCAGCAGCGGATCAAGATCCAGATCGGCGCTCGTGGTGTTGAGAATCAGATCAAAGAAGTTCCTGTGACTGTCGTATATGTCGGAGGTCATGAGGTAATCGATAGCTCCCATGCGCCTGGCATCCTCGGCCTTGGAAGTTGACCTGCCAAGCACGTAAACCTCGGCTCCCATTGCGACGGCGAGCTTGAGGGCGAGATGTCCGAGACCCCCCAGTCCCATCACGGCCACCTTCATGCCCGGTCCCGCCTTCCAGTGCTTGAGCGGGGTGTAGACGGTAACTCCAGCGCAAAGCAGCGGTGCGCTGGCAGCAAAGTCGAGATTCTCTGGCACGCGAAGAACGTAGTTCTGATCAACCACAATCGCGCTGGCGTAACCCCCATAGCTTGGCTCACCGTCGTAGTGATGACCGTTGTAGGTCTGAACATTGCCTGTGCGGCAAAAATTCTCATTGCCAGCCAAGCAAGGCTCACACTTTCTGCAGGAGTCAACGAAAGTTCCAACGCCAACTCGATCGCCAACCGCAAAGCCCGCTACGTTCTCTCCAACTGCAGTGACAACCCCGACGATTTCGTGGCCGGGCACCATCGGGTAGGTACCGGGAAACCATTCGTCCCGGGCCTGATGAATATCGCTGTGACAAATGCCCGAGTACTTGATGTCGATGGCCACCATCTCTGGCCCCAAGGGTCTAGTTGGAACCTCGCCCTTTTGAAACTTCTCTCCCGGGCCGGGTGTGATGATTGCTCTTGCTGTAGGCATTGTGCTCCTTTGAACTCCACCAGCCTAAGGGAACCGAACTGGCCCCTTTCCTGTTATCCAATGAGTGAAGAAGTTGCGGATAGTTCTTTTTGGACTACTAGCCCTGCTCCTAATAGGACCCTTCTTGGTGCCGGTGAACACTTCCGGCACCCTCACCAAAGAAGAGGCTGCGGCAAAGCTCTGGGGTGAACAATCTCAGTTCGTGAACCTCGCCGGTCACGATGTCCACATCATCGAGGCGGGCGACCCGAACAGCGAAAACCTACTAATCCTGCTGCATGGCTTTGGCGCAAGCAGCTTCTCCTATAAGGACACCCTCGAGCCACTGGCTGAGGTTGCCCATGTAATCGCCTATGACAGGGCCGCCTTTGGCTTCACCGAGCGCCCGACTGAGTGGGAAGTTAATCCCTTTGGAACCCCCGGCCAGCTTGAGGTAATCGATGAGATTGTTGAGCGCTACGGGGAAGGCAAGAATGTCCTCATCCTTGGCCACTCGGCGGGTGGGAGCATTGCAGCCAGCTACGCCGTCCAAAACCAGTCCAAGCTCGCAGGCGTGATCCTGTTTGCCCCCGCCATCCTCACCGGAGGCGGAGCACCTGGCTGGCTCAATTGGATCTTCAGCATCCCGCAGTTTGATCACCTTGGCCCCTTGCTCGTTTCCTCGATTGCAACCAGTGGTTTGGATCTTCTCTATGCGAGCTATTACGACCAGAGCAAGGTGACGCAACAGACCCTGGATGGCTACACCGCCCCGCTTGAGGTAATCGGTTGGGAGCGAGCGTTCTGGGAGTTCAACAGAGCCCCACGTGACCCCGAGATTAGCGAGAGATTCACCGAGATTTCGATCCCAACCATGGTGATTACAGGCGACACCGACGAGGTTGTTGCCACTTCCGACTCAATCGAGGTTTCCCAGCGGCTTCCTGGAAGCAAGCTGGTAATCATCCCGCAGACTGGACACCTACCCAACGAGGAAAAACCCGAGGAGTTCGCGAGCGCCGTGATCGATTTCCTCCGTGAGGCAGTAGGTTCTTAGCAATGGTTTACAAATACGGTCTCGGGCTGTTCCGCCTTGCAATAGGCGTCTCACTTTTGGGAAGCGTTGCCTGGCAAATCATCAATCGCGTTATCGCAGACAGGTTTAGACCAACCGAGTACTTCGTTTTCTTTTCTATCGACAGCTCAATCTTCGCTGGAATCGTCGGGGTTATCGGAGCCATGGTTCTCCTATCGGGAAGAAAGGAGTCCGAGCGCCTTCAAACAATCCGCCTTGTTGCCACGGTGAGCATGATTATTGTCGGGGTGGTCTATCACGCCCTATTGGGAGATAGCGCGGTGGATCCGCAGGACATTGGCTACGAGTGGCCAAGGATTCCAAATCTGGTAATTCATACTTGGGCTCCGGTTGCCGTGGTGGTTGACTACTTCATCTCGATAAAGAGTGCCGTGCCAAAGTGGCGCAAGGCACTCTGGGTAATCGTGTATCCCCTTGTTTGGCTCACTTTCAGTATCGTTCGCGGCCTGCTCGATGGTTGGTGGCCCTACTGGTTCATCAACCCAAACAGCGAAATTGGCGTTAGCGGCATGATTACCTACATCGTCATAATCGCAACCGCTTTTGTCACTCTCGGTTTCTTAGTTTCTGGACTTCGAATCGCACTCCAAAAACTAATTCGATAAGTAGTTGGAATTGGGCCAAAGGCCCAGCTGTTATAGATGCCATGCTCACACAGAACGTTGAACTGACCATGCTCGATGGCAGCGCCCGCAACACCTCGGAGTTTGCCGGCAAGCTCGTGCTGGTCGTAAATGTCGCATCTCGCTGTGGCCTGAGCCCGCAGTATGAAACTTTGGAAGAGCTTCAGAAGAAATACCAGGACAGGGGCTTCACGGTTCTCGGGGTTCCCTCCGGCACATTCAAGCAGGAGCTCAAGGACGATGAAGCGATCAACGAGTATTGCTCAACCACCTGGGGAGTCACCTTCCCGATGACCCAGAAGACAGATGTGAACGGCCGCAATCGCCACGAGCTCTACAAGCACCTCACCAAGGCCAAGGACTCCAGGGGCCTCGCCGGGCCGGTGATGTGGAACTTTGAGAAGTTTCTTGTGACCCCAAGTGGCAAGATCATGCGCTTCCGCCCCACCACCCGCCCCGATGCTCCGGAGATCATCGAGGCAATCGAGGCAAACCTCCCCAGCTAGTCTTTAGCCGTGAGCACTCTGGTGGTAGCGGCGCTGATTCAAGATAAAGACGGCAGAATCCTTTGCGCCAAGCGCAACCAGGACAAGTCTCAAGGGGGCAAGTGGGAGTTTCCTGGTGGCAAGCCAGAGGAGGGTGAAACTCTCGAGGGTGGCCTGATGCGAGAGATCCGCGAGGAGCTCGGCATAGACATCAGAGTCCTAAGGCTTTTCGACCAGAGCATCACCGGGGATATCGAGCTGGTGGTCTTTAGCTGCGAGCTAGTCGCAGTTAAACCCTCAGCCTCCACCGATCACAGCGAACTGCGCTGGCTCAAAGAAGAAGAGCTATCTGCTTTGGACTGGGCAAAGGCCGACAAGCCGGCCCTCAAGAAGCTGCTGATACCGAGGTGCTAGGCGAGCTTTAGTCCCTCTTTGTCGTCTAGCTTTTTGATTGCGATCAAGATCAGGTCAATGATGCTCCAGATTCCAAAACCGCCAATTGTAATCAGCTTCAGGATGCCGGTCCCGATCTTGCCGAGGTAAAAGCGATCGACTCCTAGGGTTCCAACAAATATCGACAGCAGCAGTGCAATCAACCAGTCGCGCTTGGAAAAGACACCTGGGATTTGCTTTGCCGTCCAGTGCTCGCCTTTTTGGTCAACTACGACTGTGTCGCCCTTGACCTTGCCGCTTTCGGCCCAAAGCTTCAACTCCTCGGTCGATAGCTTGTGCTCACTGCCCGGAATCTTTACTGTCCACTCGCTCATGTTCCCAGCCTAACTCTTTGACTCTTGGTTCTTTTCGCCCATTACCCAGGCAGCCAACAGGGCGGTGAGTGCCGAGAACAATCCGATTCCGATCACCATCAGGAAGGTAGCGATTAGCCTTCCATCGGCCGTAACCGGGAATCTGTCGCCGTAGCCCACCGTGGTTACCGAGGCAATTGCCCACCAAAGCGCATCAAGAAAATTGGTGATGTTGGCACCCTCGGCATATCTCTCCGCTTCGAGAACCGAAAGGGCGGCGGTGTAGAGAATCAGCGGGAAGGTCACACCCACGATCGTTCCGACCCTAGAGGACCTGGTCCTTAGAAATGGCTGCAGTCCTCGCAAAACAATCACAACTCTCAGCACCCTTATGGCACGGAAGGCTGGCAGCAACAGCGCAAGTAGCGCCAGCCAGTTCTCCCTGACGAAGCCAATTACACCGGCCCAGGTAAGAATGTCTTTTCCGATATAGATCAGCCGCATCACAACATCGATTGCAAAAAGCCAGTAAATGGCATCTGAGACCAGCTCTAGCCCCTGATAGATATCCGCGGGCGGCTCGGCTAAAACCTGAACGCTATAGATTCCGAGGTAACCAAACCCTAGGACCATGTAGAAGTATTCGACCTTTTCGAAAAAGACCCCGAGTTGCTCTCTGAAACTTTTCACATCCGCCACTCTAGCCACGCAGAATGCCCAGCGAGCGCAAGGGGAACCTCAGATACTCGGCCTTCCAACTCAGGTTTGGGCTCTTCCATGCCAAATCTTCGGCCAGCTCAGCCAATGCTGCCCAGAAGAAAACGTTGACCAGAACGACGCTTAGATAGCTCACCGTGTCGCCCGGGAATGCCTTTCCCAAAAAGCGCCTAAGCAGCGTGGGGAGGTCTCCGAGACCGTGCTCATGGAGCTGCGATCTAACCTCGAGCTCAATCTCCCTGGCCCTTCGGGGATTCCAGGGCAGCATGGGGTCACTCGCCCGCACCAGCTGCGAAAGGCTTACTGCCTCTCGGTAACGAACATCCTCAAGGGCGTCAAAGAGCGGAATGAACCGATCAATCTCATAGCCCGCCTTGCGCAAATCCAGAATGTCGGGATAGGCAACGAAACGGTAGAAAGGAACGTGAGGGCGAACGGGCTGATATGGCAGTGAGGTGAAGCTCGCCTCGAGAGGATCAACCCCGAGGGTTGACGCACCCCAGGTGTTAAATGCTTCGTCTGGATAGGGGATCTGATCCAGTTCTTGCGCTTCGCTCACCTATCTATTCTGCTTAGGAAAGCATCTCGTGGCGAACAATTGTGGCGTTTCGATCCTGACCAACGCCGATTGCAGAGATTCTCGTCCCGCTCATCTTTTCGAGGGCTAGCACGTAGTCTTGGGCATTCTTAGGGAGGTCTTCGAAGGTCGTTGCTCCGGTGATGTCCTCGTCCCAACCTGGGAAGTTCTCATAGATGGGCTTGGCGTGGTGGAAGTCGGTCTGAGAAACCGGAATCTCCTCAACCCTCTGACCATCCACCTCGTATGCGACACAAACCGGAATCTCCTTGATGCCGGTCAGTACATCTAGCTTGGTCAGGAAGATGTCGGTAAGGCCGTTGACCCTGGTGGCATAGCGAGCGATTGGTGCATCGAACCAGCCGCATCGCCTTTCGCGACCGGTGGTGGTGCCTACCTCCCCGCCCTGCTTGCGGAGGTATTCGCCCCACTCATCAAACAGCTCGGTTGGGAACGGTCCGGCTCCAACCCTTGTGGTGTAGGCCTTCAGGATTCCGATTACTCCAGAGATCTTGGTTGGTCCGATACCGGATCCGGTGGTAGCGCCACCGGCAATTGGGTTTGAAGAGGTCACAAATGGATAGGTACCGTGATCAACATCCAGCAGGGTGCCCTGGCCACCCTCAAGCAAGACCGTCTTACCCTCATCCAGCGCGCGGTTTAGAACCAGCGACGTGTCGGCAACCATCGGCTTTAGCCGCTCCGCGAAGGAGAGCAGGTGCTCGACAACCTCGTCTGCCTTGACTGCCGCACGGTTATAAACCTTGATCAAAAGCTCGTTCTTCTGGGTTAGTGAACCCTCGACCTTTTGCTTCAGAATGCTTGGATCAAAAAGGTCCTGGACCCTGATGCCCAGGCGGCCAATCTTGTCACCATAGGTTGGGCCAATGCCCCTACCGGTGGTGCCAATTGCGCGCTTACCCAGGAAGCGCTCTGAGACCTTGTCCACTGTCACGTGATAGGGGGTAATGATGTGGGCGTTGGCCGAAACCATCAGCTTGGAGGTGTCGACACCCTTTTCGTTCAGTCCATCGATCTCGCGGAAGAGGACCTCGAGGTCAATCACCACGCCGTTGCCGATGACCGGTGTGCACTCCGGGGTCAGAATGCCCGATGGGAGCAGGTGAAGAGCAAACTTCTTGTCTCCGATGACCACGGTATGACCCGCGTTGTTTCCACCCTGGTAGCGGACCACATAATCAACGCGGTCTCCGAGTAGGTCTGTCGCCTTGCCCTTGCCCTCATCGCCCCACTGGGCTCCGACTAGCACTATCGCTGGCATGGCTAAACCCCTTTCAAAATTGGGGAACTTAAGGCTTCAGCCCTACCAAAGTCTAACTAAAAACGTGCTGCAGCACCCAGCTGTGCATTGTTATTGCGGCAGCAGCCGAGGCGTTGATGGACCTGGTGGATCCAAATTGGCTGATTTCCAAGACCATATCGGCCGCATCCAGAGCCTCTTGAGAGAGCCCTGGGCCCTCCTGCCCAAATAGAAACAGGCACTCTTTGGGAAGCTCGGTTTCCTCAAGCTTTTTGCAGCCTGGAACATTGTCGATCGCAATTATCGGCAGCCTCTTTCCCGCCTCCCCTGCGGTTTGGGACCACCGGATCAGGCTTTGGATATCTGGGTGGTGTGAGACGTGCTGATAGCGGTCGGTCACCATCGCGCCGCGCCGATTCCAGCGCTTGTTTCCCACGATGTGGACACCCTTGGCCAAAAAGGCGTTTGCGTTTCTGACTATCGAGCCGATGTTCAGATCGTGCTGCCAGTTCTCGATCGCGACGTGGTAGGGGTGTCGGCGAGCATCGAGGTCTTTGACTATCTCCTCCATCTTCCAGTAGCGATAGCCGTCGACGACGTTTCTGGTGTCACCAGATGCCAAGAGTTCTGGGTCAAACTTGTCGAAATTTGGGTCGGCCTTCGGATCTCCGACGTAGGGACCAACACCCCAGGTTGGCTGGGCAATGGGCTCGGGTGTCTTCTCACTCACCCTAATAGCGTAGAGCTAGGCTCTTCTCATGGTCGATCGCTCCCACATCCTCAGCTGGCTAACCGACATGGACGGGGTCCTCTGGCACGAGGGGAAGGCTATCCCCGGTGCCCAGGAGCTGATCAACCACTGGCGGGAACAGGGCACTCCCCACCTGGTGCTAACCAACAACTCCATTTACACCCCGCGGGATCTCTCCGCCAGACTCAAGGCGGGTGGACTCAATGTCGAAGAGGGCCTGATCTACACCTCAGCCATGGCCACCGCAGACTTCTTGAACAACCAGCAACCCAAGGGCAAGGCATATGTAATCGGCGAGGCCGGGCTGACCCAGGCCATGTACGAGATTGGCTACGTGATAACCGAGGTGAGGCCGGACTTCGTGGTTTTGGGCGAGACCAGAAACCTGAGCTTCGACAACCTCACCAAGGCAATCAGGCTCATCGATAAGGGAGCCAGGTTTATTGCAACCAACCCAGATCCGACCGGTCCATCCGAGGAGGGCCCACTACCCGCAACCGGATCCGTCGCGGCACTAATCACGAAGGCGACCGGCAAGAATCCCTACATTGTCGGCAAGCCAAACCCAATGATGTTCCGAAGCGCGATGCGCAAGATTGATGCTCATTCAGAGACCACTGCCATGATCGGAGACCGTATGGACACCGACGTCGTGGCTGGTATTGAGGCTGGCCTCCACACCATCCTCGTGAGAACCGGCATCTCCGACGATGCCGAGATAGCTAAGTATCCCTTCAGGCCAACCGAGATTCTGGACTCTGTAGCAGACCTGCTCTAGTGGCGAAGCCGCAAGCCCGGCAGCTCGTCGAACCGCGCGCTCTGATCTACGGACCACAGCTCCGCACCAGCACGAATGGCGCTGGCTGCGATCCAAAGGTCGTTTACACCCCGCGGTTTGCCCTCGCTGATCGCAAAGGCACGAAGCTCCGCAAAAATACCGGCGGTCTCTTCATCGATGGCTTGGATTTCGCATTTTGACTTGATTAGCTCTAAGAATGCCTCGGTTCTTGCGCGTGCCGACTCAGTTCTTTTCGGACTCTTCGCCGCGACTAGAAGCTCGGCCAGGACGACCACCGAGATAACCCAACGATCATTCGTTTTCATTGCGGCTGAGCCCAAGGCCTGGCCTCTATCCAGAGCGACCAACACCGATGTGTCCAGCGCTACTTGTCCCATGGGTATCTATCGAACTCTCCACCAACTAGGTTTTCGGGAGCGTGGCGGTCGGCCAGTATCTGGTCGTAGATGGCGATTGTCTCCTGATCAGGTGCACCGAATTCTGCGTGAAAATCAGCCACGGCTCCTAGCAGATCCTTGACCGTGGGGTGGGGTTTCCCGTTCAAGAGCGCAACCACCCTTTTCCCCCGAGTGATTTCGACTTCGCCACCTGCCTCAACCAGGTCGAGCACCTCGCTAAAGTTTCGGGCTACCTCAGTGGCTGTCATGGTCTTCTTCATAAAAATCAGATTATCTGATTTATAGCTCAACAACGAAGTCATCGCATGATTATCGCCTCGGATACCTGCTCTAGAAACGGCAGTTGCGGAGGCTGTGGAGAACTAGCTGTTGAGCTGCTTGATGTAGCGGTTGAAAGAGACCAACAGCGCTGCGGCTAGAACACCTGTTGCCAAGAGCAGATAGACCGGTCCGACACCGATGGTGTCAACGGCGGTTCCAACGGCAACCATGGAAATCAGCGGACCTGCGTGCCAGATTGTCATTTCAAGAGCAAACACTCGACCTCTCTTATTGGCCGGGATCTTCTTTTGGATCACAGTGTTGAGAAGTGGCAGCAGAGGACCCCAGGCGAGGCCGAGGGTGAAGAAGAAGACGACCATCAGGGGAACAGGTGGCAGGAGGCTGAGTGGGAACATCGAGAGCGCGATCCCAAGGATTGCAATCCTAAGGATGTTTGCATAGCTAAACCGCTTGTGAATCTGCTCAAACGCCAGTGCCCCGATTACCGATGCGCCTGCTCCGGCTGAGATGACGATTCCGAGTCCCTCGGGATCGCCGAGTGAGGAGAAGTGGGCCGGAAGGACAACCATCTCGGTCGGCAGGTAGATGACGGCAAGGGTCATGATCGCGCCCATCATCACGAACACCGCGGGATTCGAGAAGAGAATCTTGAAGCCCTGCAGCGCATACAAAAAGAATGGCTCCTTCTCGGTCTCGTCGTTCTCCTCGTGTTTCTCCTCGACGAAGATGAACATTGCAAACACAGCTGAAGCAAAACCCATGAGGGCCACGAGGTAGAAGGTGTTTGTGGAACCGATGAGGGCGATGAAGAAGGTTGCCAGGGCTGGGCCGATGGCAAAGCCTGCGGCAAAGATGGCCTCGTGAATGGAGTTGGCTCTGTCCAGGGTCATTTTGGCAGGCGCGGCAACGTCTGGGACCAGGGACTTTCTAGCGGTTCCACCACCAGGGGCGACAATGCCTCGAATCACGCCCAGCAGGATCAGTAGCGGAATTGTGAGGCCGAACGCCCAGTCGAAAAGCGGGATCAATAATCCGGTCATGGCCGTCAGGAACTCAACCCAAACCGCGGTCCGCTTGCGACCAAAGCGGTCAATAATGGAACCGATTACCGGAGCCAGAATCAACCCTGGGATTCCCGTGATAGCAACTACCAGGCCCGAGCTTGCGGCACTCCCGGTGAGCTCAAGTGCGATCCAGGGTATGGCGATAAACACCATCGACCCAGAGATGACGCTCGTAACCGAGGCAAACTGGGTGAGGACAAAAGGCGCGAGCCTGCGCTGCACTTTACCTCTTATCTAGAGACCTAAATCACCCAGCGATACGGCTGAGTAATACGCATAACCTCGTGATTCTATAGCTTCCCTTGCCCCGGTGTGTCGGTCGACCACGGTCGCAACGGCGATCACATTGGCCCCGGCTTTGACCAGTGCCTCGGCGGCCGCAAGCGGTGATCCGCCAGTGGTTGAGGTGTCCTCAAGAACCACTACATTTCGACCGGAAACCTCAGGTCCCTCAACCCGCCGGCCCATGCCATGCTTCTTAGCCTCCTTGCGGACCACGAAGGCATCAATTTGCCTGCCCCTGCCCGCTGCGGCATGCAGCACCGCTGCTGCAACGGGATCGGCCCCCATGGTCAAACCCCCGACCGCATCGGGCATCAAACCAGCGCTATCAAAGAGATCCAGCATCACCTCGCCCACCAGTCCGGCTGCCTCGTGATGCAGGGTTGCCCTGCGAAGGTCGACGTAGTAGTCGGCCTCGATGCCGGAAGACAGCGTCACCTTGCCGTGAACAACCGCGAGCTCCTTGATGAGCTCAACCAGCCTGGGCTTACTGGGAGAGGAAAAAGTCATAGTTAGAGTTTAGGAGTGCAGATAGCGACCTGGAACGTAAACTCCGTTAGGGCTAGAGAACCGCGGGTACTGCAGTTCCTGGAGCGCACCGGTGTCGATGTCCTGGCCATGCAGGAGATTAAGTGCAAGCCGGAGCAGTTTCCCGTGCAGTCTTTCGAAGAACTCGGCTACAAGGTCATCGCTCACGGGCTAAACCAATGGAACGGCGTTGCCTTTGCCTACAAAAACACCCTGGAGGCTCGGGATATTGAACTCTCCTTTCCTCAACAGCCTCACTTCAAGGACGTGCTCGAGGCTCGCGCCCTGGGTGCAACCTTCAATGGAATAAGGCTCTGGAGCCTGTATGTGCCGCACGGCAGGGCCCTTGACGACCCCCACATGGACTACAAGCTGGAGTTCCTGGAGCGCCTTGCATCTCACGTTGCCGAGGAGCTGGAGGAGAACCCCGAATCCGAGATGGCCCTAATGGGCGACTTCAACATCGCTCCGCTCGACAAAGACGTCTTCAATGTCGGATTCTTCGACACCCATGTCTCGGAACCCGAACGAGATGCCTTCGAGGTCTTCGAACAAATCGGCTTCAGTGATCTTCACAGAACCTTCGTTCCCGATAGCTACACCTACTGGGATTACAAAGACCTCCGCTTCCCCAGAAACGAAGGCATGAGGATTGACTTTGTGCTTAGCTCCCCTGCGCTAACAGACCGCATCCGGTCGGGAACCATTGAGCGCGATGAGCGCAAGGGCGAGGGCCCGAGCGATCACGTTCCGGTTATTTCTTTGATCTCCGACTGAGCCAGTCCACCCTCTCCTCCCTTGAGAGCTTCTCGATCGCATAGCGCAGCATTGTTCTCGGCATCGTTGCTACATGCTTTTCCAGAAACTCCCTGAGCGCTCGAAGATCCTTCTTGCCCGCCTCCCTCAGCATCCAACCGGAGGCCTTGTGAATCAGGTCATGCTCGTGATCAATCAGCTCCTCGACAATCAGAAAGGTTGGTGCCAGCTCATACTCTGCAATCAGAGCGAAGGTGAACATGATCGCTGCGCGCTGTTGCCAAAGGTCCCCGGTTGCCGCCAGCTTCTTCAGGAAGCCCATTGGGTCAGCCGTCTTTAGTAGCTGTCTGCCCAGATAGGGAGCGGTTGAGTCAATCAGGTCCCAGTTGTTTACCCGCCCTAGCTTGAGAAGGTGGAGGTAGAACTCAAAGAGCTGGGCCTTGGCTTCGGGGGTCTTGGCGGTTTTGTATTGCGTAACCAGGATTGCGAGCGCCGCGAAGCGCTCCTCGTGATACTCCCCCATGGCCAGCTTTTCGATTTCGGCCCGGGGAAGAGACTTGAACTCTCTTGCGACAGCGCGAACCTGGGGGACCTTGATCCCATAGAACTTGTCGCCTTCGCCATACTCGCCAGGACCTGTCTTGAAGAACCAGCTGAGGTTGCCGGCAATTTGCGAGTTGGCCTGACTTTTTAGGCGTTCGCTAACTAGGGCTGCTTGCAACTTCCCGCTCCGCGCTAACTTTGAGACTTCCTTCGGATGCATCAATATCCACCCTCACGAAGCTCCCGTCAGCAACCTCCCCTGCCAGAAGAAGGTTCGCAAGTCGATCATCAATCTCGCGCTGCATAAGCCTCTTCAGCGGCCTAGCGCCATAGACAGGGTCGTAGCCGTGCTCAGCCAACCAGAGCCTTGCGGCTGGGCTAACTCCAAGGGTTAGGCGCTTCTGCTCCAACCTCGCTGTCAGGCGATCAATCTGCAGATCGACAATGCTGCCCAGCTCTTCGATGCTGAGTGCATCGAACAGAACGACGTCATCGAGCCTGTTCAAAAACTCCGGCTTGAAGCTTGCCCTGACACTGTCCATGACAGCCTGACGCTTCTGCTCCCCGCTTAGCTCGCTATCAATCAAGAACTGCGAGCCAAGGTTTGAGGTCATGATCAGAATCACGTTGCGGAAGTCGACCGTGCGACCCTGACCGTCGGTGAGCCTGCCGTCATCGAGAACCTGGAGCAGGATGTCGAAGACCTCGGGGTGGGCCTTCTCAATCTCGTCCATCAGGACGACCGAGTAGGGCCTGCGCCTGATTACCTCGGTGAGCTGACCGCCCTCGTCATAGCCGACATACCCCGGAGGGGCACCAATCAGCCTTGAGACCGAGTGTTTCTCCGAGTACTCGCTCATGTCGATTCGGACCATGCTCTTCTCATCATCAAACAAAAACTCGGCCAGCGACTTGGCAAGCTCGGTCTTGCCAACCCCGGTTGGGCCCAGGAACATAAATGAACCGGTTGGCCTATCGGGATCTGAGATGCCCGCCTTTGAGCGCCGAACCGCATCGCTGACCGCCTTGACCGCCTTCTTCTGGCCAATGAGTCGCTTACCTAGCTCGGCCTCGAGCTGCAGTAGCTTCTGGCTTTCGCCGGCTAGCAGCCTTCCGGTTGGGATGCCGGTCCAGGCGGAGACAACCGCAGCAATCTCGTCCTCGGAAACCTGCTCACCGACCATGCGTTCCTTGGGCTCACCCTCTTGACGCTCGGCCTCCTGAAGCTGCTTCTCGAGCGCGGGGATCTCGCCATATAAAAGCTTTGAAGCGAGCTCCAGGTTTGCCTCGCGCTGAGCACGCTCTGCCTCGATGCGCATTGCATCGAGTTTGCTCTTTAGGTCACCGACCTTGTTTAGCTCGCTGCGCTCTAACTCCCACTTCGAGTTGAGCTCGTTCAGACGCTCGGACTTTTCGCTCAGATCATCCTGCAGCTTCTCGAGGCGCTGCTTGGACGCATCGTCCTTTTCCTTCTTGAGCGCCATCTCCTCGAGCTTGAGCCTGTCGACCTGACGCCTGAGCTCATCGATCTCCACTGGCGCAGAGTCGATCTCCATGCGGAGCCTCGATGCTGCCTCGTCGACAAGGTCGATTGCCTTGTCTGGCAGCTGCCGTCCGGTGATGTAGCGATTCGAAAGCTGAGCCGCCGCAACTAACGCGCTGTCAGCAATTGTGACCTTGTGGTGCGCCTCGTAGCGCTCCTTCAATCCGCGCAGGATTGCGACGGTGTCCTCCACGCTCGGCTCTCCAACAAACACCTGCTGGAACCTGCGCTCTAAGGCGCTGTCCCTCTCGATTCGCTCGCGATACTCATCCAGTGTCGTGGCTCCAATGAGTCGCAGTTCTCCCCTGGCCAGCATCGGTTTGAGCATGTTGGAAGCATCCATCGAGCCATCCGCGCTGCCGGCACCAACCAGGGTGTGGAGCTCATCGATAAAGGTGATCACCGAGCCTTCGGCCTCCTGAATCTCCTTCAGCACGGCCTTTAGGCGCTCCTCAAACTCACCCCTGAACTTCGACCCGGCGACCATGGCGCCTAGGTCAAGGCTTATCAAGGTCTTGTCCTTCAGGCTTTCCGGGACATCGCCGGCAACAATGCGCTGGGCGAGACCCTCCACCACCGCGGTCTTGCCCACGCCGGGTTCACCGATGAGCACCGGGTTGTTCTTGGTTCGACGGGAGAGCACCTGGCTCACCCGCCTAATCTCTGCGTCACGGCCGATTACGGGGTCAAGCTTTCCATCACGCGCCTGCGCGGTGAGGTCAACGCCGAAGGCCTCGAGTGCCCTCACTTGCTCCTGCTGCTCTTGCTGATTCACTATCGTCTCCTCCACAAAACCACCGAGCCAGACTTTTCTGGTCGCTGGCCGGGGTTCAATCTGATTACTCCCTGATCACCCGCGGCAAATACCCTGCCGCCGGGTTGACTCATGAGTTGGTTCGCGAGCTCTCGCTCGAGGTCGCGAACCCGGTTTCTAAGTTCTGAGTTTTCATTTACAAGCTCGAGGACTCTCTTGATGCCTTCGAGGGATACGCCCTCGGCGCTCAGCCGTGACACCTCGCGAAGTTTTGCAACATCCTGCATGGTGTAGCGGCGGGAGCGGCCTGAGGTGCGGGTCGGGCTGACAAGACCCATGCGGTCGTATTGCCTGAGGGTCTGGGGGTGCATGCCACAAAGCTCGGCCGCGACCGAGATCACAAACAGTGGCGTATTCTCATCGAACTCCATGGCACCTCCTAAAGCTGTCCCGCCTTGCTGATCAGGCCATCACGTGGGTTTTCATCGGGCAGCTCCTGATCAAACTGCTCAAGAAGTTTCTTCGCCTTCGAGGAGAGGTGCCCTGGCACCACAACCTCGATGGTCGCAAGCAGGTCGCCCTGCCTTGATCCCGACTGCACGCCCTTGCCCTTGACCCTGAGGGTTCTGCCGTTCGGGGTGCCGGGTGCAACCTTCAGTTTCACCGGAGCACCGCCGAGAACCGGAACCTCGATGGTTGCCCCCAGGGTTGCCTCCGCGAATGTCACCGGGACGACAACGCGAACGTTGTCTCCGTCTCGGGAAAAGACTGCGTGTGGCTTTACCTTGATGGTGACCACAAGGTCACCGGCAGGACCGCCATTGGGGCTTGGCTGCCCTTTGCCCTTCACCTTGAGTTTCTGGCCATCCTGGATTCCGGCAGGAACCTTCACGCTCACCGAGTCGCTTCTCAGATTTAGCTTGATGGTCGTGCCATTCACCGAATCGATGAAGTTGATCGAAGCGGTGGTGGTCAGATCTTGACCGCGCTGCGGTCCAAAGCCACCGAAACCGCCAAAGCCTGGGAAGCCGCCACCCTGGAAGCCGCCACCGAACAGGTTGCTGAAGACATCCTCAAAGCCTGCGCCCTGACCGCCCGCTGTGAAGCGAGCGCCGCCACCCATTGCCCGAATCGCGTCATATTCTCTGCGCTGCTCCGCATCGGATAGCACGTCATAGGCCTCCGAGATGTCCTTGAACTTCGCCTCTGCCTTGGCATCCCCAGGATGCAGGTCCGGGTGGTTGTCCTTAGCCAGCTTGCGATAGGCCTTCTTGAGGTCGGCATCAGAGACGTCCTTTGAAACGCCAAGGATCTTGTAGAAGTCCTTTTCTAGCCAGTCTTGCGACGCCATCTCTGCCTCCCTTCTAGTTCTCTGGAACCGTCACTGCGACCTTTGCGGGCCGCAGTAGACGATCGCCAATCATGTAACCAAGCTCAATCACGTCCGCCAGGACCGGTTCGCTAACCTCTGCGCTCGGGTTCTGAACCAGCGCCTCGTGGATCTCCGGGTCAAACTTGTCACCCTTCGAACCAAAGGCCCTCAGTCCAAACTTCTCTCCGGCAGCCTTTAGCTTTTGAGCAATCGCCGCCATTGGAGTTCCCTCCTGAATGTCGCCGTGCTGCTCGGCCCGTGTCAGATCGTCTAGTGCTGGCAGAAATGCCCTGATGGCCTCCGCCACCGCTAACTGGCGCTCGACACCGCGATCACGCTCAACCCTGGCCTTGTAATTGACGAAGTCGGCCTGCAGGCGCTGGAGATCTTGAAAGATCTCCAGCTCGCGGTCAATCTCATCAACCTCGGCCTGAGGCTGAGCCTCATCCTGATCCTCGGTCTCCTGAGGATCCTCAGGCTGAGTCTCCTCTGGCTGATCTGCTTCGGTCATTACTTCTTGTCCTCGGAGCTCTCGTCCTCGTCTACCACCTCGGCGTCAACGACGTCCTCGGTCGACTCGGCCTGAGCCTCGCCCTCTTGGGGCTGGGCTGCATAGATTGCCTCGCCCAGCTTCTGGGAAGAAGCAACCAGCTTCTCCTGAGCGGTCTTGACGGCCTCGATGTCGTCTGAGGCAAGTGCGGTCTTGAGGGCATCGACGTCGGCCTGAACCTCGGTCTTGACCTCTTCGGAGAGCTTGTCCTCGTTGTCCTTGATCAGCTTCTCAGTCGAGTAGGCAAGCTGCTCCGCCTGGTTGCGGCTCTCTGCCTCCTCGCGACGCTTCTTGTCCTCGGCCGCGTGTTCCTCGGCATCCTTGACCATGCGCTCGATGTCCTCCTCGGAAAGTGAGGATCCACCGGTGATGGTCATCGACTGCTCCTTGCCGGTTCCCTTGTCCTTCGCGGACACGTGAACGATTCCGTTGGCGTCGATGTCGAAGGTGACCTCGATCTGAGGAATGCCTCGTGGTGCTGGTGCAATGCCGGTCAGCTCGAAGTTTCCAAGGCTCTTGTTATCGCGAGTGAACTCGCGCTCACCCTGGAACACCTGAATCGAAACGCTCGGCTGGTTGTCATCAGCGGTCGTAAAAGTCTCGGACCGCTTGGTTGGGATTGCGGTGTTGCGCTCGATGAGCTTGGTCATGATGCCACCCTTGGTCTCGATTCCGAGAGACAGTGGGGTCACATCAATTAGCAGCACATCCTTGCGCTCACCCTTGATTACACCTGCTTGCAGCGCGGCGCCAACCGAGACAACCTCGTCAGGGTTTACACCCTTGTTTGGCTCCTTGCCTCCGAGCAGACCCTTGACCAACTCGCTAACCGCTGGCATACGCGTCGAGCCACCAACCAAAACAACGTGGTTGATGTCGCCAACCTTGACACCGGCCTCCTTGATTACATCCTCAAATGGCTTGCGGGTGCGCTCGAGAAGGTCCGAGGTCATCGACTCAAACTGAGCCCTTGTCAGGCTCTCGTCCAGGTTTGCCGGACCAGACTCGGTGAGAGAGAGGTATGGCAACTGAATCTGTGTCGAGGAGGACTGGCTCAGTTCCTTCTTGGCCTGCTCAGCAGCCTCCTTGAGGCGCTGCAGGGCGATCTTGTCGTTGGCAACGTCGACCCCGGAGGTCTCCTTGAACTTCTTGACCAGGTGGTCAACAACCCGCTGGTCCCAGTCGTCTCCACCGAGGCGATTGTCACCAGAGGTCGCACGAACCTGAATGGTGGAGAACTCGTCGTCCTTACCAACCTCAAGGAGGGAAACATCAAATGTTCCACCACCAAGGTCGAAGACCAGGATGAGCTCGTCCTCCTTGCCCTTGTCAAGGCCGTAGGCGAGAGCTGCCGCGGTTGGCTCGTTGATGATGCGAAGCACGTTAAGGCCCGCGATCTCACCGGCCTCCTTGGTTGCCTGGCGCTCGGCGTCGTTGAAGTAGGCGGGAACGGTAATGACCGCGTCGGTCACGCTCTCACCGAGATAGGTCTCGGCATCACGCTTTAGCTTCATCAAGATGCGAGCGGAGATCTCCTGTGGGGTGTACTCCTTGTCGTCGACCTTGAACTTCCAGTCGGTGCCCATGTGGCGCTTGACGGAGATCATGGTGCGATCAACGTTGGTGACGGCCTGACGCTTTGCGGTCTCGCCGACCAGAATGTTGCCGTCCTTGGTGAATGCGACCACCGAAGGGGTGGTTCTGAAGCCCTCAGCGTTTGCAATGACCTTTGGCTCTCCGGCCTCCAGCACCGTTACGGCGCTGTTGGTGGTTCCCAGGTCGATACCTACTGCTCTACCCATTACTTGTTCTCCTATGTTTCAAACCTCTTTATGACCCAAGTTGAGTCATCTGCACTCAAGTTTCAGTTATGTCAACATAATTGTCAAGCATTTATTCCAAAAACTTGAGTGAAGCCGACTCAAGTTTGCTAAATTCACGGACTCGTCACCTATTTCTTCTCCAAAGCGCATGGAAATAGGACTACTCTCATGCCATGAGCAACAATGGCGTTGAAAGCAAAAAGACCCGTGGCACGTTTGCCTGGGCACTCTGGGACTGGGCCGAGCAACCCTTCCCCACCATCTTCTCCACATTCATCTTCCCCATCTACATCACCAGCGCGGCCTTCGGTCCCGAGGAGGACACCTCGAGGGCGCTGGGGCTTGCGGCAACCATTGCGGGTGTTGCGGTTGCGCTGGTGGCGCCGGTGTTTGGGCGCCGCAGTGATGAGGCTGGGCGCAGAAAGTTCTGGCTGCTGATAAACACCCTGCTGCTGTCGGGTGTGATGGCCAGCCTTTTCTTCATCGAACCCAACCCGCAAATGCTGTGGCTGGGATTGATCATCTTCTCCTTTGGAGGTTTCGTCCAGGAGATCGCCTTCATTAATTACTACGCGATGCTCAAACAGGTTTCGAAGCCGAGCAACATCGGAAAGATATCCGGCTTCGCCTGGGGCCTTGGCTACATCGGTGGCATCCTGCTGCTGTTGATCTCGCTTGTCGGCTTCGTTCAAACCGAGAACCCTTGGTTTGGTATTCCACTCGATGACGCCCTCAACGTTCGAGCAGTCTTCCTATTCAGCGCAATCTGGTTCCTGGTCTTCTCGATTCCACTGTTCGTGATGGTGCCTGAGGTCCAGGCAAAGCCCGATCGGGTCAAGGAGAGCATCGTCGAGAGCTACTTCAAGCTCTGGGCTCAGCTCAAGTCCCTCTATCGTCAGGCGCCGGAGACGCTGAAGTTCCTGATCGCCAGCGCCATCTACCGAGACGGCCTGAGCGGTGTGTTTGCCTTTGGTGGTGCGCTTGGAGCGCTGGCCTTCGGCTTTGAGTTGGCCGAGGTAATCCTCTTTGGTATTGCCGCAAACGTCATGGCCGGCATCGGGGCAATCGTTGGTGGATTCTTCGACGACAAGATCGGCGGCAAGCGGACCATCATGATTTCGCTGGTGGGCCTAACCATTGCAGGTTTCGGCGTCTTCATCTTCGCCTACCTTGGCCCAATCACCTATTGGATCGGTGGTCTCGCGCTCACACTCTTCGTCGGCCCCGCCCAGGCGGCGTCGAGGGCGTTCGTTGCGAAGTTCACCCCTGAGGGCAGAGACGGCGAGGTCATGGGCCTCTACATGACCACCGGTCGGGCGGTCAGCTTCCTAAGCCCACTGCTCTGGACAAGCTCCATCTCACTCGCACTAACCTTCGGCATCTCCAATGCCGAGGCAACCATCTGGGGAATCCTGGGTCTCATGGTTGTGCTGGTTGCTGGAATCTTGCTGCTGGCAAGGGTTAGCCCTGAGCCACAGGTGATAGCCGACTAAACGGTCTCGTTACTGATTTAGTGGTTCGTTTCCCACATCCGTGATGTGGAACTTCAGGTAGCTGCGCGAGGCCGTTGGCCCGCGCTGCCCCTGATACCTCGAGCCATACTTATCGCTGCCGTATGGGTTCTCACTCTCCGAGGAAAGCTGGAAGAAGCAGAGCTGGCCGATCTTCATTCCTGGCCAAAGCTTTATCGGCAGGGTCGCCACGTTTGAAAGCTCCAGGGTCACATGGCCCTCAAAACCAGGGTCAACGAACCCAGCTGTCGAGTGGGTCAGCAGACCCAACCTTCCAAGCGAGCTCTTTCCCTCGAGCCGTGCGGCGATGTCGTTCGGGAGCCTCACATACTCATAGGTCGAGCCGAGAACGAATTCTCCGGGGTGGAGGATAAAGGCCTCATCGCTGGCAACCTCGACGAACCTGGTTAGCTCATCCTGCTGCTCGCGTGGGTCGATGTATGGATACTTGTGGTTGTCGAAGAGCCTGAAGAATCGGTCCAACCTGACATCGATGCTGCTTGGTTGCAGCAGCCCCAAATCAAGCGGATCTAGGCCAATGCGGCCATCCTCGATTTGTCTTCTGATATCCCCGTCTGAGAGCAACATGGGAAGAGGTTATCAGTGGCTAAGCCCAGCCTTCTGATGTAGCGACTTGAGCCATCTTGGAGCCCACCAGTTGGCCCCACCCATCAGTCGCATGATCGCTGGCACTAGGAGCGCCCTGACCAGGGTGGCATCGAGCAAAATCGCAACCGCAATGCCGAGGCCGAGCATCTTCATGATGGAGACCCCGCTGGTCGCAAAGGCTCCGAAGGTCACGGCAAGAATCAGTGCGGCGGCGGTAATAATGCGCCCCGAGCGCTGCAGACCTAGTGCAACTGAGTTCACGGTGTTGAACCCAGCATCATGCTGCTCCTTGATGCGACTGAGCAGGAAGAGCTCGTAGTCCATTGAGAGTCCGAAGGCGACCAGGGCAATCATGACAATCGAGGAGGTGTCGACGGTTCCCGTGACCGAATACTCACCGAGTAACCACTGCAGTTCCCCGTTTTGGAATATCCAGCCGATCAGTCCCAAGGTCGCACCCAGCGAAAGAACATTCAGAACAATCGCCTTGAGCGGCAGCAGCACGCTGCCGGTGAAGAGGAAGAGGATTATGAACGTGGTCAGGAACACCCAGAGTCCGGCGATCGGCAAGGCCGACTCGATGCCCAGCTGGCTGTCGGTGTAATAGGCACCGCCGCCACCAACCAGGACCTCATCCAAATCGGTGTCAATGGCACGAATCGAGATGACCTGCTGCATGCCCTCGGGGCTGCGGGGTTCGATGTCGGTGATCGCATTGATCCTCACCCAGTCGGTCTCTTCCTGGGTCGGAACGATGCCAACGCGAACAATGTCGTCCTGGGTGCCAAGCTCTGCAACAAACTCGGTGATTGCCTCGTCCTCACCCTTCACCAAGATCTCGATCGGGGATGACTCTCTGCCCTCAAACCTGTCGCGCAGCTGATCGCTTGCCACCAATGCCGGGGAGTCCTTAGGCAAAACCCGATCATCAACCTGGCCGAATGAGACCTGGGAGCTGAGCGAGAAGAGGTAGCCGAGGAACAGCACGCTAACGAACAGAATCGGCAGCGGCCTGCGCATCGTGAACCTGGCGATCTTCTCCCAGACACCCTTGTCCTTCGGAGCCAAATCTCGCCTTAGAACCCTGAGGCTATTTACCCTGTCGCCTAGCAGGTTCAGCATTGCTGGCACCGCGATCGCGGCACCGATGACCGCAAGGGTCACCACCGCAACACCGGCAAGCGCGAAGCTCTGCAAGAAGTACTGCGGGAAGAAGGCCATCGAGACCAGCACCAGTGCCACGGTCAATCCCGAAAAGACAACGGTCTTGCCGGCCGAAGCGACGGTGTGGATGGTCGCGGAGCGAACATCGTTGCCCGCTGCTCGCTCCTCCCTAAACCTGTTTACAACCAAAAGGCTGTAATCGATGCCGAGACCAAGACCCAGACCGGTAATCAGGTTCAGGGCAAATATCGAGACATCGGTGAATTGGCTTGCGGCCCAGATCACAAAGAACGATCCGACAATCGCGAGGCCGCCGACAAAGAGCGGGAGGCCGGCGGCAACCAACGATCCGAAAACAAAGAGCAGAAGCAGGATCACGATTGGAACCGCAAAGGTCTCTGCCCTAATGATGTCGTGCTCGATGGTCTCGTTGATCGCCTTGGTGACAGCACCGAAGCCAGCAACATAAACATCGGCCCCGCGATAGTCCCCGGTGAAGTTATCGACGATCTCGGCAACGACCGGGGGCTGAGAAATATCGTCCTCGAGATCGACCAGGAGATAGATCATCTGGCCGTCCTCGCTCTTTAGCTGCGGAGGCGACCCGAGGGTGTAGTAATTCAGCACGGAACTAACGCCGGAAATTTCGGCCAGCTCGTCAGAGAGATCCTGAACCAGTCCAAACTGCTGCGGGAAGCCGCTGGCATCTGTTGCATCCGCATCACCCGGCAGATCGACAAGGACGATTACCTCCGCCGGATCAACCCCAAACTCTTCCTGCAGGAGTTCCGAAACAAGGGCCGAGTCCGAGTTTGGGTTGTCATAGCCGCCGCCCTTGAGGCTGCCGAACGCGCCAAAGCCCCAGACCGCTGAGAGCGCGATGAGACCAACAAACCCGATCAGAATCAGCTTTGAATGGTCCACCACTAGATTGCCAAGTCGGCGCATGGTGTCCTTACTAGAGTTTCTAACTCAATACATTTCCAGATTCCGTGAAAAGATTCCTAAATGTTTAGGAAACACTCAGTCAAAGCCGCTGCCTACCTCGTAATTTCCCTAATCGGCCTGATAACCGCGTGGACCTTCAATGCGCTTGCCGTCTTCGAGGAGGCCGACTACCTCAGGGCCTGGTTCGGCTCGGCGGTGGACTGGGTTCTCTCGCTGGACCTCCTGGTTGTTGGTGCGGCAGTCGCCACCTTCATGGTCTCCGAGTCGCGCAGGCTCGGAATGAAGCGGGTCTGGGTTTACTTCCTGCTCTCTGGGCTCACGGCAATCGCCTTTACATTCCCGCTCTTTATGTTCTTCCGCGAGCGCAAGCTGCTATCAAACGCACTCGCTAGCGGGAAGCTGCAGACCTTTGAGTTTGATCAGCACAGGGTAGATGTTTGGGTGCCGCCAACGCTGAATGCGAAGACGCCGGTATTGCTGATGCATGATGGCCGAAACATCTTCGACGAAAAAGAGTCCTTCACCGGCAAGACCTGGGAGGTTTTGGCAGCCCTCAGAGATGAGGTCCGGGGTGAGCCGCCGCTGATTGCCGCGGTTTGGGGTCTGAGCGATGAAACCAGGATCCGAGAGCTCTCGCCCCAGGCCATATCTGATCGCCACCCTGAGTTCTGGGATGAGCTTCCGGATGAATACAAGACAACTGGAACCGACAGCTTTGGAGACAGCTACGTCTCACTGCTGGCAGATGCCGTGCTGCCCTTTGTTCTGGAGAGATATGAGATTGAGCACGACATCGAGCGCTGCGCGGTCATGGGGGCCTCGATGGGTGGATTGATATCGCTCTACACCCTGGGCAAGCGTCCGGAGCTTTTCGGAACTGCGATCTGCTTCTCAACCCACTGGCTGTTTGGCAAGAGCGTGATGGTGAATGAGCTCACCGACATGCTTCCCGATGATGGCCATCACAGGATCTGGACCGATAGCGGCACCAAGGAGCTTGACGAGTATTACCCGCCACTGCACAGGCTGGCAGCCGAAGTCCTGCTCTCAAAGGGCTATAGCGAACCCGAGCGCTTGGTGGCCAGCATCTACCCATACACCGGCCATCACGAAAGTTATTGGTCTAGAAGGGTGGCAGATGCTCTGAACTGGTGGCTAAGGGCTCCGGGGCGGGATCAGCTTTAGGGGGCAGCGCGGCCTCCATGAACCTAATGACATCCCTGTCTACCATCACGTCCCGCATCGTAATCGGCCGGGTCAGATAGAGCCCGGCTAGGGAGCGGACCCTCGAGAGGGCAACATAGGTCTGACCCGGGGAGAACGCCCCTCGACCCATGTCTATCTGCACCTCCTCATAGGTCTGGCCCTGGGATTTGTGGATGGTGACCGCCCAGGCGAGGCGAAGCGGAATCTGCTTGAACTCCGCCAGTGTTATCGGAACCAAGACCTCGCGAACCTTCCCGGTTGCCTCGTCAAAGTCCTCGTCGACCTCATAGCGAATCTTTTCCCAGACCGATGGCCCGACCTCTATCTCCTGGCCATCGACCTCGACAACAACCAGGCCCGAAGCCGGCAGGTCGATGACGTGACCGATCGTGCCATTGACCCACCTTCTTACCCGCTGGCCATCTGAGCCCTTTGCAATCGAAGTGTCATCGTTCTTGATGAACATCACCTGGGCTCCTACCTTCAACTCCAGCTGGGTCTCGGCGGGCAAGGCTCTGCCAAAGGCCCGCTCGGCCCCCTCGGAGTAGGTGGCGGTGAAGGTCTTTGGCTTGGTGGTTATCAGGTTCATTCGCTGGCGGTTAACGGCGTTCACGGTCTCGTTTATGGTTGCCAGCTGGATGACGTCGTCGTGGGGGGTTGGCCTGTTGCCGGCAGCATTTAGCTCCTCCAGCATCTCGCTAGAGACAGAGCCGTCCCTGATGGCGTTGAGAATCTCCTTGAATCTCTCATCCGATTGACGAAAGATCTGACCCAGTTCAAATCGCTCGAGGTCGGTCTCGCGCCAGACCTTGGCATCGAAGAACCACATGCTCTGGTAGTTCTCCGCCATATATGCCCGCTCCTGGGGATCGCTTGGCATCACCGGAGCTAGCTGATATGGATCGCCAAACATGACAAGCTGCGCGCCGCCGAAGGGGAGGTTGCGCTTCGACCTGGCAATCCTGAGCGCCCTGTCGATCGCGTCCATCAGATCGGCGGAGACCATCGAGATCTCATCGATCACGAGCATGTCGATGGCGCGGAGAATTTCTCTCGTGCGCCTCGAGAGGTGCCTGGCAAGCTCTACCTCTCCCAGGAGCCCAAATGGGAAGGTGAAGAGCGAGTGGATGGTGACCCCGGCAACATTGAGTGCGGCAACCCCGGTCGGAGCACACACCGCAAAGCTCTTCTCGGTGTTTGCGGTTAGGTAGCTCAGGAGGGTTGATTTGCCCGTGCCGGCGCGACCGGTAACAAACACGTGGCTCTCACTCTGCTCGATGTAGTCAAACAGAGCCCGCTGCTCGTCGGAGAGTTCGATGTTCAACGGCCGCGCTCTTTCGAGCTGTTGAGCTTGGCAAGCATCTCGTTGTAATCGCTAAGGTCCTTGTTGCCACTGCGATCTGAGGCTCTATCAAGCCTCCTGCGTTCCCGATCGTCGGATCGTGACCATTGCCAGACCACGATCATGGTGATGACGATGGTTGGAATCTCTCCCACACCCCAGGCAAATGCTCCGCCCAGGGCCTGATCGGTAAGCGGGTCATCGCCCCAGGTTCTTCCCATCGAGCCAAACCAGTCTGCAAGCAGCAGGCTCTTTTCGTTCATGAGACCAAGTCCAAAGAAGGCGTGGAAGGCCATGGTTCCAATCAGCAGCATGAGCTTCACCGGATAGCCGGGCCTGTGGGGCTGAGGGTCAACCCCAATCAAAGACTGCACGAACAGATAGCCGGTAATCAGGAAGTGGACCAGCATCCACTGGTGGCCAAGGTGTTCTTCTGTAGCCCACCTAAACAGCGGGGTGTAGTAGAACAGCACCAGCGACAGCGCAAAGTTCAAGCCTGCAAACAGCGGGTGGGAGATAAACCAGGCATAAGGCGTATGAACCGCCCAGAGCACCCATTCCCTGAGCCCCCAAGAGCCGTCCTTGCGCGCGGTCTGAACCCGTGAGAGCAGCGTGACCGGGGCGCCTGGCACCAACAGCACCGGCACCAGCATGGAAAGAATCATGTGTCCGACCATGTGAACACTAAACAGGTACTCCTGGTAGGCGTTGGTGGCTCCATTGGTGACATACAGCAGGACCAGCATTCCCATTACCCACGACAGAGTGCGGCCGACTGGCCAGCTATCGCCGCGCCTTAGAAGCCTGGCAACTCCGAATAGGTAGAGGAAAATGCCAAGCCCACAGACAAAGAGCCAGAGGATGTCCACATCCCAAACCGTCACCCAGGCCAGCTCCGTCAGCTCGGGAGGTAGCGGGTCCCCGGTCAGGATCTCGGCAGGAGTCGGTGGGACAAACTCTTTTGGATTCTCAGGCAGGGGGGTTGCTGCGAGAGCCGTGCCAGCACCAATTGCCGCTCCCATGATGAAAAGCTCCAGGCCGACCAGCTTCCAAAACGATGCCTGGCTCTTGGACCAGTTCGCGATCAGGCTGACACGGTAACGAGCACCAAAGAACCCAAGCAGGACAAGCAGAGCAACCTTTGCGATCAATACCTGCCCATAGGGGCTAAGCAGGTCAGCAAAGCTGTAAAGCCGAATAAACCCCGAGGTGAGGCCTGATACCCCAACCATTACAGATGCCAGCAGGGCCAGCGTTGAATACCTGCTAACCAGAACCTGGTTGCGCTCGCCGCTACCGGCCAGCATCGCAAACAGCGCCACCAATCCCCCAACCCAGACGCTGATGCCGACAAGGTGCATCAGCAGGGAGTTGACGGCTAGAGCATGGCCGGCATCGGACGATGCGTGCCCTGACTCGGCAAGCGGATAGAGGCCAGCCAGAGCAATTGCGGCATTGACCGCAATAATGCGGTGATCTGAGAAGGCTAGTGTCGTGAGGCTGAGCACGAATGCGAAAGCTAGGTTCCAGGCCAGCAGGCTCCCCAGCTCAATCTGGGTAGCAAAGAGCCAGAGCCCCTCGCTAAAGAGTGGGCCGTAGGAGATTTCGCTTCCGGAGGCGCTGAGGTAGGTCAGCACAAAATAGAGCGCGGCTGCTCCGAGCCAGAGCGCGGCACTACCCGCAGCCAGCGGTCGAAGCCGCGCTCGCTCTGCCTCATTGCCAGCAAAAGCCGATAGCACCAGAGTCCCAACCGTTGTCGCCATTGACAGGTTGAGAATGAGCTTGGCAATTGGTTGCGACCAGCGAACAATTGGTCCCGGGTCGGCAAGCGGCAACGGCTCGGTGGCGCCGGATACTAAGAGCGCGATAACCAGGGAGAGGAGGCCCCCGGCGAGAACAAGACCAGCAGTTCTAAGAACTCTTTGACTGGTGGCTTGATTCACCTACCCAGCCTAGGGAAAAACCTCGGGGTCTTCTCCGCATACTTGGCGTACTGGGGGTACTTCTCCTTGAGCAGGCTCTCCTCGAAATCAGCCTTGGTATTGAGCAGCGCAAAGAGCATCATGTAGACGATCACCTGCGGCCAGTAGCCCGAGTCCAGGATGACCCCGAAGCCCATGACCATAAGCGCAAAGTAGATCGGGTGGCGAACGCGCGAATAGATTCCGGTGGTCACCAGGCCTCCCCCCTCACGAGGGATTGGCAGCGCCGTCAAAGAATTACCCAGCCCCAAAAACGAGTAAAGCAAAAGCAAAGATCCGAGTGCGATGAATCCCAGGCCAATGAAGCCGACGATCTCGCTGAGACCGCCATATGGCTGCTCCATCCGAGGGGAAAGCACAAGCAGGAAGATCAGCAGGAACTGGATGGCGACGTAAAACCAAGCTCTGGACTTTTGATTCATGGCAACAACCCTATATGTGCAAACGGCGCCCGGTTAGGGGCGCCGCTTACGAGTTCTGTTACTTACTTAACAGCTGCCTTCATCTTGCTGCCAGCGGAGACCTTGACGGTGTTCGCTGCAGGAATCTGAATGGTAGCGCCGGTCTGTGGGTTGCGACCGGTGCGAGCCTTGCGGTGGCCCTTCTCAACGCTGAGGTAACCAGGAATGGTCACTTTGTTTCCACTCTTGATTGCTCCTGCAATGGTGTCAAACATTGCGTCGATAACGCGGCCAACGGCGGCCTGCGACTCGCCAGTGTGCTTGGCAACTGCTGCTACGAGTTCGCTCTTGTTCATATGGTCCTCCTGGACTTGTTAGGGACATTAATGTCGAATTCAACCTATAACCCCGCCGCGACTAGCGTGCATCTATGTTCTCGGCGTGTTGCACTCGGTTTTTCCCCGTAATTTCGGGGATTGAGCGGGTTTTTTGTCCCCCAAAATGGAAAATGACCCGCCTCACTACCAAGGCATCGGAAGGTCCCAGATCGCCTCGGCATCGGTTGGGATCGCCTCGAGGGGC
>JAPOHQ010000030.1:0-10628 GCA_029979375.1 Microbacteriaceae bacterium
TTGGCATCTTGATGTCCATAACCACGAGATCTGGTTCATGTTCGGTTGCCAGCTCAATCGCTTGCTCGCCATCTGAGCCTTCGCCAACCACATCGAAGCCAGCCTCCTCGAGGGTCGAGACCACATCCATGCGGATCAGTCCCTCGTCCTCGACGACAACGACTCTTAGCGCCTCACTCATGGGCAATACTCTAGCTAATCAACCATCCACTACAATTGCGCGAGTGCCAGCCGGAATGGCGGAACGGCAGACGCGGAGCACTCAAAATGCTTTGTCCGAAAGGGCGTGTGGGTTCAAATCCCACTTCCGGCACCTAAGCAGTCTCGTATGCCGGGGCTGCGTTGTTTACGGCGTCACCAACACGGTGAACGCGAAGCGCGTTTGTAGACCCCGGAATTCCCGGAGGGCTTCCCGCGACGATGATTACCTCGTCGCCGATTTTGCCCTTGCCGCTGGAGAGAATCAGCTCATCAACCTGCTTCACCATTTGGTCGGTGTGGGTCGCAGGCTCAACCAGCAGGGTGGTTGCTCCCCAAATCAGGTTGAGGCGTCTCCTGACGTTCTCATAAGGAGTGAAGGCCAGCACCGGAATCCTTGAACGCAGGCGGCTGACCCTTCTAAGGGTGTCGCCGGACTCGGTGAAAACGCAAACATACTTGCTACCGAGGAGCTCGGCGATGTCCATTGCGGCGCGCACCACCGCTCCCGAATGGGTGTGAGGCTTCGTGCCAAGCGCCGGGATTCGCTCCAGCCCATTCTCTTCGGTGGACTCGATGATCCTTGCCATGGTTTGGACTGTCTCCACCGGGTACTCGCCAACGGAGGTCTCTCCAGAGAGCATCAACGCATCCGCACCATCGAGCACCGCGTTTGCAACGTCTGAAGCCTCGGCCCTCGTAGGGCGAGAGGCGGAAATCATGCTCTCGAGCATCTGGGTAGCGACTATGACAGGCTTAGCCCAGCGCCTAGCGAGCTCAACGGCACGTTTTTGAACCAGCGGCACCTGCTCGAGTGGCAGCTCCACCCCTAGGTCACCTCTGGCGACCATTACGCCATCGAATGCGTCCACGATCTCCTCGAGAGCCTCAACGGCCTGAGGCTTTTCGATCTTTGCAATGACCGGAACGAAAACGCCCTCCTCGGACATGATCTCGTGGACCCTAACGATGTCCTTGGCATTGCGCACGAAGCTCAGGGCAACCATGTCGGCACCAAGCTTGAGAGCCCATCTCAGATCGTCCTCGTCCTTCTCGCTCAGCGCCGGAACATTGACGGCAACACCTGGAAGGTTGATGCCCTTGTTATTAGAGATAGGACCACCAATCTCAACCTTGCAGTGAACATTGTTGCCTTCGACCTTTACCGCCGTCAGAGCAAGGCGACCATCATCGAGCAGTAGGGAGTCGCCCGCTTTTACATCCTTCGGCAGCCCCTTGTACGTAGTGGAGCAGATCTTGGAATCTCCAGCGACCTCATCGGTGGTGATGGTGAAGTCTTGGCCGACCTCGAGTACCTCTTTGTCGTTGGCAAATCGGCCGAGCCTGATCTTTGGACCCTGCAAGTCGACGAGAATGCCAACCGGCTTGTCAACTGCGGCCGCTGCTTCGCGAATGGTCGAATACATCTTTTCGTGAACCGAGTGATCGCCATGCGACAGGTTCATTCGCGCGATGTCGACCCCCGCTTCGATGGCGGCTTTCGCCTTTGCTGGATCACTTAGAGCTGGGCCAAAAGTGGCCACGATTTTCGCACGCCTCATGCGTAGTTACCTGTCCTTAGCTGTAAACAGAAATTGGTTGGTCTGTTGGCTTCACCGGGAATGGAAGCTCAGTCTCGCCTTCGAGATACTCATCGATAGCGGCGGCCGCTGAGCGCCCCTCCGCTATTGCCCAGACTACTAGGCTCGCTCCCCTGCCCGCGTCTCCCGCGGTGAAAATTCCCGGAGCCATCTCGTAGCGATCGCCCCGAGAGAGATTGCCGCGCTCATCCGTAGCAATCTTGAGCTGGCTTACGATTCCATCGGACTCGTTTCCAGTAAAGCCAAGAGCAAGTAGGACCAGATCAGCCGGCAAGATGCGCTCAGTCCCCTTTTTAGGAAGGCGCTTGCCGTCGACAAACTCGGTATCTGCAACCTTTAGGCCAGTGACCCTGCCACCCTCGCCGACAAACTCGACCGTTGAGTGAAGATATTTGCGCTCACCGAACTCCTCGTGTGCGCTCTGAACCTCGAAAATGTTGGGCACAGTCGGCCAAGGCATCTGCTCGGTCCTCGCCTCAGGTGGCTGCTTTCCAATCGCCAGGGTGGTTACGCTCAATGCGCCCTGTCGCGTGGCGGTTCCGAGGCAATCTGCTCCGGTATCGCCGCCGCCGAGTATCACGACGTGCTTTCCCTCAGCGACAATCTGCTGGTCTACTTCGTCTCCGGCGACCACCTTGTTGGCCTGGGTGAGGTACTCCATCGCATAGTGAACTCCCCCAAGTTCCCGCCCGGGAACCTCGAGATTGCGCGGGTTTAGGGCTCCAGTCGCAACCAAGATGGCGTCATAGCGCCTCTTGAGCTCCTCCCAGCTGATATCGACGCCAATGTTTACCGAGGTGCGGAATCTAGTTCCCTCGGCCTCCATTTGCTCGAGCCTGCGATCTAGGTGGCGCTTTTCCATCTTGAAGTCTGGAATGCCATAGCGAAGCAGGCCTCCAATGCGATCATCTCTTTCGAATACCGCGACGGTGTGGCCGGCTCTTGTGAGCTGCTGCGCGGCTGCTAGGCCTGCCGGCCCACTTCCGACGACCGCAACTGTTTTGCCGGTTAGTCGCTCGGGAACCTGAGGGGTGACGTATCCCTTGTCGAAGGCCTCATCGATGATCGAGACTTCAATCTCCTTGATGGTGACCGCAGGTTGGTTAATGCCAAGCACGCAGGAGTCCTCACAGGGTGCAGGGCAGATCCTCCCTGTGAACTCCGGAAAGTTGTTGGTGGCGTGCAAGCGTTCGATTGCCTCTCGAGGTCGGCCTCGATGCGTCAGGTCATTCCACTCGGGAATCAGGTTGCCAAGTGGGCAGCCCTGGTGGCAGAAAGGAATACCGCAATCCATGCAGCGCGATGCCTGTCTGGCTACAACTTCGCCATTGCGCTCGGCATAAACCTCTTTCCAGTCCTTGATGCGAACCGGAACTGGTCTCCTAGGCGCGGTTTCGCGCTCGGTGATCTTTATGAAACCCCTTGGGTCAGCCATTGCTCACCTCGAGAATCTGGGTCCATACCTCGTCGCCATCTGGTTCGTAACCTAGGTCGCGTGCCTGCTGCTGGATTTCCATGACCCTGGCATAGTCGCGAGGCAGTACGCGAACAAAGTTGGAAACCTCTTTTTCGAAGTTGTTCAGAATGTTTGTCGCGATGGCGGAACCGGTTTTGGCGGCGTGCTCCCTGAGCAGATTGCGAAGCTCCTCTTGCTCATGTGGCTCCAGCTTGCCAAGGGTGATTTCGCCGAGTTGCAAGGCCTCGCGGTTTACCCGAGCCTCGGAAAGCTTGTAAACATAGGCGATACCCCCAGACATGCCAGCGCCGAGGTTGATTCCGGTTCTACCCAAGATCACCGCTCTACCGCCGGTCATGTATTCGAGTGCGTGGTCACCGACACCCTCAACGACTGCCACGGCCCCTGAGTTTCGAACCAGGAAACGCTCGCCGACAACGCCGTTGAGGAAAATCTTTCCCGAGGTTGCGCCGTAGCCGATCACATTGCCTGCAATCACGTTCTCCTGCGCCACAAATCCAGCGCCGGCCGGAGGTTTGACCACCACGGTTCCACCAGAAAGACCTTTGGCAACGTAGTCGTTGCAATCACCCTCGACTGAGATCTTGATACCCCTCGGCACGAAGGCACCGAGTGATTGACCGGCGCTGCCACGCAACCGCAGCTCCAGTGTCCCCGGCTCGAGACCCTGTTCACCCCAGCGCTTGGTGAGCTCGTTGCCGAGCATTGTTCCAATGGCCTGGTTCGTGTTGTTAATCTCGCGCTCGATCAACACAGGCTTGGCATCGCGGAGCGCTGGCGCTGCGATTTCTATCAACTCATAGTCGAAGTGAGCCTCCAGCTCATGATCCTGGAAGGTGGTCCGGTGCAGAGCCGAATCAACCTTGAGATCCTTAGCCGCGAAGATTGGGCTTAGATCCAGGCCGTCGGCCTTCCAGTGGTGGATGGCCTTGTTTACATCCAGAAGATCCGCTCGACCAATCGCCTCCTCAAGTGATCGGAAGCCAAGCTCAGCCAGGTATTCGCGAACCTCTTGAGCCAAGAATTCAAAGAAGTTGACCACGTGATCGGCCTGGCCACGGAATCTTGCCCTGAGGTCTGGATTTTGGGTGGCCACACCAACGGGACAGGTGTCCAAGTGGCAGACGCGCATCAAGATACAACCCTCAACCACCAGAGGTGCAGTCGCGAAACCAAACTCCTCCGCACCCAACAGCGCCGCGATGATTACATCGCGCCCAGTCTTCATAGAGCCATCCACCTGAACCGTGATTCGGTCGCGGAGCCCATTCAAAAGCAGGGTCTGCTGGGTCTCGGCAAGACCGAGCTCCCAAGGCGTTCCAGCATGCTTGAGTGAGTTCAGCGGGGATGCTCCCGTGCCACCGTCGTGGCCTGAGATCAGCACCACATCGGCCTTAGCCTTTGCTACTCCGGCGGCAACGGTGCCAACCCCGAACTGGCTAACGAGCTTGACATGGACTCTTGCGTCTCGGTTTGCACGCTTCAGATCGAAAATCAACTGCTTTAGATCCTCGATTGAGTAGATGTCGTGGTGCGGTGGCGGCGAAATCAGACCCACCCCAGGCGTTGAGTGCCTTAGGTCAGCAATCCACGGGTAGACCTTGTGGGGCGGGAGCTGTCCACCCTCGCCAGGCTTCGCACCCTGCGCCATCTTGATTTGAATGTCATCGGCATGCGTCAGATACATGCTGGTAACGCCGAATCTTCCCGAAGCTACCTGCTTCACCGCCGAGCGACGTTCGCGATCTAGGAGGCGCTCAACAGCCTCTCCACCCTCACCAGTGTTGCTCTTACCGCCGAGGCGGTTCATCGCAATCGCGAGGACCTCGTGCGCCTCTGGGCTAATAGCGCCCATTGACATCGCACCCGTGGAAAAGCGCTTCACGATCTCGGAAACGGGCTCGACCTGCTCAATTGGGATCGACTTCTGCCCCTCCAGCTTGAGCTCGAATAGACCGCGAATCGTCATTAGCTTCTGGCTTTGGTCGTTGACGGCCTTGGTGTATTGCTTGAAGACCTCATAGCTGCCGGCGCGGGTCGAGTGCTGCAGCTTGAATACTGTCTCTGGGTTGAAAAGATGTGGCGGTCCCTCGCGGCGCCACTTCATCTCGCCACCGACGTCAAGGGAAAGGTGGGCTCTCGTGGCGCCTTCGACCGGGTATGCGGCCTGGTGTCGCTTGGAGATTTCAACGTGGATAACGTCGAGTCCCACGCCACCTAGTTTTGAGGTGGTCCCGGTGAAATAACGATCGATGAACTGTGGGGATAAGCCAACGGCCTCGAAGCACTGAGCGCCGGCGTAAGAGGCCACCGTTGAGATACCCATCTTGCTCATGATCTTAAGAACGCCCTTACCCAGAGCCTTGATCATGTTCTTGCTTGAGCGCTCCGGGGTGATGCCGGCGATTAGTCCCCGCACCACCATGTCCTCAGCTGTTTCAAGCGCCAAATAGGGGTTAATGGCAGAGGCTCCGTAGCCAATCAGGACGGCCATGTGGTGAACATCACGTGCATCACCGCACTCCACAATCAATCCGGCCATCATTCGATTGCCCTTGCGGATCAGGTGGTGGTGAATGGCCGAACAGCTCAGAAGTGAAGGGATTGGAGCAAGCTCTCGGTTAGAGTCGCGATCTGAGAGCACGATGAAAGTTGCGCCGGCCTCTAAGGCAGCGTCGACCTCCTGGGCCATTTGCTCAAGTCTCTGCTCGAGAGCCGCGGGACCGTCGTCAACTCGATACAGGCAGGAGATTGTGACCGACTTACCGATGTTGTTCCCTCGGTCGATGTGCTTGATCCTCGAGAGCTCGTCGTTCGAGAGGATCGGGTAATCCAGGATCATCTGCTTGGCGTGCTCTGGGGTTGCAGTCAGGAGGTTTCTCACCGGCCCAATCGATGCGGTCATCGAGGTAACGACCTCTTCCCTGATGGCATCAAGCGGTGGGTTAGTCACCTGCGCAAACTGCTGGGTGAAGTAGTCGAAGAGCAGTCTCGGTCGGTCAGAAATTGCGGCAATCGGGGTGTCGCTGCCCATTGCACCGATGGGCTCCTGACCGCTCTTGGCCATCGGCGCGATGAACTCCTTTAGGTCTTCCTCGGTGTAGCCAAAGACTCGCTGCCTGCGGTTCACCGAAGACGCCGAATACCTCACGTGTTCGCGCTCGGGCAGGTCCTTGAGATTGATTCGAGAGGCCTCGAGCCACTCACCCCAGGGCTCGAGGGATGCGACCTCCGCCTTGATTTGGTCATCTTCAATGATCTGACCGGCCTTAGTGTCGATCAGGAACATTTTTCCTGGCTGGAGTCTGCCCTTTCGGACAATCTTGTCCGCTTGGATATCTGTTACCCCGATCTCAGAGGCAAGCACGACGAAGCCGTCCTCGCTGACGATGAACCTGCCCGGACGCAGTCCGTTTCTGTCCAATGTCGCACCAACCAAGTCGCCATCGGTGAAGACAACCGCGGCGGGCCCGTCCCAAGGCTCCATGATCATCGAGTGATACTCGAAGAAGTCTCTGATTTGCGGATCAAGATCTATCTGCTTTTCCCAGGCCCCCGGAATCATCATCATCATGGCGTGTGGCAGCGACCTACCTGAGAGCAACAGGAGCTCCAAGACCTCATCGAATGTTGCGCTGTCGGATGCGCCAGGGGTAACGATTGGCTTGAGCTGGTCAATGTCCCCCAGCAGCTTGGAGGAAAGTTGTGATTCCCGAGCAGCCATCCAGTTTGCGTTGCCCTTCACGGTATTTATCTCACCGTTGTGAGCGATGAATCGGAATGGGTGGGCAAGTGGCCAGGAGGGGAAGGTGTTGGTTGAGAATCGCGAGTGAACCAAGGCCAATAGCGATTCAAATCTCTCGTCCGACAGGTCTGGGTAGAAAGGTTCGAGCTGGAGGGTAGTGACCATTCCCTTGTAGACAATCGTCCTTCCGCTCAGCGAGGGGTGATAGATGCCTATCTCACGCTCACTGCGCTTGCGGAGTCGGAACAGTTTCCGCTCCAGGTCCATGCCACTTGCGCCCCCAACGAAAACCTGCTCAATGGTCGGCATCGCCTCGCGGGCCATATCTCCCAAAACCTTCGGATTGGTAGGTGGTATTCGCCACCCAAGAACGCTAAGGCCCTCCTGCTTTGCAAGATCCTCAAAGGCCTTCTTGTCCTTGGCAGCATCGGCAGATTCTAGGAAAACCAGGCCGGTGCCGTAGCTTCCTAAGTCTGGAAGCTTGAACCCTGCCACCTCGGCATAAAAACGATGCGGAATCTGGGTAAGAATTCCGGCCCCGTCACCGGTTCCCGCGTCGGAGCCCACGGCCCCGCGGTGTTCCAGATTGCGGAGTGCACCAAGCGCCATCTCGACAATGTCGTGTCCGGCGTGGCCACGCAGCGTAGCGACCATCGCCAAACCGCAGGCATCATGCTCCTGAGCTGGGTCGTATAGACCCTGAGCGGCAGGTGCAGTGCCGAAACGGCCAAAAGGTGAAATGGTCAATGGGCTCCAATCAATTACCTATTTGCTAGGGACATCGTTGGCCCAATGGGATGAAAAGACTTAGTCAGACGACTTGGTAGTTTTCTCCTCGGCAGGTTCTCTGCCAGGCTTCCAAATCGATGGTTCGAGGCCAGGGTGGCGGCGACTTTGAACCACGAATATCGCGATACCGATTGTCAATCCGATCAGCGCCGACCAGATGTTGACTCGCAATCCAAGAATAATCTCACTTGGGTCAATTCGGATACTTTCTATCCAAATTCTTCCCAGCGAGTAGACCATTAGATAAAGCGCAAAGACCTTGCCCCACTGCAACCTAAGACGCGAGGCCAGCAGAATAATCAGCGCGGCACCGGTTAGGTTCCAAATCATCTCGTAGAGGAAGGTGGGGTGGAACAGCAGCCCTTCTGGAAGTCCGTTCGGATAGGCCGGGTTGCTGCTGTCAATCTCAAGTCCCCACGGCAATTCAGTGGGGAGGCCAAAGAGCTCCTTATTGAAGTAGTTGCCAAGGCGCCCAATCCCCTGAGCAATCAGGATCCCTGGGGCAACTGCGTCCGCCACCGTCAAGAACCTGTAGCCGAGCTGCCGGGTACCGATGTAGGCGCCCACCGCGCCGAAGGTAATGGCTCCATAGATTGCAAGTCCACCCTCCCAGATGCGAAGCGTTGCCAGAAGGTCCGCTCACTCATAGAAATAGTCGGCTGGGTGGGTGATCACATGGAAGAAGCGGCCACCAAGAATTCCAAACGGGACCGCCCAAAGCGCGATGTCCAGCATGCTCCCGCGTTCCGCACCGCGCCTTGAAAGTGTCCGATCAGCTATCAGAGTTGCGATGACGATGCCGGTGAGGATAAAGAGCGCATAGAAGTGAATCCGCACTGGACCGATGTCGATAAAGGAAATCTCTGGTGAGGGAATGCCTGCTAAGAAATGCACTGGCCTATCCTAAACCGCTTGCAAGCTCGCGAACCTTGGCTCGCAGGGCTTCGAGGCCACCTTCTTCATAGGCGCGAATAATCGCGGTTCCCACGATAGCGCCGTCGGCGTAGCTGTTTACCTCTGCGACCTGCTCACCATTGGAGACTCCCACGCCCACGCAGACCGGAATATCCGAGACTTCTCTGATTCCCTCAGTGACCGACCTGGCCAGGCGATCAAGTTCGGCTCGCTCCCCCGTGATTCCCATGGTTGAGACGGCATATACGAAGCCTTTAGAGGCCTCGGCATTTTGCTTTGTTCGCGCGGGCGAACTACTTGGCGCTACAAGAAAAACACGTTCCAAGCCAACTTGGTCCGAAACATCAAGCCAGCTAGCGGCTTCGTCGGGAATGAGGTCGGGAGTGATCATTCCCTGAGCGCCGCTCTCTGATAACTCCTCGGCAAAACTCTCCAGACCAAAGCGAATTACTGGGTTCCAGTAGCTCATGACAAGCATTGGAACTTCTGTTTGCTGTCGCACTTTTTGAATTACCTCAAAGAGATTAGAGAGCCTAAACCCATTAGCCAGAGCCTTTTCAGTCGCTCGCTGGATAACCTCGCCATCCATAACGGGGTCCGAATACGGCACCCCAACCTCAAGAATGTCGCAGCCCTCCTGAGCCATCGCAACCAGGGCTGCCACCGAGTCATCGACTGTTGGGTAGCCGGCTGGAAAGTAGCCGATGAGCGAGCCCCTGCCCTGTGCGCGCCTGTCTCGCAGAACCTCTTCAACCCGCATTAGGCCCCCAGGATGCCAAAGTAGCGACCAGCGGTTTCCATATCCTTATCCCCGCGTCCCGAAAGATTGATCAAAATGCTCGAACCGGCAGGCAACCTCTCAGCGAGCGCTTTGACTCCAGCTAGGGCGTGAGCGGTCTCAATCGCCGGGATTATGCCCTCGGTCTCGCTGAGCAGCCTCATAGCCTCCATTGCCTCTCGGTCGGAGATCCCGTGGTAATTGACCCTGCCCATGTCCTTAAGCCACGCGTGCTCCGGACCAACTCCTGGGTAATCCAAGCCGGCGGATATCGAGTGAGACTCCATTGTCTGGCCATCTTCGTCTTGGAGCATGTAGCTCCTGGCTCCATGCAGCACACCAGGTACGCCCTTTGATAGCGTTGCCGCGTGCATCATCGTCTCGACACCGTCGCCAGCGGCCTCAAATCCCCAAAGCTGCACCTCTGGGTGATCTAGGAAGGCGTGGAAGATGCCGATGGCATTCGAACCGCCCCCAACGCAGGCCGCAACAGCGTCTGGCAAGGAGCCAGTAAGTTCCAGCATTTGCTGCTTGGCCTCGAGTCCGATGACACTGTGAAAGTCGCGGACCATTGTGGGAAACGGGTGCGGTCCGGCCACGGTGCCTAGCAGGTAGTGAGTGGTGTCGACATTTGCCACCCAGTCCCTCATGGCCTCATTGATTGCATCCTTTAAAGTCCTCGAACCCGTCTTAACCGGCACGACCTCCGCACCAAGCAGGCGCATGCGAGCGACGTTGAGGGCCTGGCGTTCAGTGTCGACCTCCCCCATGTAAACGACGCACTCCAAGCCGAAATACGCACCTGCGGTGGCTGACGCAACTCCATGCTGGCCCGCACCGGTCTCGGCAATGATTCGTTTCTTGCCCATCCGCTTCGTCAAAAGAGCCTGCCCCATGACGTTGTTTATTTTGTGACTACCGGTGTGGTTTAGATCCTCCCGCTTGAGAAACACTCGCACGTCGCCAAACTTTCGGGCGAAGCGCTCTGCCTCTGTGATTATCGAGGGGCGCCCCGTGTAGTTCTTATGCAGGTCTGCCAGTTCTTTCGCGAACGCAGCGTCCTGCCTGGCGGCCCGGTAAACCTCGTCAAGCTGATCCAAGGCGGCAATCAGTGGTTCCGGGACG
>JAPOHQ010000030.1:10638-10893 GCA_029979375.1 Microbacteriaceae bacterium
CCATACTCACCGAAATACGGACCAACCTGGTCGCTGAGCTTGTTTGGCATGCGTAAAGCTTAAGAGATGGAAGTGAACTGGTGTATCAGAGACTTATGATCGCCCGTTACCAGAGCCTCCCCGACCAGAACCACATCCGCTCCCGCCGCCCGGTAGCTGGCGACATCTGCGCTTGACTTCACAGCCGATTCCGCCACCTTAATTGCCTTATCCGGCAGGGCTCCAGCAAGCCGTTCAAAAAGTCCAATGTCAGTC
>JAPOHQ010000031.1 GCA_029979375.1 Microbacteriaceae bacterium
CTGCAGCACGAGTGCGATCACCTGGACGGGCTGCTCTATCTAGATCGCCTAAACCCTGAGGAGCGAAAGCTTGCGCTCCGCTCGCTCAGGGAACAGGAATGGTTTAGGCGTTAGCGTAAATGCGGTCCACGTGGATCGCGAAGTCCTTCATCACCTGTGGTCGCTTGATCTTGAGTGATGGCGTCAGGTGACCGGATGCTTCGGTTAGCTCAACGTCGAGAATCTCAAAGGCCTTGATCTGCTCGGCCTGCGAGAACTTGGCGTTTACCTCGTCGACAGCCTTCTGGAGCTCTTCGCGAATCGTTGGGTGCTTCGTGGCCTCTGCGAGAGTTAGTTTCTCCGTGATGCCATTCTGCTCGGCCCAGACCGGAACCATTTCGGGGTCTAGGGAAATCAGCGCACCGATGAATGGTTTGGCGTCTCCGATTACGACAACCTGGCCAATCAGCGGGTGTGCGCGCAGCGGATCCTCGATAGGAGCAGGGGCAACGTTCTTTCCACCTGCGGTCACGAGAATCTCCTTCTTGCGACCGGTAATGGTCAGGAAGCCGTCCTCGTCGAGCTCGCCGATGTCACCGGAACGGAACCAGTCCTCAGAGAAGGCATCCCTGGTTGCTGCCTCATTGCGCCAGTAGCCACGCATGATGTTGATGCCGCGGAGCCAAACCTCTCCATCCTCGGCAATCTTTATTCCGGTGCCGGGAAGGGCACGGCCAACCTTGCCAATCTTCTGCCAGTTGACCCGGCCGATTACTGCGGCCGCGGCGGTCTCGGTGAGGCCATAGCCCTCGAGAACGATCAAGCCGATGCCGCGGAAGAAGTGCCCAAGGCGCTCACCGAGCGGAGCACCACCCGAGATCGCATACTTGACCTGGCCACCCATGGCAGCGCGGAGCTTGGAATAGACAAGCTTGTCGAAGACGGTGTGCTTGAGCTTCAGACCGAAGGATGGACCCTTTGGATCATCCAGTGCCTTGGAGTAGTCGATTGCGACGTGAGCCGCGGTGCGGAAGATCTTGCCCTTGCCACCGGCCTCAGCCTTGAGCTCGGCGTTGTTGTAAACCTTCTCGAACACTCTGGGTACAGCGAGCAGGAAGGTCGGCTGGAAGCCGGGAAGCTCGGCTGCTACCAGCTTGGTGTCAGGCAGGTGTCCCACGCGAATGCCCGCGTGGATGCAAAGCACGGCAACATAGCGGCCGAGGATGTGCGCGAGAGGAACGAAAATCAATGAGTTTTGGCGGTCATTCGCAATCTCGGGAAGCTCCTCAGCAGCATTCCGGCAGTGATCCACAAAGCTTGAGTGAGTCAGTTCGCAACCCTTTGGGTTACCGGTAGTTCCAGAGGTGTAAACGATGGTCGCCAGGTCCGAGCCCTCAGCATTCGTTCGGGCTTTTTCTAGATCAGCATCGGAGACCTTTTCGCCGGCCTTGTGCAGATCAGAGAAGTCAGTTGAATCTATTCGCCAAATGTTTCGAAGCCTCGGTGTATTCGATTGAACTTTTTCAACACGCCCAAGGTGTTCCTCATTTTCGACGAAGACCGCCACCGAGTCTGAGTCCGAGAGGATCCACTCGATCTGCTCCGAAGAGGATGTTTCATAAATTGGCACCACTACGCCGCCGGCGAACCAAATCGCGAAGTCGATCATCGTCCACTCGTATCGAGTTCGAGACATTAGGGCGACGGCTTCGCCGGGTTTTAGGCCGGCGGAAATTAGGCCCTTAGCTAGTGTCTGAACCTCTGACAGAAACTCGGCGCTGGTGACATTGCGCCAACTTCCATCTGAATTCTTTCGGCTAAACAGCGCGTGGTCGGGGTTTTTCCCAACTCTGTCAAGCAGAAGCACTGTTGCATTGTCATTTGGGTTGGTGGCCACATTAAGCGGAACGTCGTAAAACTCCATTGTTTTTCTCCCGTGAGATTTGCCACAACTTTAACCCGAAATCGGATGCACGTGAGCAAGAATCTGGAATTGTTACGCCCTCTTACCCTGTCGTAAATGCCTTTCAGAGAATAAAATTTGGTGTTTCTGGCCAATAGCGGGAAGTGACTAGTTGCTTAGCATCGGAATAGACATCGGTGGCACCAAGATCCTTGGTGCGACAGTCGACTCTCAAGGCCAAGTTGTTGACAAGAAAAAGGTCAAGTCGCCCGCCCAGGACTCAAACGCGATGGTCGAGGTGGTCTCGGCACTGATCAATGAGCTATCAGAAGAAGCTGGCGAGATAGAAGCGGTTGGCGTGGCGGCCGCTGGCTTCATCGATGCTGCTCAATCCACTGTCCTCTATGCACCAAACCTGAGCTGGCGCAATGAGCCGCTTCGCGCTCGCCTTGAGGAGCGAGTCGGAAGGCCTGTCGTAATCGAAAACGATGCCAACGCCGCAGGTTGGGCCGAATTTAAGTTTGGTAGCGCTAAGGACTACGGGTCGATGATGATGCTGACCCTGGGCACCGGTGTCGGTGGTGCGGTGGTGGCCGACGGCAACCTGATGCGGGGTGGCTTTGGAATCGGTGGCGAGCTGGGCCACATCAGCGTGGTTGACGAGGGCCTTCCCTGCGGCTGCGGTCGCCTCGGCTGTGTTGAGCAATATGCCTCGGGTACCGCCCTGCTCAGAGAAGCGAATCTGCTGGCCGACAGCTCCGATCCATTGGGCGCCCGGCTTAGGGAACTTCGGGACGAAGCTGGGTCCCTTAGTGGGCATGAGGCATACCAGGCTGTTCAGGAGAGGGACCCCGGAACCCTCCAGCTGGTTCAGCGGGCAGCTGAGCACCTAGCGGTTGCGATGGGCTCGCTGGTCGCAGTGCTGGATCCAGAGGTATTCGTTATCGGCGGCGGTCTATCCGAGCTTGGAGAGAGCATCCTCGGTCCGATTCGCTCGGCCTTTGAGAGCCAGCTCCCCGCTCAGGGTTTCAGGCCAGTTGCGGACGTGGTTCTAGCGACCCATTCCAACCAGGCCGGAGTCATTGGAGCAGCCGACCTTGCCAGGCGCAGCTTGGGTAAGCTTTAGGTCTAACTGGAGCGACAATGATTTACCTATTCCTGAAGAACATAGTGCTGGGGCCAATCCTTAGCATTCTGTTCCGACCCTGGATTCGCGGTAGTGAGCACATTCCAAAAAAGGGCGCTGCCGTATTGGCCAGCAACCACCTGTCTTTTGTCGACTCAATATTTTTGCCCCTCAAGGTCAGAAGGCCGGTTACCTTTCTTGCAAAGAGTGACTACTTCACGGGCAAAGGCATGAAGGGTGCCCTGATTCGCTGGTTCTTCAAGGCCACCGGTCAGCTTCCAATTGATCGCAGCGGAGGCAAGGCCTCAGAGGATTCGTTGAACACCGGGTTGGGTGTTCTGGAGCGCGGGCTTCTGCTCGGCATCTACCCCGAGGGGACCAGAAGCCCGGACGGCAAGCTTTACCGCGGTCGCACGGGTATCGCCCGAATGGTTCTCGAGGCAAAGGTCCCGGTTGTGCCGGTCGCGATGATCGACACCGAAAAGGTTCAGCCGCTCGGTCAGAAGTACCCCAAGATTCATCGCGTGGGTGTTCGAGTCGGCGAGCAACTCGACTTCTCCAGGTTTGCCGGCATGGAAGGTGAGCGAGTCGTGCTCCGGGCGGTTGCCGACCAGATCATTTACAACATCAAGAAGCTTTCGAATCAGCAATACGAGGACGTCTATGCCTCAACGATCCGCAATCGCCTCGCCAGGGCAGAGGGATAGGAACTAACTTGCAAGACTTTGGCCTAGACAATTACGCCTCGCTCGAGGCAAAGCAGCAGCCCACCTGGGAGGATGCCGCACGCCTGGCTGAGGTCAGGGCGGAGCTTTCCAAGCTCCCACCTCTAGTCTTTGCCGGCGAGGTCGACACTCTTCGTCAGCGACTGGCTCAGGCTGCCGCAGGCGAGGCCTTCCTGCTGCAGGGTGGTGACTGCGCGGAGACCTTCGCGGATGCCACCGCGGATCGCATTCGAAACCGCATCAAGACTGTGCTGCAGATGGCAGTTGTGCTGATGTATGGCTCGAGCCTTCCGGTCATCAAGATGGGTCGTATGGCAGGCCAGTTCGCAAAGCCACGCTCCTCAGACAACGAGACTCGCGAGGGTGTAACGCTTCCCGCCTACCGTGGCGATGCGGTCAACGGCTACGACTTCACTGCGGAGTCCCGCAGGCACGACGCAGGCCGCCTGCTAAGCGCGTACCACACCTCATCGAGCACCTTAAACCTGATTCGCGCTTTCACAACCGGAGGCTTTGCAGACCTCAGGGAGGTTCACAGCTGGAACAAGGGCTTTGTCGACAACCCGGCCAATAAGAAGTATGAGTCGATCGCAGGTGACATCGACCGCGCCATGCGTTTCATGGAAGCATGCGGCGTTGACTCCGCAGAACTGAGGGCCACCGAGTTCTTTGTCAGCCACGAGGGCTTGCTCTTCGACTACGAACGGCCACTAACAAGAATTGACTCCCGCACCTCGCTGCCTTATGTCACATCCGGCCACTTCATCTGGGTGGGGGAGCGCACCAGGCAGCTCGATGGTGCTCACATTGACTTCTTCTCCAGGGTTCGCAACCCACTGGGTGTAAAGCTTGGGCCAACCTCACAGGTCAGCGACGTGCTTGCCTTGATCGACAAGCTCGACCCCGAGCGCGAACCAGGCCGCCTCACCCTTATCAGCCGCATGGGTGCTGGCAAGATTCGCGATGAACTGCCGAAGCTTGTCGAGGCCGTTAGGGACGCCGGCGCACAGCCGCTCTGGATCACAGACCCGATGCACGGCAACGGAATCACCACCGCGAACGGTTACAAGTCACGTCGCTTCGACGACGTGTTGGACGAGGTGACCGGCTTCTTTGAGGTTCACCGCGCCCTTGGCACCCACCCCGGTGGCCTCCATGTCGAGCTGACCGGTGACGATGTGGCCGAGTGCCTCGGTGGCTCAGAGCAAATAGACGAGGCATCGCTCGAGGCCAAATACGAGACGGTGTGTGACCCCAGGTTGAACCACATGCAATCTCTCGAATTGGCATTCTTAGTAGCAGAGCAGTTAGTTGAGACCGCCAGGAGAAAAGGTGATAGCTGACGAGGTAGCAAATTGGTTATCTCTCGATGAGGTCGCAAGCCAGCTAGGCCTCTCAACCTCTAAGGTGCGCAGGCTAATTGAGGAGCACGTCCTCTTCGCAGTCAAGATTGAAAAACAACTCATGGTTCCCGCCGACCTCATTGTCGATGGCGAGCCACTTGCCTCAGTGCGCGGCACGATGTTGCAGCTGATGGACATCGGGCTAAGCGAACCAGAGGCGATCGAATGGCTCTTTGCCGACAATGAATATCTGGGCGAGAAGCCCATATCGGCTCTGCGTAAGGGTCATAAGGCACCCGTTCGTCGCGCCGCGCAAAACCTCGGTTAGTGCGAGCGGTTTATCACCTTGTCGGCTAAATACGAAAGCATCTTGCGCCCCTGATCGCTGATCTCTAAGTCAGCCAGCGCCTCTATCGAGCGCTGGGAGTGCTCCGCAATGAGTCTCTCGGTCTTCGCTAGCGCGCCAGAGTCCGCGATGGTTTGTCGCAAAAACTCGAGCTGATCGTCATCGATCTCGTCGCTGGTTAGGAGCTCATCGAAGATCTTCGCCACCGATGCTGGAAGCGTCTCCAAGGTAAGTGCTACCAAAACCGTTCGCTTCCCCTCCCTGAGATCATCACCCGCCGGCTTGCCGGTGACCTCAGGGTCTCCGAATACCCCGAGCACATCGTCACGGAGTTGGAAGGCAAGACCAAGGGGGATGCCAAAGTTGCTGAGCGAGCGCAGAGTGGAGTCCTCTGCGCCAGCTAGTGCGGCTCCGATCAGGAGCGGGGCCTCAAGAGAATACTTGGCGGTTTTGTAGAGCATCACCCGATTGGCGATTGCGACACCCTCGGAGCGCGCCCGAGTTGGGGCCGCATTCTCTTCCAGCACGTCAAGGTATTGTCCCGCCATCACCTCGAAGCGCATTTGCGAGAACTGGGTTCTACAGTTTGCTTCGCTCACGGGATCGACATCGCGAAGCGCCTCACCAAAAAGTTCAGAGCTCCAGGCCAACATCAGATCACCGGTTAGGACCGAGCCTGCTATGCCGAACCTGGTTGCCGAACCCGCGTAGCCCTTGCCGCTGTGCAGGGTTTCAAAGCGCTTGTGGATCGCTGGCTGAGATCTGCGAGTGTCAGACTGATCGAGCAGGTCGTCGTGCACCAGCGCGGACGCGTGAAACATCTCCAAAGCGGCGCTCACCCCAACTATTGGGGAATCTATGCCGAGCTGATCTTCGGTGAGATCCTCGGGGAGGTAACCTGCCCAGCTCCAGAAACAGAAAAGAGCGCGAAACCTCTTGCCACCAGCGAGCAGGGACTGGGTGTAATCAATGATTGGATCGAGGTCTTCGGAAATCTCACGAAGCTGTCTACGTTTTTCGTCGCAGAAGCTATCTAGCCTCTGCTGCACAAGTTTTAGCAGGAAATCTTGAGGCACGCGGGATAGCCTAGCGGTTCATCGCTGTTTACAATTTAGGAAGAATGGAGAGCTAATGGCACTATCCGAGCACGAACAGCGACTGCTGGAGGAGATGGAACGCAACCTCCTCAAGGAGGATGCCAGCCTCGCCCAGAAGTCCAAGCAGGTTGGCAGCACCAGTTCCAATGCAGGAAAGCTTGTCGCCGGTGTTCTCACCATGATTGCCGGCATTGGGCTGCTGATCTTTGCGGTCACAATCCAGGTTGCATTTTTTGGTGTGGTGGCGTTCGCCGTAATGGTGATGGGACTGGTGGTTGCCTCCAGCAACTTCAAGCTTCCGGACCTACCAAAACCACAGCGCAGTGGCGGCTCGTTCTTTGAGGACCGCTGGAACGATCGCTTCAATCGCGACTAGAAGAGACTTTTAGCAAGTAGCCCCCGCAAGTGCGGGGGTTTTTTCTTTTCCAAAATGTGATAAAAAGTGTTGAAATATTCAGCTAAGTGGAGCAAAGTGGAGTAAAGTGGTGAATAGCTGAGAGAGGGGCATAGCAATGTTGCTAGGAACTCATACCCCGAAGATTGACGACAAGGGTCGCATCTTCCTTCCAGCTAAATTCCGTGAAGAGCTCTCCGAGGGCGTCGTAATGACCCGCGGTCAGGAGCGCTGCCTCTATGTCTTTTCCAAATCAGAGTTCGCAGGCGTGCACGAGAAGATTCGTCAGGCCCCAGTCACCTCGGAGGAGGCCAGGAAGTACCTGCGCGTCTTTCTGTCGGGGGCAAGCGATGACCAGCCAGACAAGCAGGGCAGGGTCTTGGTTCCGGCCATCCTTCGCGAGTATGCCGGCCTCACCAAAGAACTTGTGATCATCGGCGTTGGCTCTCGAGCCGAGATCTGGGATGCCGCCAGCTGGCAGAAGTATCTGAGCAACAACGAAGAGAAGTTTGCAAACCAGGCGGAGGAGGTGATTCCGGGATTGTTCTAGCCCTGCACTTTGATCCTTGGCCGAGCCCGGCTTTCTTCCCCTAAGTCGGACCACGTGAAAACCAAGCTCACGTTTCGGACAGGGACCAGGGTGCAGGGACAGACCCACAAAACCATGAGTCATCTATCCGCCGAACTCCACCGACCAGTCATGCTGCAGCGTTGCCTCGAGCTGCTGCGTCCTGCCCTGCAGGGCGACACCCCGGTTGTGGTTGATGCCACTCTGGGTTTGGGCGGTCACTCCGAGGCGCTACTTACCGAGAATCCAACCCTTCGCGTAATCGGTCTAGACCGAGACCCGCAGGCGCTCAAGCTCGCATCCGAGCGGCTAGCTGGCTTCGGCGACCGCTTTGAGGCCGTAGAGGCGATTTACGACGAGATCGAAGAGGTCCTAAACGAGCGCAAAATTGATGCCATCCAGGGTGCCCTGTTTGACCTTGGCGTCAGCTCGATGCAGCTAGATGTGGCCGATCGCGGTTTTGCCTACGCGCAGGACGCTCCGCTTGATATGCGCATGGATCAGACTCGCGGCCAGACCGCGGCCGACCTGCTTGCCAATCTAGACCTAGAGGAGCTGACCAAGATCTTCCGCGATCTGGGGGAGGAGCGCTACGCCTTCCAGATTGCCAAGGAGGTCATCCGGGTTCGCGAGAACAGTCCGATCACCAGCAGCTCACAACTAAATGAGCTGGTTGAAAGAGTGGTTCCAAAGGCACCGGGGAAGCAGTCCGGGCACCCCGCCAAGCGCGTTTACCAGGCCCTTCGCATCGCAGTCAATGATGAGTTAGATGTTCTCGAGGCCGCCCTGCCGCAGGCAATCGAGGCGCTTTCAACCGGTGGGCGAATCGTTGTGATGTCCTACCACTCTTTGGAGGATGCGATCGTGAAGCAGGCCCTCCAGGAGCGAGCAGTTTCATCGACTCCGGTTGAGATGCCAATCGAACTTCCCGGCACCGGCCCCAGCCTGAAGATTCTCACCAAGGGCGTTGAGCGCGCCACTGAGATCGAGCTCTCCCAGAACCCGCGGGCGGCTTCCGCAAGGCTCCGCGCTGCCGAGAAGCTGGAGGTAGCGTGATGAGGGTTATGTTGCTCAGCGCAAATGACGCCAAGAAGCTTCGCCCCAGCATGCTTGCTGGCTTCATCTTCGTGCTCGGAATCGTGGCTGTCTACATCGTCCAACTGGCTCTCAACATGGTCCTCACTCAGGATGCCTACTACCTCAAGGAGCTCAAGATTCAGAAGCGCGATCTTGCTACCGAGGTGCAGATCATTCAGGAGGAGGTTGACTCGCTGGGGTCTCCACAGAACCTCGCCGATGCTGCTAATCAGCTCGGGATGGTCGCCAATCCGGCATCGGTGCTGCTAGACATCAGAAACGACCGTATCTTTGGGTCTCCCGAGCCAGCAGACGCCGAAACCGCGGCCGTTGCCAGCAGCAACCTGGTGGCTAACTCAGCCCTCGGAACCGTCTCCGAATTTGCCCTGAGCACCATAGCGGCCAGTGGTCTAGAAGTCAGTGTCGAAATCAGCTCGGAGAACACTCCTGGCGTAGTTTTGGAGTCGGGTCGTATCCCAGCATCACCAACCAGGTAGGCATCAATGGGCAATCATGCAGCTATGACTCGTCGCCTCACCGCTTTTTTGATGATGCTCGTTGTTTTGGTGGGAGCCCTGGGTTGGCGGTTAGTCGACTATCAGGTCGTGCGAGCCGAAGAGATACAGGAAAAGTCGATTGAGCGCCGCAGCGTCACTCAGACCCTCACGGCCTTGCGCGGCGACATCCTGGACTCCACGGGTGAGGTGCTGGCCAGGACCGTGTTCCGCTATGACATAAATGCAGCACCCAAGAATGTTGGACCCGTTTATCGCACCATTGATGGCGAGCGCACGCAATGGTCGGTGGAGGCGATCGCGATGGAGCTGGCTCCTTTGGTGGGGCTATCGCTCGAGGAGCTATTGGCGCGACTCGAGGGGGACTCCGAGTATTCCAACCTAGCCAAGAAGGTCGACGCTGCGACCTACAACAAGATTCGTGACCTCGGTATCCCTTGGATTTACGAGGACAAGTTCGCCGATCGGCTCTATCCCAATGGCGCGGTGGCTGGTAACGTGCTGGGCTTCGTGGGTTCTGACGGCACACCTCTTGCGGGCCTGGAGCGGCAATACAACACCTGTCTTGCGGGTATTGATGGCCAGGAGACCTTTGAGCGCTCGGCGGAGGGGGTCAGGATTCCAACGTCGAATGTCACCACACAGCCCACCCAGGATGGCGGCTCGCTGAATCTGACCATAGATTCCAACTTGCAATTTTTTGCCCAGCAGGTTCTCGCCGACACGGTTGCCCAGCTCGAAGCAGAGTGGGCGAGTGCGATCGTTGTGGAGGTTGAGACCGGCAAGATCTTGGCCGCTGCTGAAGCGCCAACGGTCGACCCAAACGATCCGGCTGCAACCGACAGCGATAACCGCGGTAGCAAGATTTTCCAGTTTGCCTTCGAGCCAGGGTCCATCATGAAGGCGGTTTCGACCGCAATGGTCCTGGACACCGGGACGGCTGATGAGTACGACACCGTGGAGGCTCCTGACCGGCTCAAGCTCGAGTATGGCGAGTCGATCAAGGACAGCTTCGATCACGACACCTACGAGCTAAGCCTCGCCGGAGTGCTGCGCTACAGCTCCAACACGGGTATCTACGGATTTGGCATGCAGGTCGACGAAGAGGTTCGCTACGACTACCTGCGCAACTTTGGTTTTGGGCAGACCAGCGCCTTGAATTTCGAGGGTGAGAGCTCCGGAATCCTAAAGCCGATTGAGGACTGGTGGTATTCGGATAAGTACACCCACCTGTTCGGTCAGGGAGTTGCGGTGACCTCGCTTCAGATGGCCTATGCCTACCAGACCATTGCCAATGGCGGTGTGCGACTGGATCCGCTCCTGGTGGAGTCCTGCACCGCACCCGACGGCAGCATTCGCTACGCACCCACCCAGGGGAGCACTCGGGTGCTCAGCGAGGCCTCGGCAGATTTGAATTTGCAGCTGATGGAGAAGGTGGTCGAAGACCTCGGCGAGTGCATCAAGGACGCCAAGCACCGGCTCGGCTACGAAAAGGTCGTTCTCGCCGGATGGAGTGGCGGCGGGTCGTTGTCGGTCTTCTATCAGCAGCAGGCCCAGCACC
>JAPOHQ010000032.1 GCA_029979375.1 Microbacteriaceae bacterium
TCCTGAGTGAAATTACCCGTGATCTGAGCCTGACCATTGGTGATCACGGCATTGGTTGACGGGGCAGTGATGACCAAGCCATCGAGGGTGATTGCAAACTGGTTTTGTGGTGACGGCAAGCCAAAGAGTCGCGATGTGACATAGCCGAAGGCCTCGGTGCCGGCGGGGTCGAACTCGAGGTTTACGGCCCAGGTGTTCGTGTTGGCTCCGGTCTGGGTTGTGATCGTGCCGGCGTAGGCGTCCGTAATGTTCTCGCCACGAACCTCAACCGGTCCAAGAATGTACTTGTAGAGCAGGAAATCATCACAGGTGACAAGCGGCCTGTTCGGGTCATCCACCTGTCCTGGCGCGCGGAATTGAGAGGTGCAGTCAAACTGCTCAAACTCTGCCAGCAAACGTTCGGTGACCCACGCGGGGTCGGAAGCGTTTACGGGTTGCACCGCCAACTCATCGCTCAGCGAATTCAGGTCAACCGGTTCCGTTCCCTCTGCAAGCGGAGTTGACTGGCCAAAGGTGATGACCGGGCGGAATTCTAGGAGGGCGCTGGCCTTGATGAGCTGCAGGGTATTGGCATCGGGAGTTCCCGGAATAGAGACAACGATGTTCTCATTTCCCTGAATCGCAACTTGGGCCTCGCCTACACCAGAGCCATCAACACGGGCTCGAATAATTGAAACCGCTTGATTGAGCTGCTCTAGCGACGCCTGCTGCCCCTCGGCGATGCTCGGGGTCAGAATCATCTGGGTTCCACCCTGCAGATCCAGAGCCAACTCCGGCGCAAAAGAGGCTCCAGGCTGTCCAGTGACGGTTCCCCATGTGATCAGCCCGGCGAAAAAGGCTGCGATTACACCAATCCAGGAGAGCTTGCGCCGCGCGGATTGAGACGTTGTACCTTCAGCCAACTACTACTCCCCTACCGGCGCAATCTTGCCGACAGCCCCGCGCAAGACGCGCAGCTTTGTTCCCTTTACGGACTCGATTTCGATCTCGTCTTCATCAAGCTTTGTGACGGTTCCCACGATTCCAGCGTGCAGCGTCACCTTGCTGCCGACCTCTAGTGACGACTGCATGGCTTCAACCTCCTTGCGACGTCGACGATTTGATGTGATCAAGAAGACAACCATCAGAACGAAGACAGCGAGGAGCAACAGATCTACTGGCATTGAGCTTTCCTTACCGAAACGGTCCCCCGAAATTATAGGCGTAAATGCCCTCTCGCGAGTCAGCGACCTAGATGTTTGAGACCATGGATAGTAATCTCGCGACCCCTTGGCGTCCGGTGGATGAATCCTTGACGGATCAGATACGGCTCGACAACGGCCTCGATCGTGTCAGGCTCCTCCCCAAGGGCAACGGCAAGGGTTGAAAGACCCACCGGCTTTCCAGCGAACTTATCGGAAAGGAGTGCGAGCAAGTTTTGATCAATGCGATCAAGCCCAGCCTCATCTACGCCAAAGAGGTCCATGGCAGCAGTTACGACAGCCTTGTCAACCTGGCTATGTTCTCCGACCGCAGCGAAATCACGAACCCTTCGCAGGAGGCGATTGGCGATTCGAGGAGTGCCGCGCGACCTGCTCGAAAGTTCGTTGACGGCCTCATCGGCTATTTCAACCGCGAGCTTTTTGGCGCTGCGCTTGATGACAGACGCTAGCTCCTCCTCAGAGTAATACTCTAAAAAGGCAGTGAACCCGAACCGGTCCCGGAGAGGGGTAGGGAGCATTCCGCTTCTTGTGGTGGCTCCAACAAGGGTGAAAGGCGCGATATCAAGCGCTATCGAGGACGCACCCGGTCCTTTGCCAACCATCACATCCACTCGGAAATCTTCCATCGCCAAATAGAGCATTTCCTCAGCACTTCTCGAGAGTCGGTGGATCTCGTCTATAAATAAAACGTCTCCAGCCTCGAGTGCGGAAAGGATTGAAGCTAGGTCCCCCGCACTCTGAATTGCAGGTCCGGAGGAGAGTTTCAGAGGTTTACCCGATTGCTGAGCAACAATCATTGCCAGCGTGGTTTTGCCTAACCCGGGAGGGCCTGCAAGGAGGATGTGGTCTGGACTCCTGCCATCCTTCTGGGCAGCGGCAATAACTAGGCGAAGTTGCTCAACAACCTTGGTTTGCCCAACAAACTCCTCCAGTTTGGAGGGTCGAAGCGCTTGATCGAGTTCGCGATCTTCGGTCTCCATCAGCGAAGCTTCTCTTTCCCTAGGGAGGCAAGAGCGCGCTTTAGCATCTCCCCCTCGTCGAGGTCGCCCGGTAGCTCTGACAACACTCGCCTCGCCTTCTGGTCGTCAGCCCCAAGCTGAGCAAGAGCAGCGAGCACCTTCGATGACTTTGGGTTCGAAGACTGCAGAGTCGTCTTACCGCCGAGTGAAATAAGTATCAGCTTTGCAGTCTTTGGACCAACGCCGGACACAGCCCGAAATCTTGCCTCATCCTGGCTGGCTACCGCCTCAACAATTTCGTCCGGATCCATTCCTGAGAGAACGGTGAGAGCAAGCTTTGGTCCAATTCCGGAGACGGCGTTGAGCTCATCGAACAGCTCACGCTCCCGAGCGCTTTGAAAGCCAAAGAGGGACATGTCGTCCTCGCGAACAATCAGTCTGGTGTGGAGCGTTACCTCATCGCCACCTCGAAGTCCAACGAGGTGCCTGGGTGCCAGGAAAATTTCATAACCGACTCCACCAACCATCACGGTCGCGCTAACGCTGGTTATGGCTCGAACTTGTCCGCTAACCAGTGATATCACGGGTCTTAACCTAGTCGCGGGTTTGCGGCTTTGGCCGCTGCGACCCACTTCCGCTGCGCTGCTGTCTGAGCGACGGTTGAGCGCTTTGATGCGGTGAGGGCGACCGCCATTGCGTCGGCTACGTCTGCAACTTTGGGAGCCTCAGCTAAGCCAAGCATCTTGCTAACCATTAGCTTGACCTGATCCTTGGTTGCCCTCCCATTGCCCGTAACAGCTGCCTTCACCTCGCTGGGAGTAAAGAATTCGACACCTATCGACAGTCGGTGCGCACAGGCCATCAAGGCACCTGATACCTGGGCAACGCCCATTACCGAGCGAAGGTTGGCTTGCGCGAATACCCTCTCAAGCGCTATTAGCGAAGGCTGGTGCCTAATTGCCACCTGTTCTAGTTCGGCAGCAATTGCTCCAACCCGCACGTGGGGCGGATCTGCAGGCGATGACTGTAAGAGCCCAGAATCTAAAAGTTTTCCGGAGTCAATGACTGCCCAACCGCAACGAGTGAGGCCAGGGTCAACACCAAGGATTCGGGCCATTTAGGCTCCCAGTTGCTCCAACGTCTCCTGAGAGATGTCCATGTTCGTGTAGACATCTTGAACGTCATCCAAGTCCTCAAGCACATCGACCAGCTTTATGATCCTGTCGGCGATATCGAGGTTGGCCTCGACCTTCAGTGAAGAAACAAACTCCACATCCGCGCTTTCGTAGTCGATTCCCGCATGCTGGAGTGCCTGACGCACATCAACCATGGAGCTTGCCTCACACGTTATTACGAAGCCCTCGCCGCTTGAGTCGATGTCCTCTACCCCAAACTCCAACGTGGCCTCCAGAAGTGCGTCCTCCGAGGATCCAGCAACAACTATTACGCCCTTACGACTGAATTGATAAGAGACGGAACCTGGGTCTGCCATGTTGCCGCCACCCTTTGTGAAAGCACTTCTTACTTCAGCCGCGGTTCTGTTCTTGTTATCGGTTAGGCACTCGATCAGTACCGCTACCCCGCCTGGACCGTAACCTTCGTAAAGAATGTTCTGGTAATCCACATTGTCGCCCAGCGCTCCCGAACCGCGCTTGATCGCTCTGTCGATGTTGTCATTGGGGACTGAGCTCTTCCGGGCTTTGTAAATCGCGTCATAAAGCGTCGGGTTACCATCCGGGTCAGCGCCACCTGTTCGAGCCGCCACCTCGATGTTGCGGATGAGCTTTGCCCACAGCTTCGCGCGCTTTGCGTCGTTAGCTGCCTTCTTGTGCTTTGTGGTTGCCCACTTGGAATGACCTGACATGACTTACCTAAGATACTTGGATTTGGTGGCTAGATGCTCTCTAGAAACAGCTTGTGGAGGGTTGTGGCTCCGGTGATCTCTGGATGGAAGCTGGCTCCCATAACTCTTCCACTCCGCACAGCGACCGGCTCGCCCTCTAGGGTTGCCACCACCTCAGCGCTGCCAATGTCGACAACCTTGGGAGCCCTGATGAAGGCGACCCGCTCGCTTCCGGTGGCAAATTCAACCTCTGCCTCAAAGCTGTGTGTCTGCCCGCCGTAGGCATTTCGTTCGACGGTTACATCCAACCCTCCAAATAGTTGTTGGTCGGATAGCGCCCCTATCGCACCCTTTGACAGCAGGATCAGACCGGCGCAGGTGCCGAGCACCGGTTTGGTGGCAACAAAGTTCCTTATCGCATCGATCAGGCCGAAATTCACCGCCAACTTCGAGATGGTTGTTGATTCCCCACCGGGAATTACCAGTCCGGATGCGGCTTCGAGGTCTTCGAGAGTCTTTACACCAAACGCGTTGGCGCCAAGAGACTCCAGGAGTGAAATGTGCTCACGAACGTCTCCCTGCAGCGCAAGGACGCCAATCAATTACCAGCCACGCTCCGCTAGTCGGTGAGGTGCGGGCAGATCCCCCACATTGATGCCGACCATTGCTTCCCCTAGTCCGCGTGAGGTCTCGGCGATCACCTTTGGATCGTTGTAATAGGTGGTGGCACGCACAATTGCGGCGGCGCGCTTGGCTGGGTCGCCGGACTTGAAGATACCCGAGCCGACAAAGACGCCATCTGCTCCGAGCTGCATCATCAACGCCGCATCGGCTGGGGTAGCAATGCCACCGGCAACAAACATCACCACAGGGAGCTTGCCGCTTTGGGCGACCTCCTTGACCAGTGGGTATGGTGCCTGAAGTTCCTTGGCCGCAACATAAAGCTCGTCCTCGCTCTTTGAGCTAAGCGCCGCAATCTCACTGTTGATGGTGCGAATGTGCTTCATTGCCTCCGAAACATCTCCGGTGCCTGCCTCACCCTTGGAGCGAATCATTGCGGCACCTTCGGTGATTCTCCTGAGCGCCTCTCCGAGGTTTGTAGCACCACAAACGAATGGGACGTTGAACTTCCACTTATCAATGTGGTTTACATAGTCGGCTGGAGAGAGCACCTCGGACTCGTCGATGTAATCGACCTCTAGGGCCTCGAGAACCTGTGCTTCCACAAAGTGCCCGATGCGAGCCTTTGCCATGACTGGAATGGAAACAGAATCAATAATGTCCTGGATTAGGTCGGGGTCGCTCATCCTGGCAACGCCGCCCTGTGCCCTGATGTCGGCGGGAACTCGCTCGAGTGCCATGACCGCGACGGCCCCCGCATCCTCGGCAATCTTTGCCTGGTCGGCGGTGACTACGTCCATAATCACGCCACCCTTGAGCATCTCTGCCAGGCCGCGCTTAACTAGATCAGTACCTTCAAATTTTTCTTGGGACATGCCTCAATCCTAAGCTTTCTCAACCCAGTTGTTGCTAATTGTTTCCCTAACCTCACCCAGCAGCCGCGGCATTGCCTTGGTCTGGGCGATAATCGGGAAGAAATTGGCGTCATTTCGCCATCGTGGCACGATGTGCTGGTGCAGGTGGGACGCTATTCCCGCACCTGCCACCTCACCCTGGTTCATGCCGATGTTGAATCCGTGAACCCGGTTTACCTTTTCCAAAGTGGCCATGGCCTCTTGAGTGAGTTTTGCCATCTCCGCCAGCTCCTGATCGGTCGCCTTGTCGTAGGTATCAACGTGGCGGTAGGGACAAACGAGCATGTGCCCTGGGTTATAGGGAAAAAGGTTCAGCAGAACGAAGCAGGTCTCGCCCTTCCGAACAACGAGGCCATCCTCCGGGTCCTTGTCGGGAGCGGAACAGAAGGGGCAATCCTCATCTGCTGGCTGTTGTAGCTCCTGGAGGTAAACCAGTCGATGTGGGGTCCAGAGACGCTCGAACCCGTCCTGCATTGGTGAGAAGTCCTCAAGAAAGTCTGACACTAAACCTGTTTCCGCTCTGCGATGGCCTGCGTGATCTCCGCGATGGCCTTCTCGATTGGAACATCGTTGACCTGGTTTCCATTCCGATAGCGGAAGCTCACGGTGCCGGCGGTCTTGTCCCGCTCCCCCGCGATAACAATGAAGGGAACCTTGTCCAGCGTGTGGTCACGGATCTTCTTCTGCATTCGACTGTCACTTCGATCCACCTCAACTCTCACGCCGGTCGCTCTCAGCGCATCCGCAAAGTCCTCGAGATAGTCGGCAAATTCGTCCGCAATGGGCACACAAACTGCCTGAACTGGGGCCAGCCAAGGTGGGAAATGTCCCGCATAATGCTCGGTTAGAACGCCAAAGAAGCGTTCGATAGAGCCAAACAGAGCCCTGTGAATCATGATTGGTCGGTGCCGCTCGCCATCCGACCCGACGTACTCCAAGTCAAATCGTTCCGGAAGATTGAAGTCAAGTTGGATGGTGCTCATCTGCCAGGTTCGACCAATGGCATCCCTTGCCTGGACAGAGATCTTCGGACCGTAGAAGGCCGCGCCTCCTGGATCAGGAACCAGTTCTAGCTTGGATGCGGTGGCAACCCGCCCTAATGTCTTAGTCGCCGACTCCCAGATGGCATCCGAGCCAACGAACTTGTCATTTTCAGGATCCCTAGTCGATAACTCAAGGTAAAAATCGTCGAGCCCGTAGTCGCGCAGCAGATTCAAAACAAAGTTCAGGACGCTTGTCAGCTCGCCCTCAAGCTGATCCTCGGTGACGAAGAGGTGTGCATCGTCCTGCGTCATGCCCCGAACTCTGGTTAGACCGTGTAGGACGCCAGACTTTTCGTAGCGATACACGGACCCAAATTCAAACATCCTCAGTGGCAGCTCACGGTAACTCCGGGCGCGCGATTTGAAGATCAGAATGTGGAAGGGGCAGTTCATGGGCTTGAGGTAGTAGTCCGCCCCTTGACGCTTGATATGACCTTCGTCGTCGATCTCCGCATCTAGTTTCATCGGAGGGAACATGCCGTCGGCATACCACTGGAGATGCCCACTGGCTTGGAAAAGGTTGGACTTGGTTATGTGGGGCGAGTAGACAAACTCATAGCCGGCTTCCTCATGTTTGGTCCGACTGTAATCCTCCATAACACGTCGGATGATGCCGCCCTTGGGGTGGAATACCGCAAGGCCGCTACCGATCTCATCGGGAAAGCTGAAAAGATCTAACTCAGCCCCGAGCTTGCGATGATCACGCCGCTGTGCCTCTGCAAGTCTCTCGAGGTATGCATCCCGTTCCTCAACTGAGGGCCAGGCTGTTCCATAGATGCGCTGCAATTGCTTGTTCTTCTCATTACCGCGCCAGTATGCCGCGGCCACTCTAGTCAGACCGAAGCCCTTACCGACCATCCGTGAGTTGGGGATGTGAGGACCGCGGCATAGGTCGTACCAAGCGATCGATCCATCAGGGTTTTGATTTTGGTAAATGGAGAGCCCACCGGCGCCAACCTCCACGGATCCCTCGCCGACATCGGATGACTTCAGGTCGATGAGTTCAAGCTTGTAGGGCTCGTTAGCCAGCTGCTGCTTGGCCTCCGTATCGGTTACCTCGACACGCACAAACCGCTGAGACTTGCCGACGAGCTCCTTCATTCGCTTCTCGAGTTTTTTTAGGTCCTCGGGAGTGAAGGGTTCCTCAACGTCAAAGTCGTAGTAAAAGCCATCCTCTATCGGAGGGCCAATGCCTAGTTTTGCCTTGTCAAAAAGGTCTTGCACTGCCTGAGCGAGCAGGTGTGCTGTTGAGTGTCGGAGAATGTCGAGACCATCCTTTGAGCGGATGTCGACCCCCTCGACCAGGTCTGACTCATTTAGGGGATATGCCAAGTCCTTGAGTTCGCCGTTAACTCGGAGTGCGATGATGTCCCTGTTGTCGAACAAATCGAATCCGGTGGCTCCCTCACTTACCTGGTGAGTCTTCCCCTCTAGCGTTATTTCCACGAGGCTCCTTACCCGGCCAAGTCTAGTAAGGCAGTTAGGTTCGCCTTGCTAGAAATCCGGTCTGTGACGGGACAAACTATTGACCATGCTCAGAAGAGACAAGGCTCTAGAGAGAAAACTCAACTGGCTCCGCGCAGCCGTGCTCGGCGCCAATGATGGCATCGTTTCGGTTGCTGGGCTTGTGATGGGAGTTGCGGGTGCCGGCGGCGATCAGCCAACGCTTGTCCTTGCAGGGGTAGCGGCCGTTGTTGCTGGTTCGATCTCGATGGGCGGTGGTGAATACGTAAGCGTCAGTTCCCAGCGCGATGCTGAGATTGCCTACGGCAGGTCCAAACTCGAGGTCAATGCCCATCCCTGGGGCGCAGCCTGGAGCTCATTCATTGCATTCGCTCTCGGCGCGCTGCTGCCATTGATCGCCATAACTGGTCCGTGGCAAGAAGTGAGGCTTCAAGCAACGGTCGTCAGTGTTGTCCTTGCTCTAACGCTTACAGGCTGGTGGGCGGCATGGGCCGCAAAGGCCCCACGAGCTCGCTCCATCGCCAGGAATGTTCTCGTAAGCCTCCTCACGATGGGCATTTCCTACGCAATTGGAACCCTTCTGGGCGTGACTGTCCTCTAATTCCATTACCCTTAACCCGTGTCCGAAATAGAAACCTATGATGTCGCGCTTGTCGGTGGAGGGATCATGTCGGCAACCCTGGGAACTCTTCTCAAGCTCGCCAACCCCAAGCTCAAGGTTGTGATGTTTGAGCGCCTTCCCGAGGTCGGCGAAGAGTCATCTAACCCCTGGAACAACGCGGGCACAGGTCACGCAGCGCTCTGCGAACTCAATTACATGCCTGACAGCGCCGATGGCTCAAACCCATCTCCCGCTAAGGCAATAGCGATTAACGAGCAGTTTCAGGTTTCCCGGGCCTTCTGGAGCTACTGCGTCGAGCAGGGGGTGCTCCGTGCTCCAGAGACGTTCATCAGAACGATTCCACACATGTCCTTCGTGCGTGGGGAAAAAGACGTTGATTACCTGCGCAGGCGCTTTCAGTCCTTGAAAGACCAACCGCTCTTTGCAAAAATGCAGCACTCTGAGGATCCGAAGCAGATTGCAAAATGGTCTCCCATGATCATGGAGGGTCGCTCAGACCAACCTGTTGCTGCGACCTGGATTGAGCAGGGCACAGACGTCGATTACGGGGCAATCACAAAACAGCTAACCGAATGGCTCGTCAAAAAGAAGGTGCGCCTAGAAACCAGTACCGAGGTAAAGCGGCTCTATCAATACGCCGACGGCTCGTGGCAAATTTGGCTCGGTGGCGCCAACCCGAGGTTTATTCGCGCAAATCGCGTTTTCGTGGGCGCTGGCGGCTGGGCTCTAAAGCTACTTCAGGGCGCTGGGATTCCGGAAATCTCCGGCTATGGAACTTTCCCAGTCAGCGGTCATTTCCTGCGCGCCGACAAACCGGAGCTGGTCGCCAAGCACAATGCAAAGGTCTATTCCCAGGCAGCAGTTGGCGCTCCACCGATGTCTGTCCCTCACCTAGACACAAGGGTGGTTGACGGCAAGCCATCGCTGCTCTTCGGACCATTCGCAGGAATCAATCCGAAGTTTCTAAAAGAAGGCTCAGTACTTGATCTTCCCAAGAGTGTGCGTCTTGGGAACCTACTCCCCTACATCTCCGTAGCGCTGAAGAACTTTGATCTGCTGCGTTATCTTATCAAAGAGGTAACCAAGTCCAAGCGCCAGAAATTCGAGCAGCTTAGAGAGTTTGTTCCAAATGCGGTGGAATCGGACTGGAGTTATTATGAGGCCGGTCAGCGGGCCCAAATTATCAAACCCAAGGGTCGTGTTGGAGAACTCCAGTTCGGCACCGAGGTCATCGCGTCAACGGATGGCACTATCGCGGGTCTTCTTGGAGCCAGCCCTGGGGCTTCAGTATCTGTTGCGGCAATGCTGGACGTCATGCAGCACATGTTCCCTACAGAGCTTGAGAACTTCCAGTCTGGTCCACTGAGTAAGACAGTGACCGGCTATGGCGGCGGACTGAACGCAGATGCCAAGGCCGCAGCATCTCACCTTCGAAAAACAGCGAAGGTGCTGGGGCTCAGGGCATAGAAAAAGGGGAGGC
>JAPOHQ010000033.1 GCA_029979375.1 Microbacteriaceae bacterium
ATCACTGAGTTCACGGTGCCGGCCTCACAGAAGTATGACCTCGGTTACAACGGAAACCCTGGCAAGGATCTGTTCCTGGCAGAGATGCCAGGCTCGATGCACCCCGTCTACCTCAGGACTTCGGGCGACCCCTCGCAGATCTTGGTTCCAATCCTCGATGGCTCCCTCGAGGAATACCGCGGACTAATCGACTAAACCTCGAACTTGTAGCCAAGGCCGCGAACTGTCAACAGGTGGCGCGGCCTGGAGGGATCTTCCTCAATCTTTGAGCGCACTCTCTTGACGTGAACGTCAAGGGTCTTGGTGTCACCAAAGTAGTTACTACCCCAGACTCGATCGATGATCTGCCCGCGGGTGAGCACCCTGTTCACGTTTTCCATTAGCAGCTCGAGCAGCTCGAACTCCTTGAGCGGCATCTGAATCTTTTCCCCGTTGACTGAAACGGTGTGGCGCTCAAGATCCATCTCAACCGGTCCCGCTCGCAGCACACCCAGTTCAGGAGTTTGCGGCTCCGCTCCCCTGCGCAACACGGCCTTCATTCGGGCGAGCAGCTCCCTGGTTGAGTATGGCTTGGTCACATAGTCGTCGGCACCAATCTCAAGACCGACCACCTTGTCAATCTCGGTGTCCTTGGCCGTCACCATGATGATCGGCACCTGACTCTCAGCGCGAATGATTCTGCAAACCTCATTGCCCGAAAGCCCGGGGAGCATCAGATCTAAAAGAATTAGGTCGGCTCCAAGGCTGCGGAAGTTTTCGAGCGCAACGTTGCCGTCCTCGGCCTCGATTACGTCGTAGCCCTCCTTCTGGAGCAGATAAACCAGCGGCTCACGCAGGTTCTTCTCGTCCTCAACAACTAGCACTCTGGTCATTGGTTCTCCTCGATGGGCAGCCTGAGGGTGAAGGTCGAGCCAACCCCGACCTTGGAAAACAGCTTCACCTCACCGCGGTGGTTCTGGGCGGCGTGTTTCACAATCGAGAGCCCGAGTCCGGTTCCACCGGTCTCGCGCGAGCGCGATGGATCAACTCGATAGAAACGCTCGAAGATGCGCTCCTGCTCGGCCTCTGGAATGCCGATGCCTGAGTCGGTAACGGTGATTTCGGCAACCGAGTCAACCACCCGCAGTCCAACCCCAACCTGGCCACCTTCACCGGAGTAAACAATGGCATTTTCAATCAGGTTCTTGATGGCGATCACGAGCATCTCGTAGTCGCCAATGACTGTCACCGATTGGTTGGCGCTCGAGGCCAGCTTGATCTGGTGCTGCTCAGCCAACACGGCATTGCGGTCCACAGCATCGGCGATGACTGTTGCCAAATCGAGCTCTCCGATGTTTTCCGAGAGCTTTGCTCCCTGGACTCTAGAAAGCTGGATCAGCTCCTGAACGATGTTGGCAAGCCTCTGAGCCTCGCGCTGGAGCGACTCGGCGAACTTCTGGACGGCCTCGGGATCATCAACCGCTCCCTGCATGGCCTCGGAAAGCAGGCTGATGGCTCCGATCGGGGTCTTGAGTTCATGGGAAACGTTGGCGACAAAGTCGCGCCTGGTCTCCTCAAGCCGCTTGCTGTCGGTTCGATCGTCGACCAGCAGCATGACGTAGCGTTCACCAAACTTTGCGGCGCGGGCGTGAACAAAAACCTGGTCCCTGCGCAACCCTGTTTCCAGCTCGATGTCCCTAGAGACAGCTCCGGAGGCAGTTCTAGCCTCATCTGCCAGCTGCACCAGAGCCGCGTGAATAAGCCTGCGGTTCTGCACCAGTCCAAACTGAATTGCACCCGGCGAGGCCCTAACAACCGAGTTTGCTTGGTCGAGGACGACCCCAGCGGTTGCAATGACGTCGACTACTTGCGCGGCAACTATTTCGAAGGCATCAAATTCAGTCTCTGGCTGGCGCGATGCTCTGCGTGATGAGAGAAAAGCCATCAATCCTCCGCCAGTTCACTTGGTAAACAAAAGCTTTTCTCCAAGACTAGGAGTAAATTGGCAGGCGGACACGGCAGTTTTCCGCTGGTTTGAATGAAATTAAGCCAAAGTTTGATTTCCACTGCTTGGCTAGCGGACACTGAAGATGAAAGTGGAGCGATGCGCGCAGTTTTCCAACAGGAGCTAAAAGAGGTTCAGTCGCGGCTGGTTGAACTAGCACGTGGTGCCCAAAAGATTGTGACCAAGGCCTCCGGGGCTTTCCTCAATTCAGATGTTTCCCTGGCCGATGAGGCTCTGGCTCTGGCCGACAGCAACGAAGAGAAGGCTCTCGACCTTGACGAGCTTGTGATCCGAATCCTGGCAACTCAGTCTCCAGTCGCTCGTGACCTCAGGATTTTGGTTTCCGCATTGCGCATGAGCGCATCCCTCGAGCGCATGGGTTCGCTCGCCTCCCACATTGCCGCCATTGCGCGTTACCGCTTCCCCGGAAGCGCAATCCCGGAGTCACTGAGACCAACCTTTGAGGAGATGGCCGCCATCGACCAGGAACTTGCCAGCAAGGCAGTCTCGCTGCTTGAGAACACGGACCTGGACATCGCCAGGGAGATCCAGGCTCGCGACGAGGCGGTGGACCTGCTTCACCGAAAGGTCTTCGATGTGGTGCTAGCCAGCGACTGGTCAGAGAATGCGATGTATACGGTCGATGTGACGCTGGCATCTCGCTACTTCGAGCGCTTCGCCGATCACGTCGTAGATATCAGCGCCAAGGTCAGCTTCCTGCAGACCGGCGAGTGGTAAAGACTACTTCTTGCCCTGACTAGCCACCGCGGCAGCTCCGGCTGCAGCAGCCTCGGGATCCAGATATTCGCCGCCGCGAACCAGTGGCTTCAGATCTTCCCCGAGCCTGTAGTGCAGGGGAATGCCGGTTGGGATATTCAGCTCGGCAATCTCGTCATCGCTGATTTCATCGAGGTGCTTGACGAGCGCCCTGAGCGAATTGCCGTGGGCGGTGATCAAAACCTTCTTGCCTGCCCGAAGACTCTCGGAGATATCGCTGTGCCAATAGGGCAGCATCCTGACAAGCACGTCTTTCAGGCACTCTGTTCTGGGGAGTGCATCACCGAGGCCCGCATAGCGCTCGTCATGAGCCTGTGAATACTCCGCATCGTCCGCGATTGGCGGTGGCGGGGTGTCATAGCTGCGACGCCAGGTTTGGAACTGCTCTGGACCGTACTTTTCCAAGGTCTCCGCCTTGTCCAGACCCTGCAGCGATCCGTAGTGGCGCTCGTTTAGTCGCCAGGAGCGCTCGGTTGGAATCCAGTTTCTGTCAATTTGGTCGAGGGCAATGTGTGCGGTGTTGATGGCGCGCTTCAAGACTGATGTGTAAAGCAGGTCTGGAAGAAGTTTCTTCTCACCCATGAGCTCCCCGGCTCGCTTCGCCTCCTGCCGACCCTGATCCGAGAGATCGACATCCACCCATCCGGTGAAGAGGTTTTTCTGGTTCCAAACGCTGTTGCCATGGCGAAGCAAGATGAGGTCATAGGTCATGGCGTTAGTTTAGCCAGTCGCCCTCAGCGCTTGCTGGAGAGCTTGAAGGCGCTTGGTCTGGGGAGATTGGCGGCCTTGCCGGCATCCGCGGGCACCAGCACCTGCTGGCTTGCCAGGCTCCCACCGGGCTTGGCAATAGCGAGGTCCAGGTAGGGGGTGGCCCGAGACAAAAGTGCAAGTGCGATGCCACCCATTTCGAAGTGCAGTGCCGAAGCGACAATTTTGCCCGCGAGCTTCTCTAGGTAGTAAACCTCGGTGCCGACCTCGGGGAGACTGTCGCCGCTCTCGAGATGCAACAGGGTCAGGCGCCTTGGTGGATGACCGAGATTGTGAACCTTCGCGACGCTTTCCTGGCCGCGATAGCAGCCCTTGCTCAGGTGGACCGCGCTCGACAACCAATCAAACTCATGGGGCAATGACTTCTCGTCAATATCCGATAGCTCTGGCCTTCCCGCCGCTATGCGCAGTGCCTGATAGGCCAGCAGTCCGACCTCCTTGGCTAGTGGTGGGGTTCCAAGGGTCTCTGCGTAATCAAAGACTGCCCGCTGCGGGTTGTAGCTGACCGAGTTCACACTTTGACGCGAGAAGGGATCCTGCCAATCGCCTTTGCCAAAGTGGCCATAGACCCCCAGGTCGGATTCGGCAAGTTCAACCTTGGCGCGAAAGCGCATTTTGCCAAGCCAATCGGCGAGCGCCGCAGATCGCTCCCGCGGGGTGATGATCAACACCTGGTCCTCTTTGATGACGAGCTTTAGCTGGTGTTCGATGTGGCCCTGCGGGCTAAGCAAAAGCGCCTCTGCTGAGTCCCCTGGTTTGAGATTGATCACATCCTGCGAGACGAGCGAGTGAAGCCAGCTCTGGCGATCCTCACCCGTGACGGTGAGCACACACTGGTCTGACCTGGTGACATAGGCATTGCCGGATGCGAGCTCGCGCTGCTCGCTGAGGGGATTACCAAAGTGACTACTTGTCATTTCTTTCCAGCCTCGCCGAGGCGTGGGAACCGAGTGGTTGTCCCAGCGCTGCCATGTCCCACGCCCACAGCAGTGCCCCATCAACTAGCCCCCACATCCGCTGGGCCGAGCTGTATTCCTTGGCATTGGGAGAGCGCAGGACCGCATCGGTAGCGATATCGACTCGAGCCCCCTTGATCTGGCCGAAGTAGAGTTCGGCAACCCCATTGGGGTGAATGATCAGAGCCTCGATATCAAAGCCGCCATTCTTGTTGCGCCACAGCTCGAGGTCCTCCCGCACGGTTATCGCGCTTTCTCCACTTCCTGGCAAGAGGCCCGGACCGGAATCAGATTCGTTGCTAGGACGAGAAATCATCCAGTAGCCGCGTTCGGAAGAGATCAGCTTTCCGGCTTCATCTGTAACTCGAGATTGATACTCCAGCTTGCCGGTCTCTAGGGGTGCAAAGCTCATGTCTTGATAAAACTCGATCTCTTGCGCCCCAGCGGCGGAGTCCTTATATGAGACAACGCCACTCCCCTTCCAGCTTCCAATCAGGAAGGCGAAGGGAGTTAGCTCAATGGGGAGATCATCCGGCAGGACGAACAAAACTAACGCTGCCCCTTGAATAGCTTGTAGAGGACAACACCGGAGATTCCGGCAATTGCGATTCCGGCGAGCACCAAAAGGCCCGTGAAGACAAGTTCGATGGCGAGCAGCATGGCTCGATTCTAACTCGCGAGGCTAATCAGAGTAAAAAGGCCTAGCAAAAACAGGGTGCCCGCCGTGACATAGACCTGCTGCCTAACGGTGTCCTTTGACTTTGAGGACATCAGGTGCTCGAGGCTGACAAGAGCAATTGAGGCGGCGGCGATTGCTCCGAATGTGGTCAAACGCGTCTCGCCGCTAAGCAGTAGCAGGGCTGCCAAACCCGAAGCGGCAACCATTGCCCAGATCACGGTTATCTGCACCCACTGCTTGCTCACGAGAAGACTCTATCCAACGCCCCGGCAATCACCAGTATCATTTTTGCCAAGCGGGAGGCGGAAATATGGCAACTATTCTCTGCATCTCTCCTGAGCGCGAAAATCCGCTTCCTCCGCTGGAAGTTCTAGGCCACAGCATCGAAATCATCGACTTTGAGCCGCAGTCACTCGCCTCCGCCCCCAGGCACGATATCGCCATCCTGGACTGCCGCGGAAACCTGGTCGGTGCGAGATCGGTCGCGAGGATCCTGCAGGCCGCCGGTTGGCAAAAGCCTCTGCTCATGGTCGTCTCGGAGGCCGGACTGCCTGCTGTGAGCGTGGAGTGGGGCGCAACCAGCTTCATTCTCGATGGGGCCTCGCTTGCCGAGGTTGACGCCCGGCTCAGGATGCTCTCCGATGCCAAACCCGTAATCCGCCAGGGCGAGATCACGACCGGCCTGGTTATCGACGTTTCGACTTTCACCGCGAAAATAAACGGCCGCGCGCTTGATCTAACCTTCAAGGAGTTTGAGCTGTTGCGCTATTTGAACGAGAACCCCCGCCAGGTTTTCAGCCGCGAACAGCTGCTCAGTGAGGTCTGGGGCTACGACTACTTTGGTGGCACCAGGACAGTTGATGTCCACATCCGAAGACTGCGGGCCAAACTGGGCGAGCACGAGGGCCTCATCGGAACGGTTAGAAACGTTGGCTATCGGCTTGACCCGAGCCTCGGTTCAGAAGATTAACTGTTCAACAAAGGTTCAACTAGAAGTGCAAAGATATCTCTCATGTCCGAAGAGACCACCGCGATCTTTATCCCGCCAAGCGAGCATCAGCTTCCCGCTGATCGCTTCCTGGAGCGCGAACTCAGCTGGCTGGATTTCAACCAGCGAGTTTTAGAGCTCGCGGAGGACGAGTCGGTCCCACTTCTCGAGCGAGTCAACTTCCTTTCGATCTTTGCCTCGAATCTCGACGAATTTTTCATGGTGCGCGTCGCATCCCTGAAGCGCAGGATTGCCACCGGGATAGCGGTGCCATCCCCCTCCGGCCTTAGTCCCCAGGATGTCCTGGCAAAGATTTCCGAGCGCACTCGTGAGCTGCAGATTCGCCATGCCGAGCTCTTTGCAACCGCGGTCTCCAAGTCGCTAGCCGAAAACGGCATCGAGGTGGTGCATTGGTCCACTCTCAGCGAGGAAGAAAAAACTGAGCTTCACAGCTATTTCAGCTCTCAGGTCTTCCCAGTTTTGACTCCGCTTGCCGTTGACCCTGCTCACCCTTTCCCATACATCTCCGGCCTCTCGCTAAACCTCGCGGTTGTGCTTAGGAACCCAAAGAACTCTGCCGAGCACTTCGCAAGGGTGAAGGTTCCACCGCTGCTACCGAGATTCGTTGTCGTCCCAGGCTCAACATCCAGATATGTTCCGCTCGAGGATGTTATTGGCGAATTCTTGGGTGAGCTGTTCCAAGGCATGGAGGTGCTGCAGCACCACACCTTCCGGGTTACCAGGAACGAGGACCTCGAGGTCGATGAGGATGACGGCGAGAACCTGCTGGTCCAGCTCGAAAAAGAGTTGCTCAGAAGGCGCTTCGGTCCGCCCGTTCGGCTCGAGGTTGCAGAGGACATCGACTCGCAAGTGCTGTCGCTACTGAAGCGCGAGCTGGATATCGACGACAGCGATGTCTACCTGCTCCCCGAGCCGTTGGATCTCTCAAGCCTCTCGGCCCTGGCATTCTTGCCACTGCCTGAGTTTCACTTCGAGCCGCACCAAATCACCACCAACCGCTACCTCGAGGCCGATGAGGATGAGGCTGCGGACATCTTCGCCTCGCTGCGCGAGCGAGAGGTGCTTGTCCATCACCCTTATGAGTCGTTTGCGACCAGCGTCCAGGCATTCTTGGAGCAGGCCGCCGATCCCGCCGTCGTCGCCATCAAGCAGACGCTCTACCGCACCTCCGGTGACTCACCAATCGTCGATGCTCTGATCGATGCGGCCGCGGCCGGCAAGCAGGTCTTGGCCCTGGTCGAGATCAAGGCGCGATTTGATGAGCAGAACAACATCGGTTGGGCTAGAAAGCTGGAGAGCGCCGGAGTTCACGTCGTCTATGGACTGGTTGGTCTCAAGACTCACTGCAAGCTCTCACTGGTCATCCGTCAGGAGGGTGACCACCTCAGGCGCTATTGCCACATCGGCACCGGAAACTACAACCCAAAGACCGCGAGGTATTACGAAGACCTAGGGCTTTTGACCGCGCGACCCGAGGTTGGCGAAGACCTAACCAAGCTGTTCAATCTGCTTTCGGGATATGCCACCGAACCACAATACAAGTCCATCCTGACCTCGCCCGTCGGTGTCAGAGAGGGTCTAACTGAGAGAATCCGCCGGGAAGCTGAGAACCACCTGGCCGGCAAGCCCGCCGGCATCAGATTCAAGATCAATTCGCTAGTCGATGAGCAGATCATTGATGAGCTTTATCTGGCCTCTAAGCAGGGCGTTCCAATCGACATCCTGGTGCGAGGAATGTGTGCCCTGAGACCAGGGGTTGAGGGGCTGAGCGAATCGATCAGGGTTCACTCGGTTCTTGGCCGCTACCTCGAGCACTCCCGAATCTTTTACTTTGAAAATGCCGGAGACCCCGATGTTTACATCGGCTCCGCCGACATGATGCACCGCAATCTCGACCGCAGGGTCGAGACCCTGGTGAAGATCGTCCAGGGCGACCAGATCACCGAACTCCGAGACGTAATGGACCTCGGCATGGGAGAGGACTCTTCGGTTTGGGTTCTCGATGCCAACGGAAGCTGGCAGCGCCGGGCCGGAGCGGTGAATGTTCAAGACGAACTGATGGCCAGGACCCTCAGCAAGAAGAGGATCAGGTAGTGGCAATACTTGCCGCCGGGGTGGTCTGTTGGCGAGAGCAAAAGGGCAAACTCGAGGTGCTCCTTGTTCACCGCAAGCGCTATGACGACTGGAGCTTTCCAAAGGGGAAGGTCGACAAAGGTGAATACCTGCCTGAGACCGCGGTGCGCGAGATGGAAGAAGAGACCGGCATTCGGCTAAAGCTGGGTCGCAAACTCAGCACCGCCTATTACAAGGTCTCCTCGGGTGAGGACAAAGAGGTCCACTACTGGGCCTCGAAGCTTCGCGAGCGCGCCTGGGCAAAGGCCCAGTTCAAACCCAATGATGAGATATCCGCCCTCGAGTGGGTCAGCGCCAAGAAGGCCCTAGCGGTGCTTTCCTACAAGCACGATCAGCAGCTCCTCAAAGAGGTCATGGGTTTCTACGCAGACAAAGAGCTCGAGACCAGGGCTCTCATTCTGCTTCGGCACGCAAAGGCCACACCCAGGGGAGACTGGCCTGGCGAAGAGGCTAAGCGGCCACTATTACCCGAGGGCGAGAAGCAGGCCAAACGGCTCCAGGGGGTCATCGGAGCTTATGCACCAAAGCGACTGGTGACCAGCCCATGGAAGAGATGTCACCAGACCGTGGAGCCATATGCAAAGGCCTGCAAGAAAAAGCTCATCGAGCGATCGCAACTGACTGAACTTTCAAGCACCCTCAGCCCGCGAAAGACCATTCATGCCGTTGAGGACCTCTTCGATGCAACCAGGTCCGCGCTGCTTTGCTCACATCGCCCCGCACTTCCAACAATCACCAAGACTCTTGCCACCAGGGCCAAGGGACTTGTTAGGGAGGAGATCCTTGCCGCAACCGATCTCGAACCGGCCGAGTTCATTGTGTTGAGGCTCACGGTTGGCAAGAGCCCGAGATTCGTGAGCACCGAGCGCGTCAGAATCAGCTAGCTTCGCGAATAAATTCACCCCTTGTTTACTTGGTGTCCAAACCGAGTTTGCCCATGCTTCCTAGCTTTTGACTTGCCTAACCAATAACTGAAAGGTAATCAATGTCAAAGCTTGCAAAGCTAACCGCGCTAGCCAGTGCTAGTGCTCTGGTTCTGGCTGGTTGTGCTGCTAACGAGGAGCCAGCTCCTTCAGCATCCGCAACAGCGACCTCATCAAATGGAAGCACCACCGAAGAAGCCCCAGCCCCGCTCAGCGGAACCCTCGATGGTTCTGGTGCAAGCTCGATGGCTGCTGGCCAGGAGGCATGGGTTGCTGGCTTCCAGCAGCTAAACCCAGGGGTAACCATCAACTACAACCCGACTGGTTCAGGAACTGGTCGTGACCAGTTCGAGGAGGGTCTCACATTCTTCACCGGTTCTGACTCCGCGTTGAAGGATGAGGAGATCGCA
>JAPOHQ010000034.1 GCA_029979375.1 Microbacteriaceae bacterium
ATCCGCAGAATCGATGATGAACTCGCGCCTTTGTGCCACTTCGTTGCCCATCAGCAGATCAAAAACGTTCTCGGCCGCCATGCCATCGGATGCCTTGATTCTTCTGAGCATGCGATGCTGTGGGTTCATCGTGGTCTCAGCGAGCTGGTCGGCATCCATTTCGCCAAGGCCCTTGTAGCGTTGAATTGGTTGCTGATAGCTCTTACCGCTCTTTTCCAACTTCGCCAACAGCTCGTTTAGCTCTGCCTGCGAGTAGGTGAATACGACTTCCTTGTTCTTACCCGTGCCCACGACTACTCGGTGAAGTGGTGGAACCGCAGCAAAGACCCTGCCGGCTTCGACTAGCGGTCGCATGTAACGGAAGAAGAGCGTCAGAAGCAGGGTTCGAATGTGTGCCCCGTCAACGTCGGCGTCGCTCATCAAAATGATCTTTTCGTAGCGGACGCTTTCGAGTTCAAACGTTCTTCCCGACCCGGCACCCAGGACCTGAATAATGGCTGCACATTCGGCATTCGAGAGCATGTCGGCCATCGAAGCCTTCTGGACATTCAGGATCTTGCCTCGTATCGGGAGCAATGCCTGAAATGCGCTATCCCTGGCTAATTTTGCCGTTCCTAGAGCACTGTCACCCTCGACGATGAAGAGCTCCGAACCTTCGGTTGCTGCGGCTCGACAATCGACAAGCTTGCTCGGTAGTGAGGACGACTCAAGCGCATTCTTGCGCCTTTGGGTGTCCTTTATGGTTCTCGCGCTGATCCTTGCCTTGGCCTCATTGACGACTTTTTCGAGTAGCCGGTCAACTTCCTGCTTCGTGCCTCGTTGCTTGCCGGCGAGGTAGCCCTCGAAATAGTCACTGATTGCTGAGGCCACAATTCCCTTGATGGCGGGCGTGCCAAGTGTCTCCTTTGTCTGACCTTCAAACTGGGGTTCGGGGAAGCTCACCGTCACCACAGCGGTCAGGCCGGTCATGACATCGTCCCGCTCGAGCTTTAGACCGGTCGCCTTCAGCTTTCTCGCGTTTGCCTCGATGGCAGCTCGAAACACCTTGAGCAAGCCCTGTTCGAATCCCGAGAGGTGCGATCCACCCTTCGGTGTCGCGATTATGTTGACGAAGCTCCGAACCTCGGTTTCATAGCCGGCTCCCCAGCGCAAAGCTATGTCGACGCTGCATTCGCGCTCAACCTCTCTGGATTCCATCGCACCCGTCTTTTCGTTCAAGACCGGGATGGTCTCGCTGAAGGTAGCCTTCGTGAGAATCCGCTTAGTCGGGATGACCTCGGCATCCTTTGCAAGGTAGCCGACGTACTCTTCAATACCGCCGTCGTGTTTGAAGGAAAGCTTTTCGCCCACGCCCTCAGCGACGAGCTCAAGCCCAGGCACAAGATATGACGTCTGACGCAATCTAGTTTCGAGATCGCCAGCGGAGAACTCAGCTTGTGGATCGAAAATCTGCCTGTCTGGCCAGTATCGGACGCGAGTGCCAGTCACTCCCTTGCCAACTTTTCCAATCTCCCGAAGTTCAGACTTCTTCACGAAGGGCTTGAATGAAGCATCTGGCCCGTCCCCATCGAAGGTGCCAGGTTCGCCCCTGCGGAATGACATCGCATAGGTCTTGCCTCCGCGGTCTACCTCAACATCAAGCCGCGAACTCAGGGCGTTTACGACCGACGCACCAACTCCGTGCAAACCACCTGAGGCAGCATAGGAACCGCCACCGAACTTTCCTCCGGCATGCAGCTTGGTGAAAACGACTTCAACTCCGGTGAGACCGGTTCTAGGTTCGAAGTCCACCGGTATTCCCCTGCCCTGATCTGAGACCGAGACCGAGCCGTCCTCATTCACCTCAACGGCTATGCGGCTGCCATGGCCTGCCAATGCCTCATCAACGGAGTTGTCAATGATCTCCCAAAGACAATGCATGAGGCCTCGAGAATCGGTAGATCCGATGTACATTCCGGGGCGCTTGCGCACGGCCTCGAGACCCTCGAGGACAGATAGATGCCGGGCAGAGTAGCTTTCCACGTCGCAACACTAGGGCAATCGAATCCAAGCCAGACTTTGCCACTTCGCAGTTAGCGAAACAGGCCCTCTTTCAGCATCTTTGGATGGTGAAGCCAGCTATATTTCCAGCAATGGAAGAGATCAAAGAGAACCCCACTCTGCAAGCTGCAGACCGCTGTGATGTGTGCGGAGCGCAGGCCTACATTCGCGTAGAGATGGAAGTCGGGGAACTACTCTTCTGTGCACACCACGGCAACGCCAACAAGGAAAAGCTCGCTCCGCTAATGATTAATTGGCACGACCAGAGCGAAGACCTCAACCGCCGCTAGATCTCCTTCTGATCTCCTCGACGAAGTCCTTCCGCTTCGCACCAAACTCCACCGTTGCCCCGAGGCTTCGGCAGAACTTTTCTGTGAGTTCGGGATTCTTTGCAAAAAGTGGCCCAAAGAAGTTCGTGCCGATGAAAGCACCTTTTTGAAAAAAGTCAGGAAGGTTGTTATCGGTATTGCGATAGCCAAAGATGCCCTCGGCGCTGAGGCGAAACTCGCTTACTCTTTCGACCCTGCCGCAATCGAGTCCCAGCTCACTTGCAAAAAATTCATAGCTGCGTCCAACTACCAGCGTGGGGTTGCCGGCCACGAAGCGAGCCCTGACTGCCGCACGCAGCTTCTCGAGTGCAGCTGCGTGATGCTGCATGACCGCAATGGATGCGTCCCCAAACATGACAAAGTCGGCTAATTCGATGCTTTCTGTGGGAGAGAAGCTGTCTCCGATAAGCGACTTGAGGACCTCAAGGTTCCCCTGGTCGCCATTGTTGTTGAAATGCTCTGGCTGAAAGCTGAAATACGTAATCACTTCGCCAGCCCCCAATGCCTTCGCGTCCTTCGCATAGCGTCGGCGCTAAACAAAATCGTCGCGTGGTCACCGGAAAGAGCTAGAAACTTGTCGGTAGCGGCCGCGATATCCGGCTCCACATCATTTATATCCACACCTGCAAAATCCAGCCTGAGGGCTAGGTCGTAGGCGTTGGAGCCTGAAACGATGTCCACCTTCTGGAGCTTTGAAAAGTCAACGGTCCATAGCCAGCTTGGATCATGGATGTCTGAACCGGCCATCAACATCAGCGGGGTTTCGCTTCCGGAAAGCTCGTCTATATTCAGTTGGAAACTTGTCGGATTCTGAACTAGTCGCAAGGTAACTTCCCTGTCTTGAATAACGACCCTTTCGTTCCTGGCAAAAACCCTCTCCGGGCTGGACAGCACCTCTCTCGCCCTCTCAACCTGCAGCTCGACAAGCTGGCTCGCCGCAAGTAGAGCCAGTGCATCATTCATCAGGTGTTCGAGCGATCCGGAGCTGGATGGAAAAGCGCTGCCAGCCATTTCCACTCCGCCGCTTACTACCCTCGCGCTGCGAACTAGTTCAGGAGTCGGCTTGAAATTGAAGGCATAGCTGGGAGCCTCCTTGCTCAGAAGTAGCTCTTCGGATAGTCCGGCAGCATGGGTTTGCTCAGGCAGCGCAAGTTGGGCCAGATTTGGGTCATCGGCATTAATGACAGCAGCTGCCGATAGGTCGACGATACTTTGCAGCATGGCTACGACGTAGCTCGGATCATTGAAACGGTCGAGCTGATCGGAAAGTACGTTGGTCAGAACGACCAGCCGGGGCTTTACCTCCCGGGCTAGCGAAACTCCGTGACCCTCATCCGCTTCGATGACTGCGATGTCAAACTCGAGCCTGCCGAATAGGTCGCCACTTTCCAATATGGCCGAGTAGTAGCCCTGTCGAATGTTTGCCGTGGACGGGTTGGTGAACACCCTGATGCCGTGGGCTTCGAGAAGTCTGACCAAAGTTTGCGTGGTTGAGGACTTTCCGGCACTGCCGCTAACGAGAACAACTCCCATGGGTAGCTTTGTTAGGGTCCTGCTAAGAAGTCCCGGGGCGAGCTTGGAAACTATCAGCCCCGGCAGTGCTGACCCTCCCCCGCGCCTTATCAGCCGGAGCAGATATCTCAGGGATTTCCCTAGCGAAACTGCCAGGAGGTAACGCATTTAGCTGTCCAGGTAGTCGCGCAGCAGCTGGGATCGGGATGGGTGGCGGAGCTTGGACATGGTCTTTGACTCGATCTGACGGATGCGTTCGCGAGTGACACCGAACTTCTCACCGATTTGGTCAAGAGTCATCTGAACGCCATCTCCGAGGCCGAAGCGGGAGCGGATTACGCCTGCCTCACGGGGGTGCAAGGAGTCAAGGACTCGCTCAAGTTCTTGCTGCAGCATTGTGAAACCAACTGCATCGGCCGGAACCACTGCCTCGGTGTCTTCGATGAGATCACCAAACTCGCTATCGCCATCCTCGCCCAGTGGTGTTGAGAGGGAGATTGGCTCGCGACCATACTTCTGAACCTCAACTACCTTCTCAGGAGTCATATCCAGCTCCGCTGCGAGCTCCTCAGGGGTTGGCTCGCGACCAAGGTCCTGGAGCAGCTGGCGCTGGACTCTTGCAAGCTTGTTGATGACCTCGACCATGTGGACTGGAATACGGATTGTCCTTGCCTGGTCTGCCATGGCCCTTGTGATGGCCTGGCGAATCCACCAGGTGGCGTAAGTAGAGAACTTGTAGCCCTTGGTGTAGTCAAACTTCTCGACGGCCCTAATTAGGCCCAGGTTTCCCTCTTGAATCAGGTCAAGGAACTGCATGCCTCGTCCGGTGTAGCGCTTCGCAAGTGAAACAACTAGTCGCAGGTTCGCCTCCAGAAGGTGGCTCTTGGCACGCTGCCCGTCTTTGACGACCCAGTTAAGGTCTCTGCGATCCGCTGGTGAGAGCTTCTTCGCGGTAGCAAGCTTCTCTTCGGCAAAGAGGCCGGCCTCGATGCGTTTCGCCAGCTCGACCTCGAGCTCGGCGTTGAGCAGTGCCACCTTTCCGATCTGCTTCAGATAGTCCTTGACAGGATCGGCAGTTGCACCAGAAATTGTTAGGTTCTGAACCGGAATGTCGTCATCGTCATCGCTGAGAACCATGAGGTCAGCGGGAATCTGGATAGAACCGGTTGGGGTCTCCTCTTTGGAGCTGTCTGAGTCCTCGTCCGAGTCGTCGGCGGTCAGATCGACAGCCTCTTGCGCCTCTGAGACGATGTCCTCAACAGAATCGCCCTCGTCGATGTCCTCTTCGCCTTCGCCTTCTTCAGCATCAACCTCCGCCTTTACCTTGCGTGACTTGCGAGGGGCGGCTTTAGAGTCCTTTGCTTTGGACTTCGAGATGGTGGCGATGATTTCCTCGTTTTCGGGCAGAACATAAACCCTTGTCAAGTCCCGAGACCTGAAAGGGTTAGGCGCCAATTATGCCACTAATTAGCGGCTACACGTGTGAAAAGCCGAAAAAACCTTGTTTTATTCCCCAGCGGAATCGCCCGAATTCCGCCTTAGGTTTGACAAGTACTTCTCAAGCTCGTCCGCGATCTGGTCGGCTGATGGAGGGTCGGCGGCAGGTTTCCCGATTGGAGCTCTCGCCGGTCCTGTCTCGGGATTGGTGTAGCCCTGCTCCAGGGTTTGAATCATCTTGGCGAGGTCGGCGTTGTCTTGCACCTGAGTATCAACCTTCACCTCGAAGGCCGCGGCCCGCTCCCTGATTTCATCAGAGGGGAAGACCAGCCCGGTTGCAGCTGTAATGAGTTCGAGCCCTGTTAAAGCGGCTTTGGGCACCTCGTTATCGGCCAAGTAATGCGGAACTAGCAGAACAAATCCGGCAGTTTCGAATCCCGCAGCTCCGAGGCGGTATTCAAGCAGGTGAATGACGTTGCCAGGCACCTGGGTTTGAGGCTTCCACTCCGAGAATCTCTCGATCATGTCCTTGCGATTGCCGCTCACCGTGACACCGGTGGGTCGGGTGTGTGGAATTGGGAAGGGGATCGAGTGCACCCAGGTAAAAGAGGAGACTTGGAGCCGACGAGCGAGCTCAACGATCGCCTGAGAAAAGGCTTCCCATTTCATGTCCGGCTCATAGCCATCGAGTAAGAGGAAGGGCTGCTCAGCCTCGTCTCGCATGAGGTAAATGGCAAGCTTTGAAGGTTCATAGGACTCGATGTGGTCCTTTTCGAAAAAGAGAACCGGCCTGCGCGAGCGGTAATCGAGCAGCTCGTCGTTGTTGAATTCAAAGGCGGTCTCACCCTCGAGCTTGGCGAACAGGTGCTCGCTGAGCTGGGCGATTGTGCCTCCGCTGTCGGTGAAGCCAGAGAGCATGGCAACCAGCGGAAGGCCCTTGGGCAACTCGTGGTCGAATTCGCGATAAATCTGGCTCATAAGCCGATACTAACCCACCTAAACTGATGCAATGCTTTCTGTAAAACAAGCCACTGAAGTTCCAAACAGCACGTTTCAGCTGGCCATTCCATACACCGGTCAAGACTCCCTCAAGGGACTGAAGATTAGCGAAGAACAGCTTGCCCTGTTCAAGGCTGAGACTAAAGAGGGAAGCGTTGCTCGGATTCCCGCAGAGTTCGGTAGCTACCTGCTTTTAGGAACCAAGCCGGGGCGCATCCGCGAATTTGTTGCGAATGCTACGAGATCGGCAGCAAGTGGTTCCCCGCTCGTGTTCGATCTTGGCGATGACGCAAGCCCGTTTGAGATTGCCGAGGCAGCTCTGCTGGCAGGTAAGACAAAGACCAGCTACAAGTCATCCAATGGCAATCAAGACATCGAGGTCGTTGTCATAACACCGGCAGAAAACCAAGAGCAAATCTCAGCGGCCGAGGTTATAGCCGAAGAGGTCTTAGCTGCCCGAGAAGTAATCAACATGCCCGCAAATGACCTTTTTCCCCAAGCTCTTGCAGAGATCGCCTCGGCCAGGGCCGCTGGTCTGCCGCTCGAGGTCGAGGTGTGGGATGAGGAAAAGCTAACCGAGGAAAAGTGTGGGGGCATCCTTGGTGTCGGCCAGGGGTCTGAGAGGCCACCGCGTCTTGTCAAGATCAGCTATCGCGGGGGTGGCAAGCACATTGGGTTCGCTGGTAAGGGCATAACCTTCGACACGGGAGGACTCTCCCTGAAGCCCGCAGAGTCGATGGTCGGAATGAAGTACGACATGGCAGGTGCGGCATCCGTACTCGCTGCCACCGTCGCGATCGCGAAGCTCGGCCTCAAAGTCGACATAACCTGCGTGCTCTGCGTTGCCGAGAACATGCCATCGGGAAAGGCCACCAGACCCGGCGATGTTGTGAAGATTCGCAACGGCAAGACCGTCGAGGTTCTCAACACTGACGCCGAGGGACGACTCGTGCTGGCTGACGGCCTCTCAGTCTTGAGTGAAATGGCTCCGGATCACATCATCGATGTTGCCACCCTGACCGGCGCCGCAACCATTGCCTTGGGCAAGCGCTACAGCGGACTCATGGGCCATGGCGACGCTATCCAGGGCGTTCAAAAAGCCGCAGAGGATGTCGGCGAACTTGTCTGGCACATGCCGCTCCCCGAGGAGATCCGAAGCACACTGGACAGCGACCTGGCCGACCTAGCTAACGTCAAGATCGGCAATCGCGCCGGCGGCATGCTGGTCGGGGGTTGGTTTTTGAAGGAGTTCGTCCCGGAGGGCAGCTCTTGGGCTCACATCGACATTGCGAGTGCAGCAAATAATGACGGAGCTCCCTATTCCATCTATCCGGCTGGAGCAACCGGGGTAATCATTCGCACCTTGGTGCAGTTCGCTCGAAATCAGGCGTCCGGCGAGTAGTAGACTTGAGGGTTGTTTGGGCGAACAGGAAGCTTTGATGGCTGAAAACAACTTTGACCTTGTAATTCTCGGATCCGGATCAGGCGGTTACGCCGCGGCATTGCGGGGTGCGCAACTAGGCCTCTCGGTCGCCTTGATCGAGCGTGACAAGCTTGGTGGCACCTGTCTCCACCGCGGTTGCATTCCAACCAAGGCTCTCCTGCACTCCGCCGAAGTAGCTGACACCACCAAAGAGTCGGCCAACTATGGGGTCCAAGCAACTTTCCAGGGAATCGACATGGCGCAGGTTAACAAGTACCGCGATTCGATTGTGGAAAAGCTTCAAGGGCCTGACTGGCCTTGTGTCTTCAAAGAACATCCCCTTCGTCCAGGGTGAGGGCCGCATGACAGGCCCAAAGACGGTAACCGTTGGAGCAGATAGCTACACGGGCAAGAATCTGATCCTTGCAACCGGCTCGAACACAAAGACGCTCGGCATTGAGATTGGGGGCAAGGTCATCACCAGCGACCAGGCCCTGCAGATGGACTACGTCCCAGGCAAGGTTGCCATTCTTGGTGGCGGAGTAATCGGCGTTGAGTTTGCCTCGGTCTGGAGATCATTTGGGGCCGAAGTGGTAATCATTGAGGGTCTTGATCGATTGGTCCCGAACGAAGAGCCTGCGATCAGCAAGGCTCTCGATCGTGCCTACCGCAAGCGCGGTATCGAGTCGAAACTCGGTAACAAGTTCAAGTCGGTAACCCAGAGCGATGCCGGCGTTGAGGTGGAGTTGGAAAATGGCGAGAAGATCGCAGCCGACCTGCTGCTAGTTGCCGTCGGAAGGGGTCCAAACGCCACCGGATTCGGCTTTGAGGAGCAGGGAGTAAAGATGGACCGCGGCTGGGTCCTCACCGACGACAGACTCCAAACCAATCTTCCAGGTGTTTATGCAGTTGGCGACATCGTGCCTGGACTGCAGCTTGCGCACCGTGGTTTCATGCAGGGAATCTTCGTAGCGGAGGAAATCGCGGGGCTGAAGCCAATGAAGGTCGACGAGATGGGCATTCCTCGAGTTACCTACTGTGAGCCGGAGATCGCCTCCGTCGGTCTTACCGAGGACCAGGCTAAAGAGAAGTTCGGTGCTGAAGGAATCAGCTCATACGAGTACAACCTGGCAGGCAATGGAAAGAGCAACATCCTTGGCACCGCCGGCGTTATTAAGTTGATTCGCCAGAACAATGGCCCGGTGGTCGGCTTCCACATGATTGGCTCTCGAGCCGGCGAGCAAATTGGTGAGGCTCAACTAATTGTCAACTGGGAGGCCTATCCAGAGGATGTCGCACCGCTAGTGCACGCCCACCCGACCATGAACGAGGCAATTGGTGAGGCACACCTCGCACTTGCCGGCAAACCACTTCACGCCCACGCATAGATCTGAAAGTTAGGTAAGGAAGAAATGAGCGATGTAGTCCTACCAGCACTCGGCGAGTCAGTCACCGAGGGAACCGTAACAAGGTGGCTGAAAAAAGTAGGTGACACTGTCGCAGTCGACGAGCCACTGGTTGAAGTCTCGACGGACAAAGTGGACACCGAGATTCCCTCGCCAGTTGCCGGCACATTGCAGGCAATCATGGTCCAGGAGGACGAGACCGTTGCCGTAGGCGCTCTGCTTTGCACGGTTGGCGAAGGCGCAGCTGCTCCTGCGGAATCTGCTGCCCCAGCCGCTCCCGTGGTCGAGACCCCGGCGCCTGCAGCTCCTGTGGTAACAGCCACTGCACCACC
>JAPOHQ010000035.1 GCA_029979375.1 Microbacteriaceae bacterium
GGTGGTGAGGGCCTCAGGTGGCTCGGTGCGAGACGCCTTATCGCTGCTTGACCAGTTGATTGCCGGTAGCGACAGCAAGTCAATCGGCTACGAGCGATCGATTAACCTTCTTGGCTTCACCAACGACAACCTGATGGCCGAGGTGATCGAGGCTTTCGCCGAGCTTGATGCGGCTAAGGCATTCGCAGCGGTAGACAAGGTGATTCAATCGGGGCAGGACGCCAGGAGGTTCCTCGAGGACCTGCTCGAGCGAATCCGAGACCTGATGCTGGTGAGCTCACTCGGCAAGGACGCAGCATCGATTCTCCGCGGCATCGGCCCCGAGCAGTTCGATCAGCTCCAGGTGCAGGCGGCAAGATTTGGCCTAGGTCAGCTCACTTCGGCGGCAGAGGCGACGGCAAAGGCACTCTCTGACACCTCAGCAGCATCGAATCCAAGGCTGCAGCTTGAACTGCTCTGCGCTCGCATTCTCGCTCCCGTGACCGAGAACCTCTCGGCAATCAAGCCCCCCAAGGCCACTGAGCAAAAGGCCCCAGAGCAGAAAGCCCCAGAGCAGAAGGCACCGGAGCAGGCCAAGCCAGCCACACCAAAACCCGAGCCCGAGGCGACAAAGGAGCCGGAAGCAGCTAAGCCCAGCGAGCCTGAGACACCGGCAGCCAACAGGGTTGAACCCGCGGCTGTTACCGCCAACTACTTCAAGAGCAACTGGCAGGGCATCCTGGATGCCCTTGCCTCACAGTCGAGATCGGCCTGGGCCGTTGCCTTCACCTCCAAGGTCATTGATTACGAGGATGAGGTGCTGACGCTGCTGTTCCAGTCGAATAGAGATGTTGAGGCATTCAAGAACTCCGGTGGTGCTGCCGAGGTGCTGCGCAAGGTGATCAGAGAACAAACCGGCGTCACCGTCAAATACCGCGCCAAGATTGCTGAGGCCCCAGAGAAGCCAGCACCAGCTCCCAAGATTGAGCCAAACGATCAGGATGAGTTCACCGAGCCCGAAGAGCATGAGGAGCTGAAGACCGAGCCGATCGCGAAGGCCGATGATGCTCCGACCGGAGAGTTCATGCTCCGTGAGGTGCTGGGTGCAAAGCCCATCAAGGGTGAGAACTGATGTATGACGGCATCGTTCAGGAGCTGATTGACGAGCTTGGCAAGCTTCCCGGAGTTGGGCCAAAGAGCGCTCAGCGCATCGCCTTTCACCTGATCGAGACCGAGAGCGAGGTTGCCCTCAAGTTGGCCGAGGTCCTCAAGGAGGTAAAGGAGAAGGTTCGTTTCTGCGACACCTGTGGCAATGTTTCGCAGTCCGAGCGCTGCTCTATCTGCTCCGATGCCAGGCGCGACGGGGGGCTGATCTGCGTCGTTGAGGATTCCAAGGACATCAACGCGATCGAGCGAACCAGGGAGTTCCGCGGCCTCTATCACGTGCTGGGAGGAGCGATATCTCCAATCGCCGGCATTGGGCCCGATCAGCTCCGCATCAAAGAGCTCATGAAGCGGCTAGCCGACCCGGCCATTCGAGAGGTCATTATCGCCACCAACCCCAATCTTGAGGGGGAGGCAACCGCCACCTACCTCATCCGCCTGCTGGGCTCGATGGAGGTTGCAGTAAGCAAGCTGGCCTCTGGCCTGCCGGTGGGTGGAGATCTCGAATATGCGGACGATATGACTCTGGGAAGGGCCTTTGAGGGTCGAAGGCGAGTCAACTAGACTTCGCTAAGGCGCCGCGGCCTATCTTTCATCCCCTAAGGAGCAAGCCCTTGCCGCTTATTGTGCAGAAATACGGCGGATCTTCGGTATCTGATGCCGACAAGATCAAGCACGTCGCTGCGCGCGTCTTGGCGGCTCAGGCAGAGGGCAATGACATCTGCGTCGTGGTGTCTGCAATGGGCGACACCACCGATGAGCTGATTGATCTTGCCGACTCCGTAACTCAGGACAAAGAGGGCAATCGCGAGATGGATATCCTGCTCACCGCAGGAGAGCGCATCTCGATGGCGCTGTTGGCAATGGCCATCAAGGAGCAGGGTGGCAAGGCCATGAGCTTCACCGGCTATCAGGCCGGCATCTCAACCGATTCCGAGCACGGCAGTGCCAGGATCTGGAAGATTGACCCGACCAGGATTCGCTCGGCAATGGATGAGGGAAACGTTGCTGTGGTGGCCGGGTTCCAGGGCTTCAGCTTCGAAAACGGCGACACCACCACTCTGGGTCGTGGGGGCTCCGACACCACCGCGGTTGCGCTGGCGGCATCCCTGAAGGCTGATGTTTGTGAGATTTACTCGGATGTGGACGGTGTTTACACCGCGGACCCGAGGATTGTCCCAAGGGCCCGAAAGCTTGCCCAGATCGACTTAGATTCGATGCTCGAGCTCTCCTCTTCGGGAGCAAAGATTCTCTACATTCGTGCGGTTGAGTTCGCGCGTCGTCACGCAGTGCCACTGCGCGTTAGAAGCACATTTAGTGCCGACCCCGGCACCTTGGTATACGCCTCAAAGTCAGGAGAAGAGATGGAAGAGCCAGTAGTCTCCGGAGTTGCAACCGACAACACCCAGTCCAAGATCACCGTGATTGGTCTGCCAGACCGTCCGGGAAAGGCGGCTGAGATCTTCCAGATCGTCGCCGAGGCGGGTGCGAACATCGACATGATTGTTCAGAACGTCTCCACCACCGAGAACCACCTGAGCGATATCTCCTTCACCCTTCCGCACTCCGATCGGCACAAGGTAGTCGAGGCCCTAAAGGCCCAGCAGGAGAAGGTCGGTTTTGCCAACATCAGCTATGACGATGAGATCGGCAAGCTCTCGATTGTCGGTGCCGGCATGAAGACCTCCTCTGGTGTCTCCGCAAAGCTCTTCGGCGCTCTTGCTAAGGCGGGAATCAACATCGAGATGATCTCCACCTCAGAGATTCGAATCTCGGTTGTCACCAGAGCCGACCAGCTGAAGGAGGCAACTCGAATCATCCACAGCGCCTTCGAGCTGGATGCCGCGGAAACCGCTGTCATCTATGCAGGGTCCGGGAGGTAGTAGTTGTCAAAGCCAAACATCGCGCTAGTCGGGGCGACCGGAGCCGTTGGCTCGGTCATGATCGACATCATCAACTCGAGAGAAAACATCTGGGGTGAGATTCGACTGATCGCCTCCAAGCGCTCCGCGGGCAAGCAGATTGAGGTTCACGGCGAGCAGCTGACCGTTGTTGAGCTCAGCGAGGCGGCCTTCGAGGGCATTGATATCGCGATGTTTGATGTTCCGGACGAGGTTTCCGCCCACTGGGGTCCGATAGCGGCAGCACAGGGAGTTGTGGTCGTCGACAACTCAGCGGCCTTCCGGCTGGACCCCGAGGTTCCGCTGGTTGTGCCTGAGGTAAATCCGGAGATGGCAAAGAGCAGACCGAAGGGCATCATTGCCAACCCGAATTGCACCACGCTCACCATGATGGCGGCGCTCGGAGCCCTCCACAGGAAGTGGCAGCTGACCGAGCTGGTAGTCGCAAGCTATCAGGCAGTATCTGGCGCCGGGGCAGTAGGAATCGATCAGCTAACCGCTGAGACTGCCGCTGTTGCGCAGAACCCCGAGGCAGGACTGTTGGGTGGCAGCGTCGAGCAGGCGCTGTCGGCTGCCGGAATGGACCCGGCCGCATCGCCCTGGCCAACCCCGATTGCCCTGAATGTGATTCCAATGGCGGGCAGTCCCAAGGATGGTGGCCACACCTCGGAGGAGCTCAAGGTTAGAAACGAGTCTCGCAAGATTCTTGGCATCAAGGACCTCAAGGTTGCCGCGACGTGCGTGCGGGTTCCGGTTCAGGTCAGCCACTCGCTTGCGGTCCACGCGAGTTTTGCATCCGACATCTCGGTTGATGATGCCCGCGCCGAGCTTGAGAAGCAGCCGACCGTAAAGGTTATGGATGAGCCGGAGAAGGGCATCTTCCCAACCCCGGCATTTGTTGCAGGCCAAGACCCGACCTATGTCGGCAGGCTGCGCCAGTCACTGGATTTCCCAAAGACTTTAGAGATGTTTGTTGTGGGAGATAACCTGCGCAAGGGCGCTGCCCTCAACACCTATGAGATTGCGGAGCTTGTCGCCGCAGAACTCAGCTAAATCTAATCAAGGTTGCGCTAGGCGGGCAGAACAGCCTCACGGGGCTGTAGATGCTCGCACCCAAACCGCCGCTGACATGCAGCGCAATCTCGTTGGATTCAAACTTCCAGTTTGATAGCCCCTGAGCATTTTCGGTTGGCAGATCGCAGTTTGTGACCAGGGCCTTGCCGCCCGGCAGACAGATTTGACCGCCGTGGGTATGGCCGGCAAATAGCAGCTTGGCGTCAAGCGCCGCAAAGCCTTTGATTACTCGCAGGTAGGGAGCGTGAGCGACGGCAACATCTGCCTGGCTCAGCTTGCCAAAGTCATCCAGATTTTCGTGAGGATCATCGACCCCCGCAAAGCTGAGTTCTCTGCCAGCCACCTCAACCTTTGCCATCTGGTTGTTCAGCTTGTGCCAACCGGCACCCTCAAACTCGCGCATCATTCGAGCGGTGTCGAGGTCATTGCGATCGGTGGTCACCTTGGATGGCCCAGCAAAATAGCTCAGCGGATTCTTAGGCCTGGGGGAGCGGTAGTCGTTGCTGCCATTAACAAATACCCCGGGCAGTTCCAGCAGTGGTTCGAGGGCTCGGAGCAGGGGATTCAGGGCCTGAGCGTGACCTAGGTTGTCGCCGGTGTTCACAACCAGGTCGGGCTTTAGCCCGGCGAGCTCGGCAAGGAACCCGGCCTTAGCCCGCTGGCCGGGAGCAAAGTGGATGTCTGAGATGTGGAGGGCCGTGAAGCTTCCAAGACCTAGGCCTGCTACTTCAAGTTCGAAGAGTTTAAACGGCCCTGAGTTTGTGGCTATCAGCATCGATTCGGCAGCACCAGGACTGCAGAGGATTCGATCACAGATTCACCGGCAGGAGGGTTGGTCATGCCGACCACACCATTTGGAAGGTCTGGGTTGCACTCCTGCAACCAGCCCTGGCTGGACTGCGGCAGGCTCACGATGAAGCCCATTGCCTCGAGCGCAACAAAGGCCTCCTCGACCGTGAATCCTGTGACATCCGGCACAACCAGTTGGCCACCACCTGAGATGTAGACCTTGATCACGCTTCCCCTCGGAACCTCATTGCCAAACTCGGGCTCGGAGTAGGCAACCATGCCAAGGGGGAGCGGTGAGGCGACCTCTTCCTCAACGATCTGAATGTTGAGGTCGGCAGAGACCATCTGAACCTTTGCGGTTTCGGGATCGAAGCCCTGAACGTTTGGAACCAGCACCATGTTTGGCTCAATGTAGCGAGGGTTGGCTGCGGGCCAGTTTTCGCCCTCGTAAAGCTTGTCCACCTCGGTCATCACCTCGCGCCAGACTGCGTGGCGGATGGTGGAAACTGCACGACCATTGACGCTCTTGCCCTTCTGGGGCTCTAGGCCAACCACGTTTCCAACCCAAACCGCGGTGGCAACCTCGGAGGAGAAACCATTCATCCAGGTGTGGATGCCGTTGTCAGTGGTTCCGGTTTTGCCCGCCAGTGGGGTTCCATCGTTTGGATTAGCCGCCGCACCGGTTCCATATGCCACCACCGGCTTCATGCCGTGGACCATCGCGGCAGCAATCTCAGGCGCAACTGCCTGGGAGCAGAGGCTTTCCGGAACCGGAAGCTCCTCACCAGTCTTGCGCAGCACGACCCTGTCGATGGCAATCGGTGAGCAGTAGACACCCATGTTGGAGATGCCGGCATAGGCGGCGGCCATGGTTAGTGGCGCGATCTCATTGGTGCCGAGGATCGAAGATGGCACAAAGAGCAGCTCATCGCCATCGGCACGGTGAACTCCAAAGGCCTCCGCGGTGTCGCGAATGCCACACAGATCCAACTGCGAGGCCATGGCTGCGAAAGCGGTGTTCTGGGATGTGATGACGGCCTGCTGAACGCTGATGTCGTCGATGGTTCGCTCCTGGTCGGTTCCGGAGTTCTTGACCTCCCAAAGGCCAACCACACCACCACAGCTTGCCCTGAAGTCCTCGGCGACATTCCAAATCTTGATCTCGTCTGGCTCACCATCGAGGTCCACATCTTCGCCGGTGTAGACGCGGCCATCAACGTGGTCGCCAAGGCTGTAGCCCTGCTTCAGCCACTCGGCGAGTGTGAAGACCTTGTAGGTGGAACCTGGCTGGAATCCCGAAGAACCGCCATATTCCTTGTCGGTGTTGTAGTTCACGCTGGTGCTGCCGACAGGAGGAGCCTCGCTCTGGTCGAAGAGCCTGTTTTGGGCCATCGCGATGATGCGCCCGGTGCCAACCTCAACCGAAACCGCAGCGGTTCCGAATCCCCACTCGTTGTCCGGGGGAAGGTTGTCCATCACCGCGTCATAGGCGGCCTGCTGAACATCCAGGTCCAGGGTGGTGTAAATCTCGAGGCCACCGCGGCGAAGCAGCATCTCGCGCTCCTCCGAGGTAATGCCAAACTCCGGTGAGTTTCTGATTGTCCAGACCGTGAAGTCACAGAAGAATGCGGTGGTCTGGTCAATCTCGCAACCCGACTGCACCGGCGTAATCCTGGTCTGGATTGGTGACTCCTTGTAGGCGTCGGCCTGCTCTTGGGTTAGGTAGCCCTCATCCGCCATGCGCTGCAGGACGTAGTTGCGTCGCCCCATGCCGCGCTCTAGGTTGGCTGACTCATCTGGCTTGTAGTCGTTTGGAGACTTGAGCATGCCGGCAAGGTAGGCGGCCTGCGGGACGTTCAGTCTGGAAGCTGGAATACCGAAGTAATACTGCGAGGCGGTCTCGACACCGTTTATCTGGTTGCCCAGGAACACCAGGTTCAGGTAACCGGCGAGAATGTCTTTCTTCTCTACCTCTTTTTCAAGCGCGAGAGCGAGCCTGATCTCGCGAAGCTTTCGGTCGACTGTGACCTCGGTCGCATCGCGAATGGCATCCTCATCACCGGAGAGGTTTGCAGCCTCGACCAGTGACTGGCGCACGTACTGCATCGTGATCGTCGATGCACCGGGACCCTCACCGAAGGTTGCAAGGTTGGTAAGGGTGGCACGAATCAGGGAGATGACATCAACTCCACCGTGCTCGTAGAACCTTGGGTCCTCAACGGCCACCACCGCGTCGATTAGGTTTTGGGACATCTCTTCGAAAGGAACCTCAACTCGGTTCTCGTGATAAAAGGTGGCAATCAGCTGTGGGTTGCCCTCCTTGAGGGCATAGACGTTGCTCGCCTGAGAGGCATTCACGGGGCGGATGTAGACAGGAAGGCCTTCGAACATCGCCACACCAGTTGAGGCAGCTACACCGGCCACTGCCACGGCAGGAGCAAGTAGAGCCACAGACAACAGACCAGCGACCGCGCTAAGTAGACCAAACTTAAGTAGGTTTCCTAGCGTCGAGAGAACTGTCTTGCCCGACATAGACTCTAGGTTACCTCGCCAATGCTGAAACGGAGCTGAGAAATGACCAACTGGGAGTATGTAACAACCCCCTTGCTATTGCATAAGGAGACCGAGATCCTCAACACCTGGGGCAAGCAGGGCTGGGAGTTGGTTCAGGTGGTAACCGGTCCACAGGGCGGCCTCATCGCCTTCTTCAAGAGGCCGGTGTCCCAGTGAGCGTCGAGCAGAGACTGAGCGAGCTCGGCATTGAGCTCCCCACGGTGGCAACCCCTGCGGGTGCGTATGTGCCAGCTGTGATCAGTGGCAACCTGGTCTTCACAGCAGGTCAGATTCCCCTTATTGACGGCAAGCTCATGGCCGAGGGCAAAGTTGGAGCAGAGATTTCCCCCGAGCTAGGTCGCGCAATCGCGAGGCGCTGCGCCCTAAACGCGATCGCCGCGGTCAAGAGCGTCATTGGCGACCTCAATCGAGTCAAAAAGGTCGTCAAGGTCGTGGGCTTTGTTGCCTCCGTTCCTGAGTTCACGGGCCAACCCGGAGTGCTCAACGGAGCCAGCGAGCTTTTGGAGCAGGTCTTTGGCCAAGTTGGAATCCATGCCCGCAGCGCGGTGGGTGTAGCGGCATTGCCGCTGAACGCCCCGGTTGAGGTCGAGCTGATCGTTGAATTTGAGTAGCTAGAGCTTTCTCGACATCCAGATCGAGCTCTCAATCTCAAAGCCCAGGCGGTCATAGAGCGCACGCGACTCCGGATTGTCCTGCTCGGTCTCTAGGAAGACCACCTTTGTCTCGCGCTCCTGTGCCCTTGTCAGTGCGCTGGTCATCAGCAGGGTCCCGACTCCCGCATGGCGCTGCTCGGGAACGACATACATTTCGTCAATGAGCGCCTCCCGACCACCGGATTCGATACCCCAGCCCCAGGTCATGACGAGGTATCCGATCAGCTCACCGGACTGGTCTGCCACCAAGACATCGCCGATCTGTTCATCGGCAACGATCGGGCTCAGGCCATCAAGCAGGTGTTCGTCGGACCAATCGGTACCAACCTCATCGCAGTAGGCCCTGAGCAGCGGAAGGATTGCCGCCTCGTCTTGCGCCAGGGCTCTGCGAATCGTGGCCATCAGTCACTCGCTCCCGCACTGATTCGCTCGGAGATGCTGTCCATGACAGTGGTGTCGGCCAGTGTTGTGACATCGCCAACCGGGCGGTTCTCGGCGACATCTCTGAGGAGCCTTCGCATGATCTTGCCCGATCTGGTCTTTGGTAGCTCGCTGACCACGAAGATGGGCCTGGGCTTGGCAATTGGCCCAATCTGCTTGGCAACGTGATCTCGAAGGGTCTTGGAAACGTTGGCCTCGTCACCGGTGTGGTCGAGCTGGCTGCGACGCAGGATTACGAAGGCAACCACCGCCTGACCCGTTGTTTCATCGCTTGCACCGACCACCGCCGCCTCGGCCACAAACTCGTGAGCAACCAGCGCGGACTCGATTTCGGTCGTGGAGAGGCGGTGTCCCGAGACGTTCATCACGTCATCAACCCTGCCCAGCAGCCAGAGATCTCCGTCATCGTCAAGCTTGGCTCCATCGCCTGCGAAGTAGCGGCCGGGGAATCGAGACCAGTAGGTCTCTTTGAAGCGCTCCGGGTCGCCCCAGATGCCGCGGAGCATCGAGGGCCAGGGCTCGGTGATTGTCAGGTAACCACCGTGGCCGTTGCCAACCACCTTGGCATCGTCATCGACAACCTCCATGCTGATGCCCGGAAGCGGGGTCATCGCGCTACCGGGTTTGGCGTGGGTAACCCCCGGCAGCGGCGAGATCATGATTGCTCCGGTCTCGGTCTGCCACCAGGTGTCGACGATCGGGGTCTTCTCCGAGCCAATGACGTTTCGATACCAGATCCAGGCCTCTGGGTTGATAGGTTCGCCAACTGTTCTCAAGAGTCGCAGCGAACTG
>JAPOHQ010000036.1 GCA_029979375.1 Microbacteriaceae bacterium
GCCTTGCGAACCACATCCATGGTTTGCTCAAAGTCTTCCTCGGTCTCTCCGGGGAATCCAACGATGATGTCGGTGGTGATTGCCGCATCCGGCATCGCGGCGCGGACTCGATCCAGAATGCCCAGGTATTTCTCGGCCCGATAGCTTCTACGCATTGCCTTTAGGATGCGATCGGAACCAGACTGCAGGGGCATGTGAAGCTGCGGCATCACGTTAGGAGTTTCCGCCATAGCCTCGATGACATCGTCTGTGAAGGCAGCCGGATGCGGTGAGGTGAATCGGACCCGCTCTAGACCTTCAACGTTTCCGCAGGCCCTAAGGAGCTTTGCGAAAGCACCTCGGTCACCAAACTCGACGCCATAGGTATTTACGTTCTGGCCTAAAAGGGTGATTTCCACGACTCCATCGGCAACCAGCGCCTCTATCTCGGCAAGAATCTCGCCGGGGCGGCGGTCTTTCTCTTTGCCTCGAAGGGAAGGAACGATGCAGAAGGTGCAGGTGTTATTGCAGCCAACCGAGATGGAAACCCAGCCCGAATAAGCGCTCTCGCGCTTTGAGGGGAGCGTTGAGGGAAAGACCTCCAACGACTCAAGAATCTCAATCTGAGCCTCGCTGTTGTGGCGAGCGCGCTCAAGGAGGGTTGGCAGCGAGCCCATGTTGTGGGTTCCAAAGACAACGTCGACCCAGGGTGCCTTCTCAAGGATTACATTCTGATCCTTTTGGGCCAGACAGCCGCCAACTGCGATCTGGAAATTAGGGTCCTTCTCTTTCCTCGCGAGCATGATGCCAAGGTTTCCGTAGAGCTTATTATCGGCATTTTCGCGCACCGCACAGGTGTTGAATACCACCAGGTTTGGCTCACCGGCTTCGTCCCTGGTGTAGCCCGCGGATTCGAGCAGCCCAGAGATGCGTTCACTGTCGTGAACGTTCATTTGGCAACCGTAGGTGCGAACCTCGTAAGTCAGAGACATCGAGAGGGAGTTTACCCTTGAGCCTCCGCGGCTCGCACGGCCAAACTGACCACCTGCGAGGAATAGCCTCGCCGGTAGAGGTATCCGCTCAGTCTGCGATACCGGGTCTGAGCATCCAGCTCCGTAAGCTGTCGCATGCGACGCTGAGCCAGCTCAGTGGCCTTTCGCTGCTCGTCCTCGAGAGAAATTTCCGAGGTGTGCTGCTCAATGAGGGCGTCGGAGACCCCCCGCTCCCGCAACTCCCGCTCAATCAGACGAACCGACTTTCCAGAGGCGACTCTGCTGGGGACATAAGCTCTTGCGAACTCGCTATCCGAGTAGAGCCCGGCCTCCTCGAAGCGATCCAGGAGGGGTTCAAAGATTTCCTCTGGAATCTCACGCCGAATCATGATCTCGCGCAACTGCTTACGGGTTTTCATGGAACGGCCAAGCTGATAGAGCAGCACGTTTCGCGCGCGCTGCTCTAATCGCTCGGGGCTTTTAGGCATCGTTGGCGGCCTTGGCCACCTCGGCTGCTTCCTCAGGCTCGGGAAGATCGGCTACTGCACGTGGAACGCCAATGCCGAGCTTGACCTTGATCTTCTGCTCAATCTCGTTTGCAAGCTCAGGATTCTCCTTGAGATAGCGCCGAGAGTTTTCCTTACCCTGTCCAAGCTGTTCGCCCTCGTAGGTGTACCAGGCACCCGACTTCTTCACGATGTCGTGCTCGACACCGAAGTCAATGAGGCTGCCCTCCTTCGAGATACCCTCACCGAAGAGGATGTCAAACTCGGCCTGCCTGAATGGCGCTGCCAGCTTGTTCTTTACCACCTTGACCCTGGCCCGGTTACCAATCGAGTCCTGACCGTCTTTCAAGGTCTCAATGCGACGTATATCTAGACGCACTGAGGCGTAGAACTTGAGGGCCTTACCACCCGATGTGGTCTCGGGAGATCCAAAGAAGACTCCGACCTTTTCACGAAGCTGGTTGATAAAGATTGCTGTTGTCTTGGTCGAGTTCAGCGCTCCGGTGAGCTTGCGGAGAGCCTGGGACATCAATCGAGCCTGGAGCCCAACGTGGGCGTCACCCATCTCACCCTCAATCTCGGCGCGTGGCACAAGCGCAGCGACCGAGTCGATCACGATTACGTCGACCGAGCCGGAGCGAATCAGCATGTCAGCAATTTCCAGCGCCTGCTCACCGGTATCTGGTTGGCTGACAAGAAGTTCATCGATGTTGACACCGAGCTTCTTGGCATAGTCCGGGTCCAGAGCGTGCTCAGCATCCACGAAGGCAGCGATGCCGCCGTTGCGCTGGGCGTTTGCGATGGCGTGCAACGCAATGGTGGTCTTTCCCGAAGACTCTGGGCCGTAAATCTCAACGATGCGGCCTCGTGGCAGTCCGCCAATGCCGAGCGCCACGTCAAGCGCAATCGAACCAGTCGGAATGGATTCCACCGGAGCCCGTTCCTCGGAACCAAGTCTCATGACTGATCCCTTGCCGAATTGACGGTCAATCTGGGCCAGTGCTGTTTCTAGCGCTTTCTCACGCTCTGCTGATGAAGGCATCGCATCCTCTCCTCGTTTTGAAGCCATGCCGCTAAAGCTAACTTCTCGCTCAGACATCTTTCGCAGTTGTCGACACGCTGTTTACAACTAGCTATTTATCTAAGTTGTGAAAACTCTAGGCGTTCGAACAAAATTTCGAATAACTTTATTCGGCGTGTCTCTTTGTCTTGTTTTTTCCCAGCCGGCGCTCAACCGGGACCTCGAGTTGCACGCAAATGGCGTGCCAAATTTCCTTGGGGTCAACACCACGTTCCAATAACTGCAAGGGGGTTAGATCCTGGTGAGAGGTGAGCCGGGTATCGCTCAGCACCACCTGCGAAAAGCTCGCACCAAACTCATCTGCTACGAGTTCTTGAAAGCGACTGAGAGTCAACTAGTGCGAGTAAATCTCGGCCTCGGCCACGAATGTCTCTGGGACGGTGTCCGGAATAAAGGTGTCATCGAAGAAGATGCCCTCGGAGGCGGCTAGGCGCTCAGAGACGTCGCGCATCACGATTGACAGTGGCACCTCGAGCGCCTCAGCAACCGACGCGAGGATCTCGGAGGAGACTTCCTTCTGACCACGCTCAACCTCAGACAGGTAGCCGAGCGCGACAGAAGCCTTCGCGGCAACCTGTCGCAGGGTCTGCCCCTGCTTCTGACGGTGCGTGCGAAGCACGTCTCCGATTTCCTGCCTAAGTAGCAATGGATACCTCCTGGCCCTCTAACTTACCCTGAGACTCAGACAAAGATAAGTTCGAATGCTGAATGTTTCCTGAAGTTAAACCTAGAGTCGGCCAATCTCTTCCCGAATCAGCTCGATGGCTCGAAGAACCGTCGCTCGGCGAATCGCAGCGCGGTCGCCCTCAAAGTCCTCCGAGTAAACACTTACCCCGTTTCGGCTTGCAATGGCGATGAATACCTCGCCGGGCTGGTGAGTCCCGACTGGATCGGGGCCTGCGACCCCGGTCGTTGCCACGCCGATTACCCTCTCGACCTCGATTGACATCGCGTTGGCAAATCGGCTCGCAGCTCCCAGGGCCATTTGAGCCGCAACTTCGGGGTCTACTGCGCTTTGCTGGTGGATGAGCTGGCCCGAAACCCCAAGCATGTGCTGCTTGATTTCATCCTGGTAGCTGTTGATTCCGCCAAGGATGACCTCAGACGCACCGGGAGTTGCCACCAGCTCGGAACAGAGTGCGCCAGCGGTCAGGGACTCAGCGAAAGCCAGGTAGAACCCCTTCCGCTTGGCCTCCTCAATGATCATTTCTTTGGCACCAAATAGGCCACGCCGGTCCAAACCGTTAGGGCAACCGTGAACCAAAGCACCGCCTGGGCCAATACGGCGAACCAGTTGCCGAGGAAGTCGAATGGTGCGATGACCATGCAGACCGCGACAATCTGCATCACCGTCTTGAACTTGCCTCCCGCACTTGCGGCAATGACCTTGCGTCTCACGACTACCAATCGATAGAGCGTTATCAAGAGCTCTCGGGCGAGGATGATTCCAGTAGCGATCCAGGAAACCGCTCCCAGCACAGAAAGCAGAATCAGCGCACCCGAGAGCAGGGCCTTGTCTGCGATCGGGTCCAAGATTTTGCCAAGGTTGGTGACCAGATTGCGCCTGCGGGCTATTGAACCATCCAGCCCATCGGTTGCCGCTGCCAGAATCAAGAGCAGCATTGCTAGGAACCTCAGCCAGGGTTCGTTCCAGAACTCCCACAGCATGGCCAGCACTACCGGAACAAGGAGCAGCCTCGCGCCGGTGATTAGGTTTGGAGTTTGCCGATAGAGGAAGCCTCTATTCGTCATCTCTTCTTCCGGTGAGCTGCCAGGCGTCTTCATCGCCGCTATCATCCCCCGATACCTCGTCTCCCGCAACCACGGCGGTGGTTTGGCCAGAGATCTTGGCGAGCATCTGACCCAAATCATCCGGTTTTACGAGGACATCCCTGGCCTTTGACCCCTCGGATGGGCCAACTACTCCCCGCGATTCCAGAAGGTCCATCAGCCTACCCGCCTTGGCAAAGCCAACCCGCAGCTTGCGCTGCAGCATCGAGGTTGAGCCGAACTGGCTGGTCACCACAAGATCGCAGGCTGCAAGGAGCAGCTCCATGTCGTCGCCGATATCGCTATCAATGACCCTGGTGGAGGCCGCCTGGGTTACATCTGAGCGGTAATCGGGATCCATCTGAGCCTTGACGTGGTCAACCACCTTGTGCATTTCAGACTCCGAGACCCAGGCCCCCTGGACACGGGTGGGCTTGTTGGAACCCATCGGGGCGAAGAGGGCATCTCCTTGACCCACGAGCTTCTCGGCCCCTGGCTGGTCCAGGATCACCCTCGAGTCAGTGACCGATGACACGGAGAAGGCCAGCCTCGAAGGCACGTTTGCCTTGATCAATCCGGTCACTACGTCAACAGACGGGCGCTGGGTCGCCAAAACCAGGTGGATGCCGCTTGCCCTGGCCAACTGGGTGATTCTGACAATCGCATCCTCGACATCGCGCGGTGCGACGATCATCAGATCCGCAAGCTCATCCACCACTACCAGCAGGTAGGGGTAAGGCATTAGTTCTCGTTGGGAGCCGGGAGGTGGCTCGATATCGCCGGCGATCACCGCGCGATTGAAATCGTCAATGTGCTTGAAACCAAATGATGCCAAATCGTCGTAACGGGAATCCATTTCCCGCACCACCCACTGCAGGGCCTCCGCGGCCTTCTTGGGGTTCGTGATGATGGGCGTTACCAGGTGCGGAACGCCCTGGTAGGCAGATAGCTCGACTCGCTTTGGGTCGATGAGCACCATTCGTACCTCGGCGGGGGTAGAGCGCATCAGGATCGAGGTGATCATCGAGTTCACAAAACTAGACTTTCCGGCACCTGTTGCACCCGCCACCAAAAGGTGCGGCATCTTCGCAATATTCGCGACCAGGTAGCCACCCTCGACGTCCTTGCCGACCCCCATCGTGAGCGGATGGGTCGAGGTCTGGGCATTCTTGCTGCACAGCACGTCTCCCAGCGAGACAGTCTCGCGATCCGAATTTGGAATCTCGATTCCGATCGCACTCTTACCCGGAATCGGGGCCAAGATCCGGACCTCGTTCGACGCGACCGCGTAGGAGATGTTGTTGGTCAACCTTGTAACCGCCTCCACCTTCACGCCAGAGGCCAGCTCAACCTCATACCTGGTGACAGTCGGTCCGCGCTGGAATCCCGAGACCTTGGCCTCGACGTCAAACTCCCGGAAGACGGCGTCGATAGCGGCGGCAACCTGGGTGTTTACGGCACTGGAACCCTTGGCGGGAGTTCCAGCTGATAGGAGCCCAAGACTAGGCAAGACATAGGGACGCTTCGCGCTCGGCGCTGGAATGTCAATTGGCTCGGTGAGGCCCTCCTCGCCCGAGAAGAACTCTGGTTCTGGCTCGAGATCCTCAGCTGCCGGTTCGTCGAGCTCTTCCGCCACGAACTCCGGAACGTCTTCGACTACCGGAGACTCGAAGGCCTCCTGCTCTTCCTTCTGATTCCACCACTTGCTCTTGGAGGCGTCAAAAGCATCGCTCTCGGCAGACTTATCTGTCACGTTAAACAGGAAACGGTAGGCATCGACAAGCCGCTGCTTGATCCGGTTTGGCGGCGTTCCGGTCATGATCAGCAACGCGGCAAAAATTAGGACGACGAGTGCGGGTACGGCTCCCCAAATCGTCATCAGGGATATCAGTGGCCCTCCGACCAGCCACCCGAACAGGCCACCTGCCTGGGCCAGAGCCTGTGGACCATCCTGGGGCGAGGGCAGGCTGGAAAAGACGTGGAAGAAACCCGATGCCACCGAAAGCAAGAGCCAAAAGCCAAGGGCAAACCGCGAGCCGTCCTTGATGGAGGCCGGGTGCCTAAACAGATATAGCGAATAGGCAAAGAACACGACCGGAAGCACAAAGCTAACGAGGCCAAAGAGCATTCCAAAGGTGAACTGGTGAATCGTCTGAGCAACCGGTTCATTCACCAGGAACCAGGCGAACAGCGCACCAAGAATGCTCAGTAGAAAAAGAAAGAATGGAGCACCATCTCGCCGGTCATCGGCGGCAAGCTTCTCCGTGCTGAAGGCGCGAATCAGCCCGCCCATGCCGTGGGCCATCGCCATATAGGCACTCTGGATAATCTCCCAGGCGCTCTTTGAACCCGACTTTGCCGGCGGCTTGGCCGCTTTGCTGGCGGAGGGCTTAGAGCTCTTGGAGGAACCCGGGCGCCTTGGCGGAGGGGTCTTCGCTGCCATGCCAAAAAACTAGCAAGGAAGCGGTCAAAAGCTGCTTAGGCAGGGCGGGAGGAGTAGACAACGATCGGGATAATCATTGGCTTGCGGCGATGCGCCTTTGCGACCCAACCGCCCACTGTTCTTCGAATTACCTGCTGCAACTGATAGCTATCGCGAACGCCATCCCGTGCCGCATCGGCGAGCGCCGATTCAATTGCCGGCAGAATGTCGTCAAAGACATGATCCTCCTCGGCATAGGCCCGCGCCCTAATCTCGGGCCCTTCGACGACCTTTCCGGTTTCTCTGTCAACCACGGCAAAGATCGAAATGAAACCCTCCGCAGCCAAGATCCTGCGATCCTTGAGGTCTTCCTCGGTGATCTTGCCAACGGCTTTCCCGTCGACATAGAGCATGTCGCAGCGCACCCGGCCAACGACCCTGGCAACGGAATCCCTGAGGTCGACGACCGTGCCATCCTCAATCACTAATGCTCGCTCGGCAGGAACCCCAGTTTGGACCGCGAGCTTTGCATTGGCGGTGAGGTGCCGGAACTCACCGTGGATCGGAAGGACGTTCTTGGGTTTGAGGATGTTGTAGCAGTAGAGCAGCTCCCCAGCGGCCGAGTGGCCGGAGACGTGAACCTTGGCGTTGCCCTTGTGAACCACATTCGCGCCCAGTTTGGTGAGGCCGTCAATCACTCGATAGACCGCATTCTCATTGCCTGGAATCAGCGAGCTAGCGAGCAACACCGTGTCACTCTCACCGATTGCGATTCGGTGATCTCGATTGGCGATCCTGGCCAGGACCGCCATCGGTTCGCCCTGACTTCCAGTCGACATGAACACGACCCTGTCATCGGGCATGGTGTCGGTGTCCTCCAGATCAACCACCGCCCCATCGGGGATCCTCAGATAGCCGAGATCCGAAGCAATGGTCATGTTTTTGACCATGCTGCGACCGACAAACGCCACCTGGCGGCCGTTGGCAACCGCGGCATCAATGACCTGTTGGACTCGGTGGACGTGAGAGGCAAATGAGGCCACCACCACCTTCCCCCTGGTGCGCGCAATCACCGTCTCGATGACCGGTCCGATTTCTCGCTCGAGCGGAGTAAATCCTGGAACATCGGCATTTGTGGAGTCGACCATAAACAGATCGAGCCCCTCCTCGCCCACGCGTGCAAACGCCCTAAGGTCCGTAACCCGCCCGTCGAGTGGGAGCTGATCCATCTTGAAGTCACCGGTCGCCAAGACCGTTCCCGCCTCCGATCGCAAAATGACCGCCAGCGAATCCGGAATCGAGTGGTTGACCGCGACGAACTCAGCCTCAAAGGGTCCGAGTTTCTCGGTCATCCCCTCAGAGACGGTGTGGGTCAGCGGAGAGATCCGATGCTCCTTGAGCTTCGCCTCTACCAATGCGAGGGTCAGCTTGGAGCCAAGGATCGGGATATCAGAGCGCATCCGCAAAAGGTAGGGAACTCCGCCGATGTGGTCCTCATGACCGTGGGTCAGGACCAGTGCCACGACCCTGTCCAGCTTGTCTTCCAGATAGCTCAGATCTGGCAGGATGAGATCGACACCCGGCTGGGTCTCCTCGGGAAACAGGACGCCACAGTCCACAATCAAAATCTGATCATCGAGTTCGAAGACGGTCATGTTGCGACCGATTTCGCCCAGACCACCGAGCGGGATGATTCTTAGCGTGCCGGGGGCGAGGTTGGGAGGTGAGGTTAGTTCCACTATCTGGTGGTGCCGGCAACCTTGGGGAGCGCTCCCCCTGCCGCAGCATTCCTATCTGGTCGGAAGTTGTCAAAGCTGATACCGGGAACCGCGACCACCTGGTCGATGCCTCCCTCGATGAGCGCCGCCTCGTGATCTTCAGGCCCAACCCATGCCATGGCATTGCCAGCGAGAAAACCAAGACCCCTCTCCCTTCGTGCCGGAAAGCCACATGTCGTCGGGCATACCTTCAGCCTCCGATTTA
>JAPOHQ010000037.1 GCA_029979375.1 Microbacteriaceae bacterium
GCCACTCGTCGTTCTCGCAGGGAAGGAATACGGATCCGGCTCTTCGCGCGACTGGGCGGCCAAGGGCACCAGACTTCTTGGGGTCAGGGCCGTAATCGCGGAAAGCTTCGAGCGCATTCACCGAAGCAACCTGATTGGCATGGGTGTCTTGCCGCTTCAGTACGCAGCCGGGCAGGATGCTGACAGCTTGGGCCTCGACGGCACGGAGACGTATTCGATCAGCGGAGTGACAGAACTGAATTCGGGATCAACGCCAAAGACAGTGCGCGTTGTTGCGAGCCCTAGCGTCGGGGGCAAGAACACCAAGACTGTTGAGTTTGATGCGGTCGTGAGGATCGACACCCCTGGAGAAGCCGACTACTTCCGAAACGGTGGAATTCTGCAGTACGTGCTCAGGTCGTTAGTGGCCTAATCGGGCACAACAGGCTGCTGGCTTTCTGCAACCGCCAGGCCTCGCTCAATCGTCTCTAGACAGAGATGAATCTGCCACTTTCTAGCCGAGTGGTCCGCAAGCTGCCTTGCTATATCGCTCTGGGGCGAGAAGCAGATTCGTCTGAGAGTGTCGGGGGTTAGCAGGACCTCTGGCGCCATGCTGTGACTCTGAGATAGCTCGAGCATCAGCGGGCGGATCACCGAATAGCGCAGGTGGGCCTCTGGAAAGCGCTTCTCCCAATTCCTGTGATTTGGCATGTGGTTCGGGTCGAGCCTCGGCTTTTGTATCTTTATGGTCTTGGATTCCTCTATTGCTTGCCACCATTCGTTGAGCAGCTCGCGAGAGGCGCGCCCTTGAAAGTTCTTATCCTTGGCAAGCGCTCCTTTGGATTCCGGTGGATTAGAGACGACCGCCATAATCGACCTGTCGGGAACTAGCCTTCCCGGCGCCACATCGCGCTCCTTAGCAATTGCATCCCGCCTAGCCCAAAGGCCAGCAGCAATCTGCTGACCCCTTTCATCGCGAATCTTGCTAAGCCCCGGCAGCCCACGCCATGGCTCGTCAGCGGCCTGCTTTGGCTTGAAGTGTAAGAGGTGCTCGAATTCCTGGTTTGCCCAGTCGGCCTTGCCCGCTTCATTGAGCCCACTCTTTAGGCTTTCCCAGAGGTCTTTAAGGATGTCAACATCCAGGGCTGCGTAGCGGAGCATCGAGTCGCTGAGAGGGCGCTTGGACCAGTCTGCCGCGCTGTGTTCCTTTTCTAGCTCTAGGCCCAAGAAAGCCTCAGCAATTGAACTAAGACCAAAGCGCTCGACTCCCAAAATCCTCGCCGCGAGCTCTGTGTCAAAGAGCCTTGTCGGCGCGATACCAAGCTCTGCCAAACACGGTAGGTCCTGGGTCGCGCTGTGCAGGATCCAAAGTGGTTTTGCGAGCGAGGCGGCTAAATCGAGCTTCCACGAGCCCTCATAACCAAGTTCGAAGGGGTCAACAAGGAGGATGCGATCCTCGAGCGAGATTTGAACTAGGTAGGCACGGTGTGAGTAGCGGAATCCGCTGGCCCGCTCGGCGTCGATGCCAACCCATTCCGATCTCGATATTTCCGCAAGGTGCGCATTTAGATCCTTGCCGGTGGTTACAAGGTGAACTGGCAGCCTTGGTTCAGTGAGTTTCAACCGAGCCGCACAACCTTTTCGTCAGCCGGCGGGAGTCCTGAGATTAGCGCCAGCAGTTCGATCCAAGCCACCAGATGTCCGGCCAAATTCTCGTCAACCGGAGCTCAGCTCGCTCGAATCTCAAGTTCTGCATGCTGTGGTTGCGAGACCAGCGAACCGTGGCCGGTCGAGATGACTGTCGTGGTAGTTCCCGCCTCGTGCTCAAAGCTTGCCCCGTTTTTTGCAAGGGTGTCTTTGAGCCACTCCCATGGCATCGAGGATGTGAAATCGTCCTTTGCCATGTCGAGTTCAATTGGAGACTTCGCGTAGCCAATGATCCTGAAGGCACTGTGCCAACCCTCGGGCATTGATTCATCACGGCAGAAAACTAAGCGGCTAACCCCGTGGTCAGATGCAGTGGTGTGGACAACTTCGGCAGAGATTGCAATGGCTTCTGGCGCTATGCCCTTTGGGCTTGGTATCTGGGCGATCGCCACATCAGGCCTAGGTGAAATGCCCGAAATGCCTTCCAGCATGCTCTTGAAGACAGGCGTCACACCTGAAAGATCTAGGTCCACAAGAGAAAAATAACCTGAGTGGGGGACACTCAGGCCCTGCCACGCCCAGCGACCTTAGCAATGAACAAATCTGGAAGGTCAAACCGATCCTGAATCGCAAGTTCGTGCTTGGAAACAAATTGGTCAACACCATCGGCGCTTTTCGAAGAGAGATAACAGTCAACTTCTGAACGTCGGCTGAGTTCGATAAACCCGGTCGGACCAAATTCGGTGTGGATGCGCCGGTAGCGAAGTTCTTGCAGTTTGCTTAGGCCTTCGGTGAAATCGCATTGCATGATTATTAGCTTTCGATCACGCGGGTCTATCGAGAAGCTGCCTTTGGGCTGCCTTGTCAGAATGGCGAGATCGCAGCTTGATGGCATCTTGTAGTCCTCGGCGATAGCTGTTGCACCGGAGGTCAGAACCACCTCGGCATTGCTGCGAAACCAAAGCAGCAGTTGGCGGTCAGTCTCGTTCCCAATGCCGTGGGAGTTTCCGAGCGCACCTTGCGCGGATCCCAGATGGTCCACGACTAGTGAAGCGGTGATGGCACCGGCCTCCAGTGCCGAAAAGTCAGGCAGCGAGCTCACGAGTCTTGCGCTTGATGCGGAAGAGCATGCCGCGCATGCCCCTTACTCGCAGTGGGGAAATTAGCTTGTCCAACCCAAGCATCGAGGGAAAGTCGTCCGTGAGATCGAGGATTTCCTGGGCGCTGCGTAGGTTGCAAACGGTGTTGAGCACCGATGCAAAGCCGCGGGTTGTAGGGGCCTCCCTTGGAGCAGAAAAGAAGAGTTCCACCCTGTCAGAATCTCCCTCTACGGCTATGAAGACCGGTGCTTGGCATTCCTCAACGCGCTCCATAAGCTCAGGATTCTCTCCGAAGCGAGCCGGAGGTTCCGGTAGGTCGTCGGCGTATTCAAGCAGCAGCTGCAGACGATCCGAATCGGACAGTGAGGTGAATTCCTCGGCTACCTCTTGGTAATTCACTGGGCGAAGACTCCAGGTTCCTCACCCTGGGCAATCGGAACACCAACCAAATTGCCCCACTCGGTCCATGACCCGTCGTAGTTGCGCACATCTGAGATTCCAAGCAGATACTTCAATGCAAACCAGGTCAGCGAACTGCGCTCACCAATTCGGCAATAGGTCACAAAACTGTCCGTATGAGCGAATCCAGTTTCGCCGAGCAGGATTGACTCCAGCTCACCCTTTGGCTTGAAGCTGCCATCCTCCTGCACCAATCGCCCCCAGGGGATGTTGCGGGCACCAGGAATGTGACCACCCCGGGCAGCACCCTCATTCGGGTAGTCAGGCATGTGAAGCCTTTCGCCGGTGTATTCCTGAGGCGATCTAATGTCGATTAACGGGCTGGGGGAGTGCTTGCCAATGTCGTCACGGAAGGCCCTGATACTGCCGTCCTCCCGCTCAACCGCCGGGTAGTTCCCTTCTGGGCGGGACGGCTTGTCTTTTGTTAGTGGACGCTCTTCGGCAACCCACTTCATCCTTCCACCATCCAGAAGCCGAACGTCCTCGTGGCCGAAGAGCTTAAAGACCCAGAAAGCATAAGCAGCCCACCAATTGGACTTGTCGCCGTAGAGAATGATGGTGTCGTCGCGGGAAATACCCTTCTGGCGCATTAGCTTCGCGAAGTTTTCGCCATCTAGATAGTCGCGTCGAACCTGGTCGTTTAGCTCGGTGTGCCAATCAAGCTTCACCGCGCCTGGGATGTGGCCGGTGTCATAGAGCAAGATGTCTTCGTTTGATTCAACGATGGTGACTTCCGTCAGGTTGGCTGCCAACCAATCGGTTGTGACCAACACGTTCTGGGTTGCGTAGCCTTCGATCTTGGCTTCTTCCGACATCAGGTCTCCCAATCTCCCTAAACTATCGACTTGATGGTGGTTTCAAGTGGATGACGATAAGTCTAAATCGACGGCTTCGCTATGCCTAATTGAGCCTGAAATCTCTGCGGAGGAGCTTGTTTCTCAGCTGATGCCACCTCCCGAATTCGCCTCCAGCTCCTTCGAGAACTATCTTCCCGATCCCAACTTTCCCTCGCAGGCGGCGGCATTGGCGGCGGTGAAGAAGTTTGAGACTGGCAAATCTTCATTGTTTTCTAGGTCTGAACCAGCGCCTGGCATCTATCTGGACGGTGGCTTTGGTGTCGGTAAGACGCATCTGCTCGCCGCTCTTTGGCACTCCTTTAGAGGCAAGAAGGCGTTCGGTACATTCCTCGAGTACACATCCTTGGTTGGCTACCTCGGGTTCCAGGAGACCGTGAATCGCCTTGCGAAGTTCAATCTGATTTGCATCGACGAGTTTGAATTGGACGACCCGGGGGACACGATGATCCTCTCCAGACTGCTCAAGGAGCTAGAGCGCGCTGGAGTGAGATTCGCGGCAACCAGCAACACTCCACCTAATGCTCTAGGGCAAGGTAGATTTGCGGCCGATGACTTCAAGCGAGAGATTCAAGGGCTCGGCTCCCGGTTCCAAATAATCTCGATCGACGGTGAGGACTACCGTCACCGAGCAATTGATTCCCACTCTCACAATCTCTCGATGCGCGAGCTAGCGGATTGGGTCAGCTATCAGTCCGACCCCTATCTGGACCGGTTCGCAGATCTACTGACCCACCTAGGTAAGTTGCACCCGACTAAATATCGACCGCTGATTATGGATGTTGGAGCTCTAGGGATTCACGATGTTTATCAGCTGCGAGATCAGGTCGCGGCTCTTCGGTTCGTAGTGTTCGTTGATCGCCTATACGAGCAGCAGATTCCGCTCCGAACTCAGGGAGACATCCCAATAACTGATGTCTTCTCTCAGGAGATGCTCGAAGGTGGCTACAAGAAGAAATACCTGAGGGCAGTATCGCGACTCGGTGCGCTCTGCGAGCTCTACTGAGCGTTTTCCTCGCGGTGCTTCCTTATGTAATAGCGGCCGCGGAGTTGAGACAACCACGCGCCAAAACCCATGGATACCAATGAACCGAGGATTACGGCAAGCGTGGCCTCGGCCAGGATGTCGCTCTGATTGGTGAATGCAAGGTTTGTCATCAGAAGCGAAACCGTGAATCCCACCCCTGCCAATCCGGCAATTGCCGCAAAATCTTGCCACTGCAACTCAAGCCGGGCATCCTTGCTGGCAATTTGATTGGCGACTATGGCGAAAGCCGTGATGCCGATTATCTTGCCTAACGGGAGGGCGACCGCAACACCGGTAAAGACAGAAGAGAAGGAACCGTCAAACGTTGGCAGCGCGATGGCCACAGCAAAGAAGGCAAACAGTGGGAGAGCTGCGGTGTTGGTCCAGGGCTGGATTTTACCTACTAAGGAGTGCGTCTTTTTGGCGGGGATGATCAAGCCCAGTGCGACGCCAGCAATTGTCGCGTGAACACCCGACTGGTAAACCGCATACCAAACCAGCAAGAAGGTAGCAACGCGAACGTAGTTGATAGGCAGCTTCTGAAAACGCTCCGCGAGCGAGTGTCCGGCTAGCACCAGGGCTGCTGCCAAGAGCCATTCGATTTTTACGTTCTCGGTGTAGAAGATTGCGATTATCAATATCGCAACCAGGTCATCAAAAATCGCCAGGGCGAGCAGAAAAACCCTTGCTGATTTGGGAAGGCCGCGCCCAAAAATTGCCAGGATTCCCAGTGCGAATGCTATGTCCGTGGCCGTCGGTATCGGCCAGCCGACCATGTAGTCGGTACCCCAGTTGAAAGCGGTGTAGATGATGGCTGGCAGTGCAACACCGCCTACCCCAGCGAGGATCGGAACTAGAGCTGGGGATGGCTTGGAAAGGCCGCCGATGGTGAGCTCATATTTGAGCTCTAACCCTGCCACCAGGAAGAAGGTTGCCAGCACCAGATCTGATACCCAGTGCTCAACACTCAGTTTCAGATCGAGCGCCTCAATGCCAACGTAGGCATGTTTCAGGTCCAGGAACGCAGGCCCGAATGGGCTGTTGGCTATCACCAATCCAAGAATCGCTGCTCCCATTAGCAGCAGCGCAGCAGAGCGGTCAGACTTCATGGTTTCCTTCTGTTTCTGAACCAAGAATACGAGAGCATTCCTCACTGTGGTTCAACTACTCAGCTTTGCTAATGTTCCAGTTGCGGGCGTATGGCGCAGTGGTAGCGCGCTTCCTTCACACGGAAGAGGTCACTGGTTCGATCCCAGTTACGCCCACAGCATGTAACAGGAAATTTACATAGCGACACATTCCACGAAACATCGAATCCCCAAAATCTTCCCATTGGCCCTGTGCCATGACAACCGAAAGGGATTTGAATGTTAGACACCGGAACTCTGAGCTGGGCGGTAACGGCTACCGCCTTTGTTCTTTTGATGACTCCTGGCTTGGCCTTCTTCTATGGAGGTCTTGTGAAGGCCAAGAGCGTAGTAAGCATGATGATGATGAGCTTTGGCTCGCTAGCTCTCATCGGCGTGCTCTGGATTCTCTATGGCTTCAGCATGTCTGCGGTGGCCTCTCCAACTGACTTTGCGGGCGACCCATTTGCCACCTTCGCACTCGAGGGCCTCGGAAATGATGACCTTATTGGTGCTGCATTTGGTGCGACATTCGCAATCATCACCGTTGCTCTTATCTCCGGTTCCATTGCAGACCGCGCCAAGTTCGGCCCTTGGCTCGTCTTTGCCGGCATTTGGGCAACGCTTGTCTACTTCCCCGTGGCCTCATGGGTATGGGGCGGCGGCTGGATCATGGAGCTGGGCAACTGGCTCAACGCGCCAGCAGTCATCGACTACGCCGGTGGAACTGCGGTCCACATCAACGCTGGTGCTGCAGCTCTCGCGCTAGCGATAGTTCTGGGCAAGCGCTTTGGCTTTGCTAAGGGAATCATGCAGCCTCACAACGTCCCACTGGTTCTTCTCGGTGCGGCTCTCCTCTGGTTCGGTTGGTTTGGATTCAACGTTGGTGCGGAGTTCCTCAATGACATGGCAAACGTTGGTCTGATCACCGTAAACACTCTTGGCGCAACCGCTGCGGCTATTCTCGGCTGGCTTTTGATTGAGAAGATCAAGGAGGGTAAAGCCACCTCGATTGGTGCTGCCAGCGGTGCGGTAGCAGGTTTGGTTGCCATCACCCCAGCATGTGCGAACGTGACTCCTTTCTGGGCGCTCGTGCTCGGTGTTCTTGCTGGAGTTGTATCTGCCCTAGCTATCGAGCTGAAGTTCAAGCTCGGTTATGACGACTCCCTGGATGTAGTAGGAATCCACCTGGTTGCCGGAATGATCGGCACCCTATACCTCGGATTCTTCGCGATCGACACCGGCCTATTCACCGGTGGTGACGCAGGCCAGCTACTGGTCCAGACCGTTGCCGCCTTTGGCGTCGCAATCTACAGCTTCGTACTTGCTCTGATCATCGGATTTGCCATCGAGAAGACGATTGGCTTCCGCGTCAAGAGCGAGGACGAGATCGCAGGCGTTGACCTAGTTGTCCACGGTGAGGCTGCCTACAGCTTCGGCCAGGATGCAGAGGTCAAGGCCTGAACCAGGCTGCGATAGGAAGAGGGCGGGTTATCCCGCCCTCTTTCACGTTTGCAGCAGTCCACGTTTTCTATGGCATAATCTTTCACGTCAATTGAATATGCGGATGTAGCGCAGTTGGTAGCGCATCACCTTGCCAAGGTGAGGGTCGCGAGTTCGAGTCTCGTCATCCGCTCGAAAGAGGTTTCACCCCTAACAACGGTGGAGTGGCCGAGAGGCGAGGCAGCGGCCTGCAAAGCCGTATACACGGGTTCGAATCCCGTCTTCACCTCTTTGTCGCAAAGCGGGCGATTGGCGCAGTGGTAGCGCGCTTCCCTGACACGGAAGAGGTCACTGGTTCGAACCCAGTATCGCCCACAACACTTAACCTTCACCTTTAAGTTCAACCGAGTTTTTACTTAGTTAACTCTTTTTGAGACTGCGCCCCCTATCTTGTTTCCATGCAGTCAAAGATTCAGCGCCGAGTCAGACTCGGCCTTTCAGCGGTAGTAACCGCTTTTCTCACGGCAACACTCTTTGTTGCCCCGGCCGCGTCCGCTGAGGACTACGCCGCTCCCGATGCCCCCGCACGCATCGGTGTCTCTCAAGCAACTGGTGGACTGAAGGTCTACTGGTCAAAGGTTGAGGGATCTCCAGCAATCACCAACTACATCATTTCCGGTGGAGTTGGAAGCTGCCCCGTGATTGTTGACGGATCGAAGACCAATGCCTTTATGCCAGCACTGTCGCTGGATCCAATGACAATTACTGTCCAGGCAGTGAACGAGTACGGCATTTCCGCCCCAGTAGCCACCGGTGTTGAGGTGACTCCACAGTCAGTCACCACGCAGCCTCTGAAGAGCGTTCAGCTACTGCAGCTCAGCGACTTCCACGGCCAGCTCGAGCCGAACCGCTCGTTTGGAGCGGCACTTTTGGCATCGAACTTTGCTGCCGAGCGCGAGAACAACGTGGCAACCTTCACGGTTTCCTCGGGTGACAACATCGGAGCAGCCCCTCCAATCAGCTCCCAGAACGCAGAGCTTCCAACCATCAAGGCTCTGAACGGCATGGGGCTCGATGTTTCCGCATTTGG
>JAPOHQ010000038.1 GCA_029979375.1 Microbacteriaceae bacterium
AGAGAGCAGCACATCAGGCGCGAGCGCGCGACCTCCAACATCTGCACCGCACAGGTACTACTAGCGGTGATGGCAGGCATGTATGCCGTCTACCACGGACCAGAGGACCTAAAGGCAATCGCCAAAGAGATTCACGACAAGGCAACAGCCCTAGCAAAAGTTCTAACTGAGGTTGGCTTTACCCTCCAACACGAGAGTTTCTTTGACACCATCAGGCTCGTAAACACTGATGCCGAGAAGTACTTCGAGTCAGCAAGAGCCAAAGACCTAACGGTTTTGAAGGTGGACTCAGAGACTCTTGGAATCTCAGTAGACGAGAGCACCACCTGGCAGCACCTCGCAGAGCTAGCTAGCGCATTTGGCGCAAGAGCTCCAAAGCCAGAGGATGCCCAGGACAGGCTCAGAAACCAGCGCGAGAGTAAGTACCTCGAGCACCCGGTTTTCAACACCCACCACTCCGAGACCGCGATGCTGAGGTATCTAAAGAAGCTCGCAGATTTTGACTATGCGCTGGATCGGGGCATGATCCCGCTGGGTTCCTGCACCATGAAGCTCAACTCGGTGACCGAGATGGAGGCAGTTACCTGGCCAGAGTTTGCCTCACTTCACCCCTTTGCCCCAGCCGAAGACGCCCAGGGCTATCTAGAACTAATCGCAGAGCTCACTGGCTGGCTAAGCGACATCACCGGCTACGAAGCAGTGTCGCTTCAGCCAAACGCCGGTAGCCAAGGAGAGCTTGCAGGCCTCATGGCCATTCGCGGCTACCACCGCTCAAGGGGAGACTTCAAGAGAAACATCTGCCTAATCCCGTCATCCGCCCACGGCACCAATGCCGCGAGCGCCGTACTTGCAGGACTAGAGGTCGTTGTCATTGGTTGCGATAACGACGGAAACGTTGATGTTCTCGATTTGAAGCAGAAGATTGCGGAGTTTGAGGACACCCTTGCGGCTCTCATGATCACCTATCCATCCACCCACGGCGTCTACGAAGAGGCAGTAGTTGAGATCTGTGACCTGGTCCACGCGGCCGGTGGTCAGGTCTACATCGATGGCGCAAATACCAACGCGGTTGTTGGCTACGCAAAGTTCGGCGAATTTGGTGGAGACGTAAGCCACCTCAACCTCCACAAAACCTTCTGCATCCCTCACGGTGGTGGCGGTCCAGGTGTAGGACCAGTGGTTGCAAGGCCTCACCTAGCCCAGTTCCTTCCTGGTCACTCCATGGCTCAAGCTGAACTTCCAAACTATGGCCCAGTATCAGCAGCACCATTTGGTTCTCCAAGCATCCTGCCAATCTCCTGGGCTTACATCCAGATGATGGGCTCGGGTGGACTGCAGGATGCAACAGCAGTTGCCGTGCTGAGTGCAAACTACGTCGCGAAAAAGCTCTCAGATGCCTACCCACTTCTCTACACCGGCAAGAACGGCCTGATTGCCCACGAGGCAGTGATTGACATTCGCCCGCTGCAAAAGGTGGCCGGTATCTCCAATGACGATGTTGCAAAGAGGCTTGTTGACTTCGGCTTCCACGCCCCAACCATGAGCTTCCCAGTAGCGGGAACACTAATGATTGAACCAACCGAGTCAGAGCCAATGGAGGAACTCGAGCGGTTCATAAGTGCCATGCTTGCAATCAGGGCCGAAGCTCAAAAGGTTCAGGACGGCATCTGGCCCCAGGAGGACAACCCTCTGGTCAACTCTCCGCACACGGCCAGCCACCTAACCGGCGAGTGGACCCACCCCTACAGCCGCGAAGAAGCTGTCTTCCCAACCGACAACCAGCGCAGAAGCAAGTACTGGCCACCGGTTCGAAGAATCGATGGGGTATTTGGTGATAGAAACCTCACCTGCACCTGCCCACCGATTGAGAGTTTTGCTCGCTAGCTAGGTGGCACCAAGTGCGTGCGTGTACTACTTTTGCCGCAGCAGAATTCGATATGCCGTCTCCAGCTCTTCACTTAGGTCGCGATCTGGTCCTGGGCCGGGCACTTTTTCTCGCAAAGTGGAGATTAACTCTCCTGTGAGTGGCGATGGCTGGAGTGGGGCTCTTAGGTCAACAGCTCTTGCCGCGGCTACGAGCTCTATCGATATAACTCGGCGGAGGTTGTCCAGCGCCTTTCGAAGCTTTCGAGCGGCATGCCACCCCATCGAAACATGATCTTCCTGCATCGCGCTCGAGGGAATCGAGTCAACGCTCGCTGGATTTGCCAGGCGCTTGTTCTCCGACACCAGTGCGGCTTGGGTGTACTGGGCAATCATCAATCCTGAATCCACACCGGGGTCATTAGCCAAGAAAGCGGGAAGCCCTCTGTTTCGCGACACGTCTAGGAATCTGTCGGTTCGACGCTCAGAAATCGATCCAACATCTGCAGCTGCAATCGCCAAGAAGTCCAAGACCAGGGCAATTGGAGCACCATGGAAGTTTCCGTTAGAAGAGACCTCGCCAGATTCCAGAACTACCGGATTGTCAATGATTGCCGCCAGTTCGCGCTCCGCAACCAGTTTTGCGTGTGCGAGGGTGTCGCGAGCCGCACCCGCAACCTGCGGAGCACACCGCAGGGAGTAGGCATCCTGAACTACGCCGTCACCGTGTCGATGCGAGGCGACAATCTCGCTTCCCTGGAGAGCTGCGAACATATTCGCTGCGCTAGTTGCTTGCCCGGGATGTGGCCGAAGACCCTCATGCAATTCGGGCCGAAAGACTCGGTCAGTACCCATTTGACCCTCAATGCTCATCGCGGCAATGATGTCGCCCTGGTTCAAGATCATTTCAAAATCGGCAATGGCCAGAATCAGCATTCCAAGCATTCCGTCGGTGCCGTTGATGAGTGCGAGACCTTCTTTCTCGCGCAACTCAACCGGCTCGATACCCGCAGTCGCCAACAGTTCGGCTACCGGTCGTTCAACTCCATCAGGCCCGAAGGCCCTGCCCTCTCCCATCGCCACCATCGCGCAGTGGGAAAGTGGCGCAAGATCCCCCGAACAACCGAGCGAACCAAATTCCAGGACCCTGGGTGTGATTCCAGCATTCAGAATCTGCGCGTAGGTCTGGGCAAGAACTGGCCTGACACCGGTTTGGCCCGAACACATGGTTCTCAGTCTGAGCAGCATCATTGCCCGAACCACCTCGCGCTCGACCGGGTCACCCATGCCAGCCGCGTGGGAGCGGATTAGTGATTTCTGCAGTTGGACGCGATCTTCAATCGGAATGTGGCGCTGAGCCAGCGCACCAAAACCAGTCGAGATGCCATAAACAGGCTCATCCGCAGCAGCCAGCGATTCGATATGAGCTCGGGTTACCTCCATCGCTCCAAGGGCGCTCTTAGAGATTTCAACCTTTGCATCGCCTCTGGCAACAGCGTGAACATCGGCAAAAGTCAGGCCCGAGGTGCCCAGTTCAATTGTCTGCATTTTCTACCTTTCATAAACCTTTTGGCCGGCAACATAGGTTTGCTCAACCAGCTGAACCCCTGGCCGATAAGCGAGGTGAATGTGATTGGGGGCATCCAAGACCACAAAGTCTGCATCGGCCCCGATAGCAAGACTGCCCTTTTCGTTTTGCAGCGCCCTCGCCCCTCCGCGGGTCGCGGCCCACAGGGCCTCATCTGGTGAAAGGCCCATCTCCCTCACGGCAATTGCAATACAAAATGGCATTGAGGTTGTGAACGAGCTGCCGGGATTGCAGTCGGTTGCAATTGCAACCGTGATGCCAGCTGCCACCAATCTGCCAGCATCGGGATATTTGCTCTTTGTTGAAAACTCTGCTCCAGGGACCAGAGTGACCACCGTGTTCGAGCCCGCTAGGGAGTTAATGTCGTCTTCGCTCAGGTGGGTGCAGTGGTCGATTGAGGCGCAGCCGAATTCGACGCCAAGTTGAATTCCGCCTTGGTTTCCGAGCTGATTGGAATGCATTCGGGGCTTCAGCCCTGCAGCTATCCCAGCCTCCAGAACCGCTCTGGACTCTTCCAAGCTGAACGCTCCCTGGTCACAGAAAACGTCAATCCACTTTGCATACTCGACTGCGCCTGCGAGCATGGGCCCGATAATCTCGGCAATGTACTGCTCACGCTCAACACCTGAGGGCACCACATGAGCACCCAGGAAAGTGACATCCTCGGTGAATTCACGAGCAATCCGAAGCGAACGAAGCTCAGACTCGGTATCTAGGCCGTAGCCACTCTTGATCTCAAAATGCGTTATGCCGGAGGCACGAAACTCTTCAACTAACTCTCTGGCATTTGTCCGCAGCTCTTCGTCAGTTGCGGCCCGGGTGTCTCGAACAGTTGTGTTGATGCCTCCCGATTTGTATGGCTGTCCGGCCATGCGATAGGAGAACTCTTCGCTGCGATCACCGGCAAAAATAAGATGCGCGTGGGAGTCAACAAAACCTGGTATTACGCTCCTGCCAGCCAACGAGACCTGCTCGTCGGCATCTGGCGCGGCACTGGTATCACCAACCCAGGAGATTTTGCCGTCCTCAACCAGGAAAGCCCCGTTTTCAATTACCTCCAATTGACCAAAGGCCTCACCTGGCAAGACCAGGGAGGAAGCGTCGCGGTAGAGAGTCTTCACTCGGTGTCCAGCATTGGAACGTGAACATGCTTAGCCTCGGCCACGCTCTTAGCCGCCTCATAGCCTGCATCGCAGTGACGAATCACTCCCATGCCAGGGTCATTGGTAAGGACTCTGCGAAGCTTTTCCCCCGCGAGGTCAGTTCCGTCGGCGACGGAAACCTGCCCTGCGTGGATGGACCTTCCCATGCCCACGCCACCACCATGGTGGATAGAGACCCAACTGGCTCCAGAGGCGATGTTCACCATGGCATTCAGTAGCGGCCAATCGGCAATCGCATCAGAGCCATCGAGCATCGCCTCGGACTCCCGGTAGGGAGATGCGACACTGCCACAGTCCAGATGGTCGCGGCCAATCACGATTGGTGCCGAAACCTCGCCAGTCTTAACCAGCTGATTGAAGGCATCTCCGGCTCGGTCTCGCTCGCCGTAACCCAACCAGCAGATTCTTGCCGGTAGACCCTGGAACTCGACGCGCTCCTGAGCCATGTTGATCCAACGACGCAGGTGGGTGTTTTCAGGGAAAAGCTCCAAAACAGCCTGATCGGTACGCCAAATATCCTTCTTATCCCCCGAGAGCGCCACCCACCTGAATGGTCCCTTGCCCTCGCAGAACAGTGGGCGGATGTAAGCCGGAATGAAACCGGGGAACTTGAAGGCATCTTCAAAACCCCCCTGACGAGCTTCGTCTCTTATCGAGTTTCCATAGTCAAACACCTCGGCACCCTTGGCCATAAAGCCAACCATTGCCGCCACATGCTTTGCCATCGACTCTTTGGCACGCTTCGAAAACTCAGCGGGGTTGCTCTCGGCATAATCGCGGGCATCCTCAAGCTCGACACCCTCCGGGATGTAGTAGAAGGGGTCGTGAGCACTGGTTTGGTCGGTCACGATATCTATTGGCACATCTCTTCGAAGCAGTTCGTCAAACACCGTTGCCGCATTTCCAACCACACCAACCGAGAGCGCCTTCTTCTCTGCTTTGTAGCGCAGCACCCTCTCAATCGCATCATCAAGATTGTCGGCAATCTCATCTAGATATCTGGTCTCAATCCGCTTTTGAAGACGCGAGGGGTCGATGTCGACAATTAGGCAGGTGCCCTCGTTCATGGTGACTGCTAGCGGTTGAGCTCCACCCATGCCGCCACATCCCCCCGTTAGGGTCAGCGTGCCAGAGAGCGAGCCTCCGAATCGCTTGGCTGCCACAGCTGCAAAGGTCTCGTAAGTTCCCTGCAATATCCCCTGGGTTCCGATGTAGATCCAGGAACCTGCGGTCATCTGCCCATACATGGTCAGCCCAAGTTTTTCGAGCCTTCTAAACTCGGGCCAGGTTGCCCAGTCACCTACCAGGTTTGAATTTGCAAGCAGCACTCTGGGTGCCCACTCGTGGGTTTGGAAGACACCGACTGGCTTCCCCGACTGCACCAGCATGGTCTCGTCGTTTTTGAGGTTGGTGAGGGTCTTCACCATGGCATCGAAACTGGCCCAGTTGCGAGCGGCCTTGCCGTTTCCGCCATAGACAATGAGCTCGTCAGGGTGCTCGGCAACCGATGGATCGAGATTGTTGTGCAGCATGCGAAGTGCTGCCTCTTGCTGCCAGCCCTGGGCGGTAAGTGTGCTTCCAGTTGATGCTTTCAAAATGCGCGTCGTTGCGGTCATAGCTAAATTCCACAGCTTCCAAAGGAGCGCAACAAGAAGGTTTCAATAGCTTTTGTCTGAAATTTCAGACATAGTAAAACCATGTCACGAGTGCCGGCTGCAACCAGAGCTTTGGCGCTGCTGCGAGCAATGGCCGAGTTGGGGCAACCGGCAAGTGCCGAGCTGCTGGCCAAAAAGCTAAACCTTCCGCGGTCCTCCTGCTATCAGTTACTCGATGCCCTCGAGCAAGAGGGCTTTGCCATCCACTATCTAGCCGATAAGCGCTGGGGTCTGGGCATTGCCGCTTGGGAGCTTGGAAGTGCCTATCAGCGGCACGAGCCGATAGAGCGACTGGCCCGGCCAATTCTCAAAAGGCTGGTTTCAGACCTTGAGAGGCGAGTGCCGGTGGTTGGGCACCTTGGAGTGCTGGATGGCTCCGATGTTCTCTACCTGCTGGAAGAGCGCCCTGCAAGAAGCCTCAAACTGGTTACCGACATCGGGGTGCGGCTACCTGCTCACCTGACCGCATCTGGTCGCGCGATGCTGGCGCTACTTGACCAGAAACAGATCTCGGCATCGTTCCGGGGTCTAAAGCTTGGAACCAGAACGGGACTGGGTCCAAAAGACCTAGGCGAGCTCAAAGACCTACTGGCACTTGAAAAGAACCAGGGCTATGCGCTCGAGGTGGACGAGGTCAGCATGGGATACGCCTCTATTGGAACCGCAATTATCGACAACCTAGATCACCCCCTGGCGGGCCTTGCAATCACTATGCAATCTAGGCAGCTTGAGAAGCTAGATTTGTCAGAGTTGGCAGCAATGATGTTGCATGCTGCCACAGAGCTTTCTGGAAAGTTTGGTCACCATGGCTGAAGATTCAAAATGGCCCAGGACTGCATCGCTAATTAGCGATGCAGAGTCTCCCGTTGGCCTGATTGACATTCCAGCGCACAAGACTTCAATCAGCGAAACAAGTGCCCACCTAACCCCCAAGGCAATTCGCGGGGCCCTGACCCGCTACAGCACCTTCAGCTACAGCACCCAAGAATCAATCACAACCGGCCTGCAAGACCTAGGGGAAATCACAAACCCCGACGAAAATGAAGCCGAGACGATTTCCAGAATTACCAGCGCAAACAAGCCCCTAACAATCGCTCTGGGAGGTGACAACTCAGTCACCTATGCAGCTGCTCTTGGGTCACTCAAAGACAGGCTGAGTAGCGCGAGATTGGTAACCCTCGATGCTCACCACGACCTTCGCGATGGAGTTTCAAACGGTTCACCCGTAAGAAGACTCATTGAAGGCGGACTGAATCCGAAAAACATAGTTCAAATCGGAATCAACGATTTTTCTAACTCAGCCGACTACGCAAAGCTTGCGCAAGACCTGGGCATCTCGGTTATCTCAAGAACCGCACTGGCCCAGATGGGAATTGCTGAGGCCTGCAAGATTGCGCTTGGCGAGGGCACCGGCCCAGTCTTTGTGGACATTGATGTTGACGTCTGTGATCGCAGCGTGGTTCCGGCCTGCCCGGCCGCAGCACCAGGAGGCATTAGTGCCTTTGAGCTTCGTCAGGCGGCTCGACTGCTTGCTGCCAACCCAAACGTCGTGGGCATGGACATCACCGAGATCGATGCCGCAAAAGACAGTAGCGACGGTCGAACCGTGAGACTGGGTGCGCTACTGGTCTTAGAAATGCTCGCAGGGTTTCAGCTCCGATTCGGCTGATAAGGGGCACGCCAAGCACTCCGTAAGCAGTATCCAATTAGCCAACTAAACTAAAGGCATTCCGAGCATCGTTGCCGGCAACAAGCGTCCATCCCGAAACAGGATTTCCTGCCAACCGAAGGGTAGAAGTGCCAAAAATCATCGTTGAGATCATGCCCAAGCAAGATCTACTTGACCCCCAGGGCAAGGCAGTTGCCAATGCGCTGGTCAGGGGCGGGAATAAGGACATCTCGGGTGTGCGCATTGGCAAGCGCATTGAGCTTCACTTCGACAGGGAAGTAACCGAAAAAGACATTGAAGAGGCCAAGAAGCAGGCCAAAGAGTTTTTATCTAACGACGTCATCGAGGACGTGGTAGCTGTAACGGTAGAGAACTAATGCGCATAGGCGTCATTACCTACCCCGGCA
>JAPOHQ010000039.1 GCA_029979375.1 Microbacteriaceae bacterium
CCTCGATAGTTGGCGGATCGCTTGCGGTGATGTGGCTCTCGGACCCACAGATACCTGTGGTTGGGGCATCGGGTGCGCTATTTGGTCTGATGGGCGCCTACTTTGTGGTCATCAGAAGCCTCGGCGGCAATGCCTCACAGATATTCATCCTGGTCGGCATCAACTTTGCGCTGGGGCTGTTTGTGCCGGGCATCTCTTGGGAGGGCCACCTCGGCGGCCTGGTCACCGGCCTGGTAATTGCGGGAATTTATGCCGCCACCAGAAAGCCCAACCAGAAGCTCTTGCAGGCAGTCGGTTTGATTCTTGTGTGGGGTGCCATTTACTTGCTGACGCAGCTGAGAATCGGGATGTGGTTCTAACTACTTCCAGCGGGTAGTCATGGAAAAGCCAATCATGGCGATTCCAAAGCCAACCAGGATGTTCCAGTTTGAAAGGTTGATTGGTGTCGCGCTGCCCAGTGGGTAGCGAGCCGAGGAGATGTAGAACACCAGAATCCAAATCAGGCCAAGGATCATGAAGCCAAACATGGCGACCTTGTACCAAGTTGGGTTCTCGTTTTCTTCGCCGACGATCTGTGGCTTGATCGGCTTGCTCTTTTTCTTCTCTGGCTTTGATTCAGACATGGCTAGAAGTTTATTGCCTACGGCCCCCTTGCGAAAACGAATAGGCTAATCGAACCATGGTGCGCATCCTCGTTTTAGACAACTACGACAGCTTTGTCTACACCCTTAACGGCTATCTGCAGCAGCTCGGGGCCGAGACGGAGGTAATGCGGAACGATGTCGTTTCCGAGGAAGAACTACCAGAACTGTTGCAGAAATACGATGCCGTTTTGATTTCTCCGGGGCCAGGAACCCCTGCCAGTGCCGGACTGTCGATACCGACCGTGAAGCTCGCGTTAGCCACCGACAAACCCGTATTCGGCGTCTGCCTCGGGCACCAGGCAATTGCCGAGGCAATGGGAGCAACGGTTGAGAGCGCACCCGAGCTGATGCACGGCAAGACTTCTCAAGTCAATCACCAGAACAGCCCGATCTTTGAGGGCCTACCCCAAGGCTTCACCGCAACCCGTTATCACTCGCTGGCAGTCGTGCGGGAGACGGTTCCTGAAGACCTAGAGATCACAGGTCAGACCGAGAGCGGCGTAATCATGAGCCTGCAGCACCGCAGCAAGCCAATCTTTGGCGTTCAGTTCCACCCCGAGTCCGTAATGACAGAGGGCGGCTACCTGATGCTCGCCAACTGGCTTGAATCCCTTGGGCTTGAAGGTGCTCGCGAGAAGGCTAAACACCTCAGCCCAAAAGTCGCTAGTTAGAGGGCGAAGGCTCCGCAGAGGGGTCAGGGGAGTTTGGATCCGGCTCCGGAGCGGGCTCCTCACCACCGATGCATTCAACATAGAGCGTGATGCTCTGGCGCTGATCTGAGGTTCCGGGCAGGATCGACTGCTGCAGAACGACGTTGCCGGGGGTTCCGGTGCAGAGTTCGGCATCCAGGATCTCAACGGCGACGCTGAAGCCGACCGATGGGTCGGTGAGGATGCTTCTGGCCTCCAAGACCTCCAGGTTTCTAACGTCTGGAACCTCAACCGTGCCGTCGGAGAGAATCAGGTTCACCACACTGCCAAGCGGGAGCCTGGCATTGGTGACGGGATCGGTCGCAATCACGACACCCTCGGGCACACTCGGTGACCCCACGACAGTTATTGAACCTACAGTTAGACCTCGCGCCTCAATGGCGGCAACGGCATCTGCCTCTGCACTGCCAACCACATTCGGAACCGTGACCTCGGTGGCTCCAGAGGAGACATAGAGGGTGACGGGGGTATTGGCGATTACCTCGGTGCCGGCTTCAGGCTCCTGCCTGATGACTACTCCCTCAGGAATGCTCTCGCTCTTTTCGTAGACCCGCAGGACAACTAGGTCTTGATTGCTCAGGGTGTTGAACGCATCGTCATAGAGCGAGCCAACAACGTTTGCAACCTCAATACCCGAGCCAGTCGTGGTTGGACCCGGTGAGGAACCCAGGTTCATGACCCAGAACAGCAGCCCAACCAGGATCACGACAACACCGGTTCCCAGTCCCCAGAGCACACCGGCACCAATCTTGTTGCTGGTGGTGACAATCTGCTGGCTCGGAGCGGTTTCAAAGCCCTCGAGAAGTGAGGTTGGCAGCGAGTCTGCCTCGGGCAGCGCCTCGGTTGCATCGATGTCGACGGGCTTCATCTCTGCTACCGGCTTCGGGGTCGCAACCGTGATTGGAGAACCGGACAGGGCAGCCATCAGGTGCTCACGGAACTCCTCGGCGCTTTGGTAGCGCTCGTCACGGTCCTTGGCCATCGCTCGCATCACGACATCGTCGAGCTCCGCGGGGATGGCCGGGTTATAGCTAGAGGGCTTTGGCGCCTCCTCGCTGACGTGCTGGTAGGCAACCGATACCGCACTCTCGCCCTTGAACGGGGGCCTTCCTGCGAGCAACTCGTAGAGGATTACTCCGGTTGAGTAGAGATCTGTTCTGCCATCGACAGCATCGCCCCGGGCCTGCTCCGGCGAGAAATACTGGGCTGTGCCTACGATGCCGGCGGTTGCGGCCTGCGTGGCGGAGTTGTCGGACACGGCCCTGGCAATGCCAAAGTCCATTACCTTGACGCTGTCGTTTTCGCCGATCATGACATTCGCCGGCTTGATGTCGCGGTGAACGACGCCGGAGCGGTGGGAGACCTCGAGGGCATTGAGGATGCCCGTGATGAATTTCACGGCACGGGCAGACTCAACCCCACCCTCGTGAATGACCTCGCGAAGCAACTTGCCCTTGACGAGCTCCATGATGATGAAGGGGGTCTTAACCAGGTTGCCGTTTGAGTCGGTTGTCTCCTCCTCGCCCGCGTCATAGATGCGAACAATTGATGGGTGAGCCATGCGCGCCGAGGCCTGAGCCTCTTGGCGGAACTTCGCCTCGAAGTTTTCGTCGTTTGCTAGATCTGACTTGAGCAGCTTGATGGCGACCGTGCGGCCGAGGCGAGTGTCGTAACCCTCGTAAACCTCTGCCATTCCCCCTCGGCCAACCAGTTGGCCGATGCGGTAGCGACCCGCAATCAGTCTTTCGTTTTCGTTCAACGCTGCTCTTTCACTCTGACAAAGTCTAGTTTTCGCCTGTCTCAAGCCCCGCAAGGACTCGATTACAGTCTTATTACCCTGACTCTCCCCCTTCGGCTGGAGGAGATTCTGATGCCGGATCGCTCACGGTTGGCGAGTCCGTAACCTCATCACTAACCGTTGGAGACTCGGTCGAGTCCTGCGGAATCTCAACGGGAATATCCACAAAGTCTCCGACGTAGTAGGTGACATCAATAGTTGAGCCCTCCGGAATCGAGCCGGTCGGCGAGACCGCATAGACCATTCGGACCCGCGGGTCATCTCCGGGGATCAGCTCACCAGGGATTGCATTCACCACAAAGCCCTGCTCGGTGAGCTTGGCGGTCACGTCACTGAGGTTCTGATCGATGATCTCCGAGCGCAACACCAGCACGTTTCTTGGCTCGTCGCTCGGCTCCGGCTCAGTGGTCGCATTTGTCTCAGGCTCACTGGTTTGGCTGCTGCTTGGGGTAGGGCTCTGGGTGTTCTGCAGGTCGCTCGGGCTTGGCTCCGAGAGAATCGCGACTATCACCACCACGGCAGTTAGGCCGAGTAGTCCAAGGGTTGCAATCCAGGGCCAAACGATCGGGGCCTTAGGCAGCGGGGCGGTGTCGGTGGTGATCAGCTCGGTTGCCGGATCGTCGTTCTTCTCACGTTTTGGTGCGGGTGAGTGGTCGCGCTTTTCACGCAGCAGCGCCTCTGCCCGAATCGCAAGTGAGGTGGCCGACTCGGGGCGCTGATTTGGCTTTTTAGCAAGGCAGCTCAGCACCAGATTCTGGACCCTGGGGTCAATGTTTTCCGGCAGCGCGGGGGGCATCTCGTTGATGTGTGCCATCGCGATGGCCATCTGGTTCTCGCCCGTGAATGGTCGCTTGCCGCTGAGGGCCTCGTATGCCACCACACCAAGCGAGTAGAGGTCGGTTGAAGGGGTAGAGGGTTTGCCGGTGGCCTGCTCGGGCGCGAGGTATTGAACTGTGCCCATGACCTGGCCGGTCTTCGTGAGTGGCACCTGATCTCCAACCCTGGCTATTCCAAAGTCGGTGATCTTCACCCGACCATCGGGCGTGATCAAAAGGTTGCCCGGCTTGATGTCGCGGTGAACCAGGCCCCTGGCATGCGCTGCGGCAAGCGCGCGCGAGGTCTGGGCCATGATGTCCAGCACCCTTGCCTCGGTGAGCTTTTTCTCCCGCTCGATGATTCTCGAGAGCGACTCACCAGGAACGAGCTCCATAACGAGGTAGGCGGAGTTTGAATCTTCGCCATAGTCAAAGACGTTTGCGATTCCCTCGTGTTCCACCAGCGCGGCGGAGCGAGCTTCGGTTCGGAAGCGCTCCAGGAAGTTTGGGTCGGAGAGGTACTCCTCCTTGAGGATCTTTATGGCGACCTCGCGAAGAATCAGCTGATCCTCGGCCTGCCAGACCTCGCCCATGCCTCCGGTTGCAATGCGAAGCTGCAGGCGATAGCGATCGCCGTAGAGCTGCCCTACCGCCGGCTTCACTTCAGCACCGCTTCCATTACTGCCTTGGCAATCGGAGCGGCAATCTGGTTTCCGGTTCCGTTCTGGCCGATGCCGCCGCCATCCTCAACCACCACCGTCACCACGACCTGGGGAGCCTCGGCTGGAGCGAATCCCGTGAACCAAAGGGTGTAGGGGTCGGCGGGGCCATTCTCCGCGGTTCCGGTCTTACCCGCGACCGCAACCTGGGAGATGCCAGCCCTGCCGGCAACTCCAACCTCCACAGAGTCAACCATCATGCGCGTTAGGAATCCCGCGGTTTGGCGGGAGATCGGCGAGGAGAAGACCACCGGCTGGGGCTGCGACAGCACGTTGAGATTGCTGGCAACCACGGTCGCAATCAGCTGCGGCTTCATGATTACGCCCTGATTCGCTATCGCGGCGGTGACCATGGCCATCTGCATCGGACTGACTCGAACATCAAACTGGCCGAAGCCCGAGAGCCCCGTTTGAGCAAGGTCCATGTCCTCGGGGTAGATGCTCGGTGAGACCGCTAGCGGTATCCCCACCTCATCGCCAAAGCCCATCAGCTCAGCCTGAGCCCGGATTCGATCCTGGCCAAGCTCGACGGCAAGCATCGCAAACGGAATATTGCAAGAGCGAATCAGGGCCGTCTCCAGGGTTACCATCTCGCCAGAACCACAGCTAGAACCAGAGGAGTTCTTCACCACCGTTGAGGTTCCCGGAAGCTGATATTCGCTGAGGTTTTCAAACTCGCTCGCGACTGTGTAGTTGCCAGACTCGAGGGCAGCGGAGGCGACCACCAGCTTGAACACGCTTCCGGGGTGGTAGAGGTCGCCTGCTATTGCCCTGTTAACGAGGGGATCATCCTCGTTTTCGGCGTAGTTCTGGTAGGCGTCGGTCACGTCTCCGAAAGAGTGCGAGGCCAGCAGGTTGGCGTCAAAGGTCGGCTTGGAGACCAGCGCCAGAATCCTGCCGGTTGCCGGCTCGATGGCAACCACGGCACCTTTTCGGTTGCCGAGCGCATCCCAGGCGGCCCGCTGGGCCGCTGGGTCAATGGTGAGCTCAACTGCTGCGCCGGTGACCGGGGTGCCATCCAGCAGGGCGTTGATCTGCTCGAAGAACTGCGCCGAGCTCTGACCCGAAAGATAGGTGTTCATTGCCCGCTCGATGCCGGTTGAGCCGGAGAAGATGGAGAAGTAACCGGTGATTGGCGAGTAGATGACGCTCTCATACTCGCGCAGGTACTGGTAGTCATCATTGACCGCGGTTGAGGTGACGATCGCCTCACCCCCAACGACAATCACCCCGCGCTGGGTCTTGTAGGTCTCAAACGAGGCTCGAACGTTTCGGCTGTCCTGGTAGAACTCGGCCGTCCGGATTACCTGAATCGAGCTAGCCATCGCAAACAGCGCAATGAACATGATGGTCAGCATCAAACCAACCCGCCTGACCTGCCGGTTCATCGATTGCTCCTGAGCGAGGAGTCACTGATGATTAGCAGCAGCGCGATGATGGCCCAGTTGGCGAGCAGTGATGATCCTCCGGCGGCCAGGAAAGGGGTGGTCAGGCCGGTTAGCGGCAGCAGGCCCATCACGCCTCCGGCGACAACGAAAACCTGCAACCCGATCACGAAGCTAAGACCGAGCGAGAGCAACTTGGAGAAGTCGTCCGGGTGGGAGTTGGCAATCCTTAGCCCGCGATAGACCAGGAGCAAATACACCGAGAGAATCACGAAGACCCCGGCCAGGCCGAGCTCCTCGCCAAGTGCCGCAAAAATAAAGTCGCTTTCGGCCAGTGGAATCAGCTGCGGGAAGCCGCCGCCGAGACCGGTTCCGATGACATCGCCGTTGGCCATGCCGAAAAAGCCCTGAACCAGCTGGTAGCTGCCACCGATCGAGTTGTAGTTTGCGCTCGAGAGTGGGTCGAGCCAGATATCGAACCTGCGCTCCACGTAGTCAAAGAATCTCGAGGCAACTAGGGTCCCGGTGACCATCATCACAAGACCGGCTCCGATGTAGAAGCCGCGACCGGTGGCGGTGTAAATCATCACCAAAAAGAGCCCAAAGTAGAGAATCGATGTGCCCAGGTCACGCTGCACCACCAAGACCGCAAGGGAGGCAAACCAGAACAGCAGCACCGGACCCAAGTCCTTGGCTCTGGGGACCCTTATCCCCATCACCCGAGAGCCGATTTCGGCCAGCGAGCCCTGACGAGACACCAGGTAGCCGGCAAAGAAGATCGCCAGCAGGATTTTTGCTATTTCACCCGGTTGAAAACTGAGGTCGTCCGTTCCAACCCAGAGGGTGGCCCCGTTGACCGTCCGGCCAATGATCGGGGCAGCAGGCAGTAGCAGCAGGACAACGGCCGCCAGACCCGAGATGAATGGGAAGCGCCTTAGAGCCAAGTGGTTCGGAACCGCCCTGATAATCAGCGCGGCAACCAGCATGGCGAAGCAGCTGAGCCAAACCTGGCGCTGGGCATATAACTCTGTGCCGCCATTTGCCAGTTCGGCAAGATCGAGCCGGTAGATTATTGCAATGCCAAGCCCGTTGAGGAGATATGAGAGCGGAAGCATCAGGCCATCTGCCTTCACCGCATATCGCCTGAGCACCCAGTGCATGATCATGGCGGTGACTGCAGGCGGTGCCCAATAGAGCAGCATCTCCCAGGTCATTACCTGAAGTATCGAAAGTTGGATCTGAGCGAGCGCGAAGGCCTGAATGCCAGCGACCCAGAAGATCAGCATTGCCTCAAAGTTTCGAGAGCGCGGGACCGCCCTAATCAGTTTCGGAATCGCGCTGGTGAGGCTGAGATTACTCATCCAGACTCTCCTCGAGCTGATTCAAGATTCGCAGCGCATCCTCAAGCGACTCTGCGGAGATTGAACGCTCGATAGTCTCCTGTTGGAAGGGCGAGAGCTCCTCGATGGAGATGTCGCTCACCTGATAGGGCTGCGAGAACTTCAGCGGTCCAAGCTGCTCCCTGATTCCCTGGAAGATCGTCACCTGGCCCTGGTATTCCGCGACGTAGTAACGGGTCTGGGTATAGCAGTAAGCGAGGTAGCCAACACCAATCACTGCACCAGCAATGATGAACCAAGCCAAGACTGTTCTAGCGCTGCGCCAGCGAAGCTTGCGCCTGGTCTCGCTGAGGATCTTTTCGAGCAGCTCTTCTGACTCGGGCTGGAACTCCGCTGGGTCTTCTGGGGAGCGCACCAGCTCGATGAGACTCTTCGGGTTCAGCAGCTGCAGAATCTTGCTGCCCTTGCGGTCTTCGATGACAACCTCGTTGGCAGCAGAACCAACAAACTGCGCATAGGGGTCATAGTCAACCGCGACCGAAGAGCGCATGATGTCGGTAATGACCACGGTCACGTTGTCGGGAGCACCAAACTCGAGTGCCTCACCGACCAGAAGCTCCGCAGCCTCCTCGGTTGGCACGCTACTGGTGAGGATTCGCTGCATTACATCCTCGGGCACGACCCCAGAAAGACCATCGGAGCAGATCAGCCAGCGATCACCCGCGATGGCATCATGGAGCGCAATGTCAATCTCCGGAGAATCCATCACGTCACCCAGCACGCGCATCAGCACGCTGCGGCGCGGATGAACTAGAGCCTCTTCCTCGGTGATGCGGCC
>JAPOHQ010000003.1:0-15425 GCA_029979375.1 Microbacteriaceae bacterium
CGCGAGTTCCGATTACCCGGGCCTCCTCCTGGGCTCTCGTCACCAGGAAGATGCTGTAGTCGACACCCAGTGCCACCAAGAACAGGAAGGCAAGGATCAACACCGTGAGGTCAAGCGCGGGGAAGCCATAGATGTTCTGGAAGATTAGCCAGCTTGCACCAACCGCTGAGAAGAACGAGCCAACAACAGCAACCATCAGGAAGATTGGTGCGGCCAGCGACCTTAGCAGCAGGATCAAGATTAGGAACACAGATATCAGAATCAGCGGAACCAGAAGAGCCTGGTCTCTCGCAGTCGCATCTGTCACGTCAAGCGTGGTGGCGTCTTGCCCACCGACCAGTGCCACGGCATCCGAAGGCAGAGCGTCAAGCTCTTGCCTGAGGTCACGAATTACCTGCAGCGCCTCATCCGACTCTGGGTCGGCATCGAGAATCAGCCTGAGCTCGGTGTAGTTGGCATCGCTGTTGCCCTCGCTGATTTCGGCAACCCCTGGAAGATCAACTAGCTCAAGCGCCTGATCGGCATAGCCGTTGGAGACGATCACGTAGGTTGGCGTTGCACTTCCCGCCGGGAACGCATCGGCCAAAACTTCTTGGCCCAAAACCGCCTCGGGCTTTTCGATGAAGATTTCGGTTGCGCTCAGGCCGTTCTTGATGCCAAGTCCACCTGAGGCCAAACCGGCCAGGAGGGCGACACCGATTGAAGCGATAGCGAGTGGTCGCTTTGCGACGGCCTTGCCGAGCTTCGACCAGAGCGACTTCTCATAAGGGTTCTTGCCACCGACCTTCGGCACGAACGGCCAGAAGATCCAGCGACCGAAGACCACTAGGGCGCTCGGCAAAACCAAAAGGCCGGCGATCATGGCAACAACGATTCCGATTGCAGACACCAGACCCAATACCTGACGACCCTCGATCTCGGCCAGCAGAAGCAGGGCCAGAGCGACGGCAACAGTGGAGCCGGAAGCCAGGATGGCGGGACCCGCTCCACGAATTGCGATCCGCATTGCCTCGCGGCGATCTGCATGGCTCAGCAGCTCCTCGCGATAGCGGGCGATCAGCAGCAGGGCGTAATTGGTCGCGGCACCGAACACCAGCACCGAAAGGATTCCGGTGACGGAGGCATCGGGGTTGAAGCCGAGCATGTCGGCGCCTCGTCTAGCGAGAATGCCGGCCATACCGTCAGCGGTTCCCACGACGGCCAGCGGAATCAGCCAAAGCACAGGCGAGCGGTAGGTGACCAAAAGCAAAACCGCTACGACGCCAGCGGTGAAGGCTAGAAGTAAGAAGTCAGCGCCCTCGAAGATGCTGCCAACGTCCTTGATGAAGGCCTCGGGGCCTGTCACATACACGTCGATACCTGTAGGCATGCCCTCGGGAGCAATCTCGCGCATCGTCTCGACGCGTTCAGTCGTCAGCTCAAAGTCATCGGTCTGAGTGAGCGGCACGGTGATGAGCGCGGTTGTGCCATCCTCGCTAATGGCGGCGGGTGGTACGAATGGCTCGCCATTGAACTCGGCGGAGGAAAACTCGGTGAACTTCTCATTGGCGCCACCGGAAGGCATCATGATTTGCGGGTCGAAGGTGCCCTGCAGCCACTCGAGCTGGCTTTCAGAAAACTCGCTCTCCGAGAAGTAAACGATGAAGGCTGCCGAGCCCTCCACGACATCGAATTGCTCCTGAATCTTTGCGGCCTGCACCGATTCGGCGTTGTCGGGAAGCCCAACTCCCGGGGTGGTCTCATTGGCCTCGAGCGGAAGGCCTACAAAGGCAAAAACTGCAAAGCCCAAAGCAATGAGCATGTTTAGAGGGGCTGTGACCTTGCCGGTCAGGTATTTCAAAATACTGTTCATTTTTCTCCAGTGGTACTTTTAGGCCAACAGCCAAGAGGAGAAAAAAGTTCCCTATTTTTGGTGGCAAGTGAGGGATTCGAACCCCCGTAGGCATACACCAGCTGATTTACAGTCAGATCCCTTTGGCCGCTTGGGTAACTTGCCGTGCGCTTTCGGACGCGATGCACAACAATACCCGATTTTCTGGTGGCTCACCTAGCGGGATTCCAGATAACCCTTTACAGTTTTTGCATGGTCGGAATCATCGAAGTTGCAAATCTTGCAGGAGTCTCGACAGCTACGGTTTCCAGAGCCCTGAACGGCAAGTCGCACGTCTCTGCCAGGGCACGTGAGAGGGTGCTGAAAGCCGCTCAGGAACTGGGATATGTGGCCTCTTCCTCCGCCTACACCCTCGCCACCGGTAGGGCCAAGAACATCGGTGTCGTATTGCCATTCGTGGAGCCCTGGTTCTTCTCGGCAGTGCTCGAGGGAGTGCTAAATGCCCTGGTCTCACGCGGTTACGATGTAACGCTTTACAGTCTCTCTGGCGGCACCGATCACCGGCAGCGAGTGTTTGAGGACCTGGTGCTTCGTAAGCGAGTGGATGGCGTTCTGACCGTAGCCCTCAAGCTTTCCGACAAGGAACTTTCCAACCTCACCGCGCTGAAAAAGCCAATCGTGGGCATCGGAGGACCGATCCCGGGAGCAAGATCAATCTCGATCGATGACGAGGGGGCGGGAAGGCTCGCTACCCAGCACCTGATATCCCTCGGCCACACCGAAATCGGAATGATCAGCGGTAACCCGGCAAGCGAGATGGACTTCCACCAGCCCTACCTGCGCAAGACCGGCTATCACGAGGCGCTACTGGACGCCAATCTCGACTTCAAGGAGCAGTGGATGGCGGAGGCGGACTTCACCATCGGCGGTGGCTATTACGCAGCCAAGCAGATGCTCGGAGATCCAAGAAATGCACCGACCGCAATCTTTTGTGCATCGGACGAGATGGGCTTTGGTGCCATTCAGGCAGCTAGAGATCTGGGCCTCAGGGTTCCGCAAGACATTTCGGTTATCGGCCTTGATGGCCACCCACTGGGCGAGTTCTATGGCCTTTCCACCATCAACCAAAGGACTGCGGAGCAGGGTGCCCACGGCGCCAACTGGATTGTGGATATTCTCGAATCCGGAGATGACCGCCAGCTGCAAAACTTCGAGCAGCTATCAACCTGGCCAATCGACCTCGAGGTTCGATCCTCAACAGCAAGACGAGCAAAGGACTAGGAGCAGAAAGTGGCAGATTCCTCATTCGACATCGTAAGCAAGGTAGATCGGCAAGAGGCCGACAACGCCTTGAACCAGGCGGCCAAGGAGATATCCCAGCGCTACGACTTCAAAGGGACCGATGCTGACATCGCCTGGAGCGGAGAGAGCGTGCTGATTCGCGCAAACTCCGAGGAGCGGGTGAAGGCAGCCCTCGACGTCTTCCAGTCGAAACTCATCAAGCGCGGTATCTCGCTAAAGAGCCTGGACTCCTCCGAGCCGCAGCAATCGGGCAAGGAATACCGAATCGTTGGCAACCTCAAGAACGGCATCGCCCAGGAGAATGCCAAGAAGATCTCAAAGATCATTCGCGATGAGGCCCCCAAGAGCATTAAGAGCCAGATTCAGGGCGATGAGCTGAGGGTCAGCTCAAAGAGCCGTGACGACCTGCAGGCAACCATTGCCCTTCTAAAGGGCAAGGATCTGGATGTCGATCTGCAGTTTGTGAACTACCGCTAGCCCATGGCTAGGTAGCCGGTGCCGCTGCCAAGAATCGAGAAGTAGTTAGCACCCTCAACGAAGCAGGCCTCGCCTCGCCTGAGCTCGAGGGTCTCCTCCTTAGAGGTACTGATTGCTATCTCGCCTGAGGTGCAGAGCAGGATTCCCTTGCCCCGAAGGCTCAGATCAACAAGCAGATTGCTGCTCGATGGTTCGACTCGGTATACCTTGAAGTCATCGCAATCGGTCTGATACTCAACAAGGCCGGCAATAAGCAGCTTCTGGTTGGCCTTTGGATTCTCCAGCTCGGAAAAGTCCAGGACCTCCATGAGCTCTGGGATATCTATCTGCTTCGGGGTAAGGCCGCCGCGCAAGACATTGTCCGAAGCTGCCATTACCTCGACCCCAAGACCGGAGAGGTAGGCGTGAATGTTGCCAGCTGGCAGGTAAAGGGCCTCCCCCGGCGCAAGTTCAACAAAGTTCATCAGCAGCGCCATCAGCAGACCCGGGTCGGAGGGGAAGTGCTCGTGGATCGAGCGGAGCAGCTCAGCCGAATCTGGGATGGCCGCAGCTAGGCCGACAAGTCGGTCTGCCACCTCGCCGCTCTGGGTAAGCGCCCACTGCGTTGCGGCGCGATAGCCGCCTGATGCAAACGCGGTCTGCCACGGCCTAAAGCTCTCATCGGATTCCGCGATAGCTGCCAAAAGCTCGGCGGTCTGAGCGCTTGGTCGGAAACCACAGAGCGCCCGAAAGGGCGTCACGGCGGCGATTAGCTCTGGCTTGTGGTTTGGATCGCTGTATCCAGGGTGGCCCGCAGCGAACCGTTGGGCGGCATGCTGCCTGCTCGGGTGGGCCTGAATCGAGAGTGGCTTGGCTGCGGCAAGAAACTTTGCCAAGAATCCGAGAGGCTCAGTCTTATCGGCAAGGCTCTCGCCAGCTGAGGTCATGGACGGTGATCCCGGGTGAGTTCCAAACCAGATCTCCGCCTGCGGATTGCCGTCTGGTTCGACCCCGAGCAGATCTGGAATTAGATCGACAGATCCCCAGGCATAGTCGCGCGGGGTGTTGGTGATCCTCAGCAGGGTCATGAGAGAAGACTACCTAGCCTCCTCCGGAGGAACGATTATGGAGATGGGTCCGGTAGGAGGTGCAGCGGCATCAAGCTCGCTCTTGCGCGCCCGCTTGGCAAACTGCTCCGCGATGAAGGCAGAGAAGAAGGCGAGCGCAACCGGGAAAAAGAATGCGGTTGACAGACCAACGCCCTCGACGAGAGCTCCCATCATCGCCTTCGCTCCAATCGAGACTGAAGAGTTGAACAGGCTCAGCCTGCTGACCGCCCAGGCAGTCGAAACTCCTGGCACGTGACCGGCGGCGGAGAAGAAGGCTGGCGAGGCGGGAGCAAGGCCAAGGCCGGCAATGCCCCAGAGCAGCGACGCTGTAATCAGGCCAACAGTGGTGTTGAAATCTGCGATTGAACCAGCTCCGATCGCCGCCAGCGCGAGGGCGATTGCGGCTAGCAGAGCCCCGCGAGAGGCGATGGTGTGGGGGTGGAACCTCTCGGCAAGCCGGGTCATGGAGAGCCTTCCGATGATCATGCCGATCATGAAGGTTCCAAATGGAATCGAGCGCAGCGCAACATCGACGCTCAACACATCTCTGGCAAACACCGCGGCCCAGTCGATGACGGCAACCTCGGGGTAGATGGCCGCAAAGAGTCCAATAGCAAGCAGCCACAGCTGTGATGGCATCTGGTAGAACTTGCGCTTTACGACCCCGGCACGCTCTTCGTTATGGCCATCCTCCTCGGGGCTCAGAAGCCAGCGCAGGGTGAACTCGAAGACAAATATGGTGGCGATCGCAACGATGACCAAAAAGAGTTCGAGGTTCATAAAGGTGGTCGAGATTGCACCCGTGATCGCAGCTCCTACCGCTCCGAGTGACCAGCCGGCGTGCATTCGACCGATGATGTTGATGCTGATTTGCTTCTGAAGCAGGACGGCATGGGAGTTCACGCTCACACCCAGCAGCGACATCGAGAAGTTGAAAAACACGTTGATCAGCATCCAGAGCGCTGGGTCGCTGGTGAGTCCCAGCAAGACAAGAAATGTCATGCCCGAGTAGTTTGCGAATCGGATTACCGGCCTTGAGCCAAAGCGCATGATGAGCCTGGAGGCAAAAAGCAGTGGGGTGATGGAACCGATCACGCTGAAGCCGATGATGGTTCCCCAGGTTGCGAACGAGACCCCGAGTCGATCGATGTATTCAGGAACCCAGGCAACCGATGCCAAAGCCCCGTGGCCCATCAGGACAAAGGTTGAGAGCAGCCCGATCTGGGCCTTACGGAGCCGAGCTCCGGGCAGTCGTTGCACTACTCTCCCTTGGAGACTTTGAGCATCTCGGTGCGATTATGAAGCTTGTAGCGCTCGCGGCCGCGCTCGACACCCTGGCGTTTCTCCTCGGCATCCAGCCTCAGCCAATCCTGCCAATCCATATACTCCACACCGCGCTCACTGAGGGTGTCGAGGATTGCCTGCTCATCGGCTGCCTGGGGTTGCCACCACGATGCTCGATCCGAGATCAGGTGCCCAATAGTCTCGATGGCATCGGCCTTAGTGTGGCCGATAAGGCCAACCGGGCCGCGCTTGATCCAGCCGGTGCAGTAGACGCCCGGGATGTGCTCCCCAGCCTCGTCAACGACTCTGCCGTCGCGGTTAGCGATGACACCGCTTTGGGCATCGAAGGGAACCTCTGGCAGTTCGCTACCGAAGTAGCCAACCGCACGATAAACCGCCTGGACCGGGAACTCTCTGTATTCACCTGTTGGCCTGACGCCCCCATTGCCATCGAGCTCCGTGCGCTCAAAGCGGATTCCCGAAACCTTGCCGTCTTCGCCGAGAACCTCGACCGGGGAGGAGAAGAAGTGCAGGTGCAGTCTGCGCTCCTGGGCAGGAAGCGGGTTGTCCTTGAGATCCTCAAGGGTCTTGACCATAACTCTGATTTGGTTGTTGCTGTCGATGGCTGCCCTTGAGCCCTCGTCGTATTTGAAGTCTTCCTCATACACGATCGACTGCACGCCCTCGACGTGGAGCGCCTCTCGAAGCTCGAGCGGAGAGAACTTAACCTGGGCCGGACCGCGACGGCCAAACACGTGAACGTCCGTAACCGGGGAAGACTTGAGGCCTTCGTAGACGTGATCTGGGATGTCTGTAGCAAGCAGGTCGTCCGGGCGCTTGATGAGGATCCTGGCAACATCAAGGGCAACGTTTCCATTGCCTATGACGGCGATTTCCTTGGCGTGCAAGGGCCACTCGAGCGGGAAGTCGGGGTGAGCGTCATACCAGTTCACGAAGTCCGCAGCACCGAAGCTGCCATCGAGATCAATGCCTGGGATTGCCAGGTTGGCATCGGCAATCGCACCGGTTGCAAAAATCACTGCGTTGTAGTGCTTCTTGAGGTCATCGAGCGTTAGGTCTTTGCCGTATTCAACGTTTCCAAAGAAGCGAATGTCGCCGCGGTCCAAAACCTCGTAAAGCGCGCGAATGATGCCCTTGATTCTTGGGTGATCGGGAGCTACTCCGTAGCGAACAAGGCCATATGGTGCAGGGAGCAGGTCAAAGAGGTCGATTGAGACATCAAAGTCACGCTCGGCCTTGATGATCAGGTCGGATGCGTAGATGCCAGCAGGGCCAGCACCCACTACTGCCAGACGAAGTTTGGACATGCTCTCTTCTCTACCTAGCCGCGTCGGTCGACGACGGCTTTGGCGAATGCCTCGAGGGCACTCTTCACGCTTCCCTGAGGCAGGGGCTCGATTGCCTTGATTGCATCGGCAGCCCACCTCTGCGTGATTTCCTCGGCCTCCTGCATCACCGGGTGAACTCTCAGGCGCTGAAGAACAGAGGCAATTGTAGTCTCGTTTGCCGCGGCTATGTCAGCCGCCAGCTGGCTCGATTCGGCATCATCCCGCTTGGTAAGAAGCAGAGTTGGGAGCGTAGGAACTCCGGCAAGAATGTCGGTGCCGCCGTCCTTGCCCGACTCTGAGGCACTCGAACGAATATCAATTAGGTCGTCCGCAAGCTGAAATGCCACCCCGACCTTTTCGCCAAATGCCTGCAGTGGCTCCTGATAGCTTCTGTCGGCTCCGGCAAGCAGCGCACCCAGCCTTGCGGAAAGGGCAATCAGTGAGCCGGTCTTATCCCTGACAACCTCTAGGTAGTGCTCTAAAGGGTCAGAGCTCTGAGGTCCAATGGTCTCGTGGAGCTGACCAAGCACGAGCTGCTCAAAGACTTTCGCCTGCAGCTTGAGCGCCTCTTCACCAAGATCGCTGACGATATTTGAGGCCCGGGCAAAGAGCAGATCGCCGGTGAGGATCGCGACGTTGTTTCCCCAGACCATGTGAGCGGCATCCACGCCCCTTCGGGTTTGGGCCTGGTCCATGACATCGTCGTGATAGAGGGTTGCGAGGTGAGTGATCTCCATGACCACCGCGGCATCCAAGACCTCGGGGGCAGCTGGGTCTCCGAGATGGGAGGTGAGCAGCACCAGCACCGGCCTGAGCCTCTTGCCACCAGCTGCTGCAAGATGGTTCGCCATGGAATCGACCATGGACTCGGTGTGCCTGGTGGCGGCCTGAATCCGGTTCTCGACCTCCTCGAGCTTCGACTCGATGGCGCGCAAGAGGTTGGCGTCAGCCACGGATCTGAACTGCTTTGGGAGGAGGACCACTAGCCTTTCAACCCCCGGTGAATCGCAACGATTCCAAAGGTGAGGTTTCGATAGCTTGCACTATCGAATCCAGCTGCTGAGATGTCGTCTCTCAGCTCCTGCTGCTTCGGCCAGGCCTCAATCGACTCGGAGAGATAGCTGTATGCCTGGGGGTTAGAGCTCACCAGCTTCGCCACAACCGGCAGCACATTGCGCAAGTACCAACGGTAGAGCCGGCCCAAAACTCCGCTCACATGCGAGAACTCACATATCACAAGACGGCCGGTTGGTTTCAGCACCCGGTAGAACTCCTTGAGCGCCACCTTGTGGTCGGCGACATTCCGCAAGCCAAAAGACATCGTCACAACATCGAAGGAGGCATCCTCGAAGGGGAGCTTCATGGCATCGGCAAAAACGAACTCCAGCTGGGGGTAGCGCTTCTTACCCTCGGCGAGCATGCCCTTGGAGAAGTCGGCAGCCACAACCTCAACCCCCTCGGCCAAAAGGGCCATCGATGAGGTGCCGGTGCCGGCAGCAATATCCAAAATGCGCATCGGAGCCTTTGGTGCAACCTCTGACCTGAGCACTCTCCTCCAGAGCCTTGACTGATAGAAGGAGAGCAGGTCGTTAGTTCTGTCGTAGGCGCTGGCAACCTCGTCAAACATCGCAGAAACCGCTGCGGGTGATTTGCTCAGGTCTGCCTTGGTCACGCCACGAGTCTAATCTGAGCTGGAATTGCCCCTACCCTGGGTGACCAGTGTGACAACCACCAACCCAATGGTTCCCAAAAACAACGCCACATAAAGCGGAGTCGTTGCGTTCAGGAACTGGTCGGCAGGAGTCTCGGTGGTGACCTCGATGCGAGAGATATCCAAGGGCTCCGCACCGGACTGATCCACCTGGCCCTCGACCTTTGCGGGCGGAATCACCTGCTCGATCTCATCGTCATCCCGTTCCAGTTCGTCATCGTCGGCGAATGCGGGCGCGGCGCCAAGCAGCGCGAGGGCTAGCAAACAACTGGCCAGCTTCTTCACCGCTTCCTCCTTCGACTTAGACTCTTAGAAGCCTAAGAGCAGAAAAGTCATCTGGGCTAATCTCTCAGAGAATAAGAAGCTAGGTTTCAATGTCGCTTAAAGCCACCATTCGGCGCGCCAGCGCCCCTGAGCCAAACCTTGGTTGCAAAAGTGTCTTTTTTCACCGCGACAACTCGGTAGTTGCAGCGGGCGAAGCATTGCGCCTAGAGGCGTTTGGCTCGAGCCGCATCGCAGAGCTCTCAAGAGCCTGGGCTGAGATTTGCAGCAGTGCCGAAATTGATAACCAATCGGGCATTGCCGATGCCGGGCTGATAGCCATGGTTTCGATTGCCTTCTCGGAAGTCTCAAAGGCGGCTTCGGTCCTGATAGTCCCAAAGCAGGTCCTCTTCACACGCGGCGATGAGTGCTTCGAGGTGTTGGTCGAGGGTGAGGATATCGAACCAGAGCTCGAGACCCCGCGGGCGGAGTTTGCAATTGGTTCTCAGAGCAAAGAAGGCTTCGTGGCCTCGGTTCGGGGCGCAATAGATCGCATCCAATCCGGCGAGCTCGAAAAGGTCGTACTAGCAAGGGATCTGCTGCTGCCAATCGAAGGTGAGCCCGATCTGCACGAACCGCTCACGCGGCTCATTGCCCGCTACCCGCACTGCTGGGTCTACAAGGTCGACCGCGTCTTCGGCGCTTCCCCAGAGCTCCTGCTGCGAGCCGATCGCGGTGAGGTGTCCGCTCGGGTTTTGGCTGGGACCGCGGGCAGGGGAACAGACCCTGATGTTGACCGTGCCATCGCGGATGGTCTCGCGCACTCAATGAAGAACAAGCACGAACACGAGTATGCGGTGCAGTCGCTGGTTGGTGAACTCGAGCCGATTTGCGAATACGTGGAAGCCGATAGTGAGCCCTTCTCGCTCGCCCTGCCTGACCTCTGGCACCTTGCCACAGACGTAAGAGGACTGCTCAAGCATGGGACCACCCTGCTCGATGCAATTGAGCGGCTGCATCCGACCGCCGCGGTCGCAGGAACGCCCAGGGAGAAGGGCCTGCAGCTAATCGAGGAACTTGAGCCTTTCGACCGGGCCGGTTACGCGGGCCCTGTGGGTTGGCTTAGCTCAACCGGTTCGGGAGAGATCGCAATCGCCTTGCGCGGCGGAGTAATCGAAGAGGGAAACATTCGGGCGCTGGCCGGTTGCGGAATCGTTAGCGAGTCAGAACCCGAGGCCGAGTTGGCGGAAACCGAGTTGAAGTTTCAGGCGGTGCGCTGGGCATTTCAGTCCAGCAAGTAATCCACAATCACCGGTCCGGTTAGAGACCAGGCCTCAGCCAAATCGCCCAGATCCTTGCAGGCCTCATACTGCCAGCCATAAGCATTGGCCAAGCCTTCAATGTCTACCCGCTGCGGGGTAGTGAAAAAGCGCTCGAGGACCTCGGGTGATGCGGTCTGGGCAATCTCGAGCTTCTTGAATATCTCGCCACCGTGGTCATTTCCAACTACTAGTCGAAGGTCCGGGGCGAGGCCAGTGAGGTTTAGCCCTCCGCTCTCATGCAACAGAGTCAGGTCTCCAATCAGGGCGGTAGTTGGGCCCTTGGCCAGCGCAACTCCGATGGCGGTGGAGACAACACCATCGATACCCGAGAGACCTCGGTTCGAATAGACCGCTATCTCCTTTGGTGCGGCAACCTGATCCAGCTGGCGAATCAGGTCAGAGGCCCCAAGCACCAAAGAGTCAGATCGGTTCCAGACCTCGGAAACGAATGCCCCTCGGCTAGTCATCTCTGGCTCGGCCTTCCAGCTGGAGACCCACTGATCCGAGCCCTTGCCATCGGGAATGAGTCTCTCGGCGCTTGCAATCACCGAGTCAAAGGGATCAAAGAGGCCATGCCTGCTTGAAGACTCGAAGTAGACGGTGCCGTCCTCGATCAAACTCAGCAGCTTTCTGGAGAGTGTGGGCTTGCCAAAAACGACTACCTTCCGCACCTGATCCCCAAGCTCATCGATGCGGCTTAGGTATGCCGCACTCGCACACCGACCAGCCCTTGCCCCGCTGCTCGGCTCCGCGAGAAGAGGCAGATTCGCAGCCTCAGCAAACTCCCTTGCACGCTCGCCAGAGGAGCCGGCAACCACGACGGTGTGGTCATCGACGGGCACCGAGAGCTGGGTTAGTTCGCGAACAGGTTCTTCCGAAGCTGCTACCTGCAGTGTCATTTCCAGCTCAGCAGCATTTGGCTCGGAGGCACTTAGCGGTGGGGCAAACTGCAGATTTAGCTGCAGCGGGCCACTTCCGGCTTGAAAGTGCCTTGCGACTTTGGTGCCAAGCTCTAGAGCATCCTGCGGCGTTGCGCCTATCGGAACGTCGATGCATACCGCTGCGGAACCGAACAGGCCAACCTGATTGGTTGTCTGATTGGCCCCTTTGCCCCTAAGGGATGCTGGTCTGTCGGCGGAGAGTATCAACAGCGGAACCGATGAGTGATGGGCTTCCAAGACCGCCGGGTGAAGGTTGGCGACCGCGGTGCCGGAGGTGACAACAACTGCCGCGGGAGATCCCGACGCCAATGCGTGACCTAGAGCCGTGAAGCCAAGAGAGCGCTCATCCAGGCGAACAACAGCCTTCGCCTTTCCGGCAGCCTCGAGCTGCGAGATTGCGATTGCAAGAGATTGCGACCGGGAGCCGGGGGCTAGAAAGTAGTTGGTAACACCCTGTCGAACCAGGTTTGCCAACAGGTGGGAGGCAAAGACCTGGCTCACTTCTTGGTGTCGTCTTCGTCGTCCTTCTTGCGCATCTTCTTGTTGAGGTCGCGAAGGAAGTTGGGGTCGTCATCCGGGGCGAGGGTCTTGCCACGGCCGCCGAGACCGCCCTCATCACCGCGCTTTGGTGGCCTGCCGACCATCAGATAGAGAAGACCGCCGAAGAAGGGAACGAGGAGGCAGAGCAGCACCCACAGCCACTTCGGCAGGGAACGGACCTCGTTCTTATCGGCGCTCGCTGCAAAAACGGTTGTGAACACCATCCAAATCAGCAAAAAGCCGATGGTTACTATCGCCACTCTCGTCATACTCTCAACCCTAGTTCAAACGCCTTCCTCATAAACTAAGAGGGTGAAAAACCCCTGGATCAGCTACACGCTTACGCGTCTCGGGATGTTTTTCGGTCTCTTTTTCGTGCTGCTCCTGATCGACTTCAACCCGTTTTTCTCGGCAATTATTGCGGCCGCGGTCTCCTTCGCAATTTCGCTGGTTTTCTTGGACAAGCAACGCAGCGCGATGAGTGAAAGTGTTGCCCAGAAGCTAGCCAGGAACTCCTCTGGCAGCTACCAGGACTCCCAGGGTGAGATCGAGGATGCCATCCTCGACTCAAAAGAAACTGACGAGAAAAACTCCTAGGCCAACCAGCACGCCGTAACCAAGCCCTGCCAGTGAGGTCAGCTTCAAAGCTGTAATTAACTCACCCGGGTTCTTGCTCTCCATGATGATTAGCGTCACAGGGAGCAGGAGCAGCAGATTCAGCATTCCCAACAGGGTCGCCGGATAGATCAGCACTAGGAGCAGGTTGATCAACACCGGCAGCCAGAGCAGGAGCAGGAAAAGGGTCTTCGAGGGCTTCTCACCCAGCTTCACAGCGAGCGTTCTCTTGCCCGATGCCCTGTCGGTCTCAAGGTCTCGAATGTTATTTACCAGCAGCACGGCAGAGGCGTAGAGACCAAGGCTTGAGCCGAGCAGCACGGCCAGAGGGTCAATAAAACCGGTCTGAACAAAGTTGGTGCCAACAGTTGCGACCAGACCGAAGAAGATGAAGACCGCGACCTCACCCAAACCGCTGTAACCATAGGGCGAGTTGCCCCCGGTGTAATACCAGGCGGCCAAGACACACGCCGCACCAACCGCTATCAGCCACCACTGGCCGGAAAGAACCACGATGCCAAGACCTGCGAGCATGGCCAAACCGAAGGTTATGAATGCCGCTCGCTTCACGTCTTCGGGAAGGGCAAGGCCGCTTGCTGTGAGGCGGAGCGGTCCAACCCGACCCGTGTCGGTCCCCTTTATTCCGTCCGAGTAGTCGTTTGCGTAGTTGACCCCGATCTGAAGCAGCAGCGCGACCAGAAGGGCGAGCGTTGCCAGGGTGAAATCAAACTTGTCTACTGATGCCGCGAGCGCCGAGCCTAGGAAGACGGGAGCAACCGCGAGCGGCAAGGTTCTCACCCGCGCGCCGGTGACCCAGTCTCTGATGCTTGCCATTGCCCCAGACTAATCCGAAAGCAATTCGCTGCATGCCAACAGGTCTGGCTTACCCGAGTTCAAGGTGGGAAGCTGCTCGACCCGAAGAGTCTTTGCAGGCCGAGCGGCAACCGAGATGCTCTGTTCCAGGGAAGCGAAGGAGACCTCTGGGCTTCCAGTAAAGACAATGCCGACCGACTGGCCCCACTCTGATTCGATGCCTACCGCTACCGCCTGCTCCACCCCTGCGATCTGGGTAGCCAGCTCCTCGACTCGTTCCAGGCTCACCTTCATGCCGCCCGAGATGATCCCCCGATCTGCGCGGCCGAGAATCTCCAATCGGCCATCAACCAGCTCGCCAAGGTCATTGGTTTGAAACCAATCTCCAACATCGTTTGCCAGAGTCGGGCCAGAGATTGAAATCAGCCCACCATCCAGCCTGAAGTCCACACCCTCAAGCGGCTGACCATCGTAAATGCACCCGCCACAGGTCTCGGTCGCGCCATAGGTGACGACAACGTTGATTCCCCTAGATCGAAGCTCTTCCACATCCGCCCAGTTTGGGTTCTGGCCACCCACCAGGATCGCGTCGAACTTGCTGAGCATCGAGAAGACAAACGCGTCGTCGATTGCCTCCACCAACCTCCGAAGTTGGGCCGGCACCAACGATGTGTAGCGACGGGAGCCTTCCATGAGAGATGCCCCCCTCACAAATGCCTCCGCGGTGAAGGGCATCATGGTGTTCATCATTACCGGTTGGGTGTCAGAGAGCACAGACCTTGCAAGAACATTGGCACCGGCGATGTAGTTGACCGGCAATGCCAACAGCCACTGCCCGGGCCCGCCAAGCCTGGTCATCGAGGCCCTGGCGGAGTGGATGATTGCCTCGGCTGAGAGCTCAATGCGCTTGGGTTCACCGGTGGAGCCGGAGGACTGCACTATGAGCCCGATATCGTCGGCGACCTTCACCGGGATGTTGATTACATCGGCACCCTGACCATTGACCTCGGGCTCCGAGATGAAGCCCGCGGCCTCGGCCTCGATGATCTCCAACATGAGATTGAGCGCACCAAACGTGTCGTTAGCCGGAACTATCTTCAGCGGTTTCATTTAGAAGTGCCAGGGGAAATCTGACCAGTCTGGTTTCCGCTTCTCCAAGAAGGCGTCCCTGCCCTCCTGAGCCTCTTTGGTGCCGTAGGCAAGCCGAGTGGCCTCCCCGGCAAAGAGCTGCTGGCCCAGCAGGCCATCGTCGGCGGCGTTGAATGCATACTTGAGCATCCTGATGGCCGTCGGGGACTTGGCCAGAATCGCCTCCGCCATCTTCAGGGCCTCGACCTCCAACACTTCGTGGTCGACAACCCTGTTTACAACCCCGAGCTCATAGGCCCGCTGGGCGTCGTAGGTTTCGCCCAGGAAGAAGATCTCCCTCGCATTCTTCTGACCAACCTGCCTTGCCAATAGTGCGGAGCCGTAGCCGGCATCAAAGGAGCCGACATCGGCATCGGTCTGCTTGAACTTGGCGTGCTGCTGGGAGGCGATCGATAGGTCACAAACCACATTCAGCGAGTGGCCGCCGCCGGCAGCCCAACCGGAGACCAGCGCGATCACGACCTTCGGCATTGCCCTGATCAGGCGCTGGACCTCGAGGATGTGGAGCCTTCCGGCACCACCCTCCTCATACTGATAACCGCTTTCTCCACGAACCCGCTGGTCGCCCCCGGAGCAAAAGGCCCAACCGCCATCCTTTGGCGAGGGACCATTGCCCGTGATGAGCACAACCCCGACATCGGCGAGCATGCGCGCATGGTCGAGGGCTCGATAGAGCTCGTCCACAGTCTGGGGACGAAAGGCGTTCCTGACCTCCGGACGAGAAAACCCAATCCTCACAACC
>JAPOHQ010000003.1:15434-38575 GCA_029979375.1 Microbacteriaceae bacterium
GTGACGGTGATAGCTGATGTCAGTTAGCTCAAAGCCGGCTACTGGCTTCCATTGGGCCTGGTCAAAGGGCTTCTCGGGGACAAAATTCATGTGCCTAGACTAGTCAAATGGTGGAAGACCAAATTACGGATATCTCGGTAGTGGCACTGCCGCTAAGAACCAGGTTCCGTTCGATCGTGGTTCGTGAGGCCCTGATCTTCCGCGGTCGACTGCGCTGGAGCGAGTTTTCACCCTTTGTTGAATACGAGGATGAAGAGGCCGCGCAGTGGTTGCGCGGTGCACTTGCCTGGGCCAACGACCCTGCACCCGCGAGCTTCCGAACCAGCATCCCCGTGAACGCCACCCTGCCACCGGTTCAACCGGATGAGGTGGCTGATGTGCTCTCTCCATTTGGGAGATTTGGATCGGTCAAGATCAAGGTGGCTGAGGCCGGCCAAGAGCTCAGCGACGATATCGCTCGGGTGCAAAGAGTGGCCGATCTATATCCAGACACCAAGATTCGCCTCGATGCAAATGCCGGCTACACCGTCGAGCAAACTCTTAAGGTTGCAAGAGCGCTGAGCGGATTGCCGCTGGAATACATCGAACAGCCTGTGAAAACTATCCCGGAGCTCAAGGAGCTCAGGGCCCAGATTGCCTCCGAGGAGCTTGGGCTGAAGGTGGCGGTGGATGAGTCAATCCGAAAGTCATCGGATCCGCTGCTGGTAGCGAGGGAAGAGGCGGCCGACATTGCCGTGATAAAGGTTCAGCCGCTGGGCGGCATCAAGGAGGCAATGAGCATTGCCTCGGAGACCGGCCTAGAGGTAGTCGTCAGCTCCGCGCTGGAGAGCTCAATCGGTATCAGTCATGGCCTTCACCTCGCAAGCGCGATGCCCACCCTCAGCTACGACTGCGGGCTTGCGACTGCGAGGCTTCTGGGGGGAGATGTGGTTCGCGATCCACTGGTGCCACTAAACGGCGAGATCGAACTCAGAGAGGTCGAGCCAGATGCGGAACTCTTGAAGAGGTACGAGGCTTCACCCGAGCGCGTCGACTGGTGGCACGCGAGACTGCGTCGCTGCTTGGAGCTCTTACAGTCCTGAATAAACGTGAAGCCCCTTGAAAAAGAGGTTCACGACCGTGAAGTTGAAGATCACCGCGGCAAAACCAATCAGGCCAAGCCAAGCCGCTCGCTTTCCGGTCCAACCCCTGGTTGCCATGGCATGCAGGTAGCCGGCATAGAGCACCCAGATGATGAAGGTCCAGACCTCCTTGGTATCCCAGCCCCAGTAGCGATGCCAGGCCCGTTCGGCCCAGATTGCCCCGGCAATCAGCGTGAAGCTCCAGGCCACGAAGCCGACCATGTTGAACCGGTAGGCAATGCGCTCGAGCTGCTTCAAATCTGGAAAGCGAGAGAGAACCTTTTCGCCGACTCCGGCTGCCTTCAAGAGGTAGAAGATGTGAAAGCCAGCTGCGATCGCAAAGAATCCGGTGGCCATGATGGCAACCACCACGTGGATCACCAGCCAATAGCTCTGCAGGGCGGGCATCAGCGTCTTCACTTCGACATAGAAGAGGCTCACGGCCGCAAAGAGAATCACGAGGGTGAAACCGGTCACAAAGGTCGCGATGTAACGAAGATCTCTCACCCGCAACGAGATCAGGTAGATCGTGAGAATCATCAGGGCTCCCGAAATCGAAAACTCATACATGTTCGCCCACGGCACCCGATTGGCAGCCACCCCTCGCATCACTACGCCAACACCCAGAATCACCGTGGCAAGCCCAAGAAGCCAAAAGCCCAAACGTTCAAACTTTGAGTCGGCCTCGTCCTGGCTGAGCCGAGCAAGTTGGAATGAGAACAGCAGCAGCGAGATTGCTAGAAAGCCCATTGCGGCCGAAACGAACAGCAGCGACAGCTGCGATAGCGGCTCGTTCAGGACAATGTTCAACTTCTCTCCTCGATCTCGGATTTGATTTCAAGAACCAGTGACTCTAGCCCTGCGTCATCGCCTCGGGCCAGGGCGGCGTATTCAATCTTCTCATCAGTTACCCGAACCCAAACGCGCCTGCGCTGAATGCTCAGCGAAAGCACAAGCGAAACCAGAGCCAGGGCGGCAAATACCAGCACCCAGATGCCACCTGGGTTATAGGCGATATCCAACGATGCATAGCGCAGCAGGCCATCAAAGCTGAGGCTGCCGAGGCCATCTGGTAACTCGACGACCTCACCGACTCCGAGTTCAAGCGGTGGGTTTGGTCCGTCCCTGCCCGCGACCAGCTCCATGTTGCTCACATCCAGGGCGAAGACATTTCTTGGCACACCCCCATCGAGCCCCAGGTCACCGGCATAAACATTCACGGTCAGCAAAGGGTCGATTGGGTCGGGATAGATCGAGGTGTATGCACCAGAGGTGAGCGTCTCCACGGTCGGATAGAAAAACGAGATGAGTCCAATCTGCTTAGGAATGGCATCTGGTGCTTTGACCACTCCGAGCGATGTCATGTTGCCATCCTGCGGAAGGTAGACCACCGGTCCAGAGAAGGCGACGTTTCCCTCGCCATCGGTCAGGGTAACGACTGGGGCGTAACCATTACCGGTCAGGTAGACATTCGCTCCCGGAACCTCCAAAGGATGATTCACCCGGATCTCATCGCTCAGCTCATTTAGTCCGTCATCGAGGGTGACGCTGGCGATGAAGTCGACGGGCTGTCCGAGGTTTTGCCGGTTCCTCAGGTCGTAGACAACCTCGAAGTCATCGAGGGTGAGACTGAAGGGCTTGAGCTCGTCCTCGAAAAACAGCGGACCCGGAGCAATCGAGTCATAGCTTGCAAGGTTGTTCACGAAGGTGTCACCCTCAACCAAAACCCGCTGTCCAGAGAAGCTGAAGCCCCCACCGATGCCGACCGCGATCAGAACCCCAACCAGGGAAAAGTGAAAGACCAGGTTGCCGGTTTCCTTGAGGTAGCCTTTCTCGGCAGAAACCGAGTTCCCCTGCTGTTGGACTCGAAAGCCTCGATCTCTCAAGAGCTCGGCAGCATTTGCAAGCTCGATCTTCTTTTGACCCTCAACGTGAACCGCCATGCGGCGCAGATTCTCTGGTGTCTTGACGGGCTTGGATCTGATGGCGGCCAGGTGAACCTTGGTTCTTGGCAGCACGCAGCCAACCAGGGAGACAAACAGCAGGATGTAGATGGCCGAGAACCAGACCGATGTGTAGACATCGAAGAGCTGAATGGCGTCAAGGACCTCTGCCAGCTCTGGTTGATTGTCAAAGAAGAGCCTCACCCCATTGGGGTCTGCGCTGCGCTGCGGATAAATGGACCCGGGAATGGAAGCCAGCGCAAGCAATAGCAGCAAGAACAGCGCCGTACGCATCGAGGTTAGCTGACGCCAAAACCAGCGCGGCCAAAACAGCAACCTAGAGAACCAGGACGATGCCACTGTTCACCTCCTGAAGCCAGGTGGTGAACTGCAGCCAAAGCCCGGTCATCATGACGACTCCGAGCAGCATCAACAGGATTCCTCCAAAGATGTTGATGGCCCGAATGTTGCGCTTGAAGAACTCCAGGCTCCCCTTGGCCCAACCGATTCCGGCCGCAATCAGCAAAAACGGAATGCCGATACCGAGCGAGTATGCACTCGCCAGGATGGCTCCCCGCACCGGATCACCGCTGTCGCTTGCCAACACCAGCACCGCCGAGAGGGTCGGGCCGATGCAAGGGGTCCAACCAAAGGCAAACACCACTCCCAGCAGGGGAGCTCCGGCCAGCCCAAGCCGCGGCGAAACCGGGAGCTTCAGCGTTCGCTGGAGCGGCCCAAACTCTCCCAAGAGAGCCAGGCCGAATAGAAAAATCATTAGGCCGAGCGCAATCTGCACGCCCATGCTGCGGGTGAAAAAGAGCAAGCTTGAAGAGCCTGCTAGCACCCCGAGGCTCACGAAAACAGCGGTGAATCCAAGAACAAACAGCAGGGTTCCTATGACCACTCTCGACTTTATGTTTGCTGAGACGTAGCCCAGGTAGCCGGGAACCAGCGGAAGTATGCAGGGGCTAAGAAAGGTCACGACACCTGCAAGCAGCGCAATCGGTATGGCAATGAGCATCGAGCCCGAAAGAACGATCTCACCGGGACTCACTCCGAGACCGCCGTTTCAATCAGAGTCCTGAGGACCGATGGATCGATGCGGCCGAGGATTCTCGCCGTGACCCTGCCATTGCGATCGATGACCAGGGTGGTTGGCACCGCCTGGGGGCTCACCACGCCAGTAAAGGCGAGTGAAACAGAGCCATCTGCTGCATCGATGATCGAAGGGAAGTTAATCTCGAAGCGTCGGTCAAAGGCAAGTGCCGTCTCTGCAGTGTCGCGAACATTCACCCCGACAAACTGAACCCCGCGATCCGAGAACTCCTCGCTAAGCGCTGCCAGGTCTGGAGCCTCCGCCCGGCATGGCGCACACGCCGCATACCACCAGTTCATCACTACGACGTAGCCCTCGAGTGACTCGGAACTGAGGCCAACGCCTGACTCGGTGATTCCATCCCAGGGATCAAAACTCGGACGTTGATCGACCGCAAACTCGGTGACCGTGCCATCGCCTGCAATGTAATTCTTGTTATCACCCTGTCGAAACTGTTCCGCCAAGGGGTCGTTGGTGCAGCCGGTGAGAACCAGCAGCAGGCTCATGACAGCCACGAGCTTTCTCAAGCCTTCTCCTGAATGAGCCTCATGCCCGGTTCGCGGTAGTCGACCGGCAAGAGCCGCCCGGAGTCGACCTCGAAGGAGGTTATCGATGAGAGTGAGCACCGCCTGGACTGGGGGTTGTGTGGAAGCCTGAGTCCCATCGCGGAGCGATAGGTCATCCATATCGGAAGCTGATGCGAGACAAATACGACATCGCCCTCGGAAGTGTTCTCCCAGGCATCCAGGGCGGCCTCGGTCATGCGATCGGCAATCTCCCGGTATGGCTCGCCCCAGCTTGGTCGGCCTGGGTTGTAGAGGTGAATCGCCAGTCCAGGATTTGCAACCAGGGCCTTCGCACCCATCGGATAGCCCTTGAGCTTGTTCCAGGGCTCAATGATGCGCTCTTCGATCTCCAGCTCCAGTCCGAATTCCTTCGCAACTGGGGCAGCGGACTGCCTGGTTCTCTCAAGTGGGGAGACAAGGAGTTTCTTCGGATCTATGCCCATGCTCTTTAGTTCCTCTGCCGCGGCCGCAGCCATCTGATGTCCGCGGTCGCTGAGGGGAAAACCATCAAGCCGCTCATAAAGCAGTCCCTTGGGGTTATACACCTCGCCGTGGCGAACAAAGTGGAGGCGAGAGGCTGGCATGGTGCAAGTTTACCTTCGCTAAACTGGGCGAATCACGCTCGCCTGAAGACTCTCAGAGGATACTCAAATGCTTGACCGCTCGAAGATTTCCAGTCTGGCTAAAAGCCAGGATGGTCCAGTGACCATCGCCGGATGGGTCGAGACCCTGAGGGACCAGAAGCGCATCCAATTCATCATCATCCGCGACGAGTCCGGCTCCGTGCAGGTCACCTATCCAAGGCCAAGCGAAGAGGACGCTCTTGCCGATGAGGTCTCTGCTCTGACTCACGGCAGCTTCGTTGTGATCCGGGGTCAGCTCAAGCACGACGAACGCGTAAAGCTTGGCGGCATTGAAATCTTGCTCGAGTCCATGGAGGTGGTTGCCAAGTCACTACCGGACAGCCCAATCGCGGAGGACACCTCGATCGACAAGCGCCTCGATTGGAGATTCATCGACTTCCGCAGGCCTGAGCTCGGGCTAATGATGCGCGTGCAGACCACCATCGAACAGGCATGGCGCGAGCACTGGTTGGAAAACGACTTCGTCGAGATTCACTCTCCTAAGCTGATGGCCTCACCGTCCGAGTCTCATGCCGAGCTCTTCAAGCTCGAATACTTTGAGGGTCATGCCTACCTGGCTCAGTCCCCGCAGTTCTACAAGCAGATGGCAATGAGTGCCGGACTCGGGAGAGTCTTCGAGATTGGGCCCGTTTTTCGAGCAGACCCCTCCTTCACATCCCGCCATGCCACCGAGTTTGTCTCGATCGATATGGAGATGAGCTGGATTGACTCCCACGAGGACGTCATGAGCTTCCAGGAAGAGCTGATGGTCAAGGCCATAAGCGCCGTGAAGGAAAAACACGGTGAGGAGATCAAGGCGCTCTACGACATCGACATCGTGGTCCCAACGACTCCGTTCCCAAGAATCCCGCTCGCCGAAGCCCACCGCATCATTGAGGCTCGCGGCTACAAGGTCCCCAGAACCGACGGAGACCTTGACCCAGAGGGCGAGCGCAAGATTGCTGAATATGCAAAAGAGGAGCTTGGTCACGAGTTCGTCTTCTTGACCGACTATCCAAAGCACATCAGGCCCTTCTACCACATGCGCCATGCGGACAACGAGAGCCTGACTAAGAGCTACGACCTGATCTGGAAGGGCACCGAGATCACCACCGGAGCCCAGCGCGAGCACCGCATCGAGGTTCTCGAGGCCCAAGCCAAGGACAAGGGACTTGACCCCGAGGGTCTGGAGTTCTATCTCGACTTCTTCCGATACGGAGTTCCTCCCCACGGAGGATTCGGCATGGGTCTAACAAGGGTTGTGATGCTGCTACTTGATCTGCCAAACATCCGTGAGGCGAGCTTCCTTTTCAGAGGTCCAAACAGGCTTCAGCCCTAGAGCCAGTTGTCCAACCTGAGGCCTGCGATCCGGTCGAAATGTTTTTTGTTGTTGGTGACCAATGTCAAACCAAGGCTCAAGGCATGACCCGCAATCATCATGTCAATCTGGCCAGCAGGCCTACCGAGTCTGGCCAGCTCTCGCTCTACCTGTGCTGCTCGGTTTGCTTCCACCGCTTGAAATGGAAAGACCTGTGCAAAGTTGACAAAGTCCTGACTCTCTTCCATGGTCCGCTGATTTCCAACCCTTGATACTCCCCTGAGAATCTCAAACGCTGTTAGAGAAGAGATTCCCCAGTCAAAGCTAGACATACTTGACAGCCTGGACATGACCCCGGGGTGATCGCGGAGTCCGAAGATGCAAGTGTCGGTGTCGAGAAGGTATTTTGTCACTAATTAGGTTCCTTGAACATTTCGTCGAAATCGAACCGATCGGTCCAGTTTTCTCGACTAGGGATTGGGAAGTCCTCTTCCGGAATTGGTCCACGTGCATGGATATCGGCCAACAGTCGCTTCATCTTCTCGTCGCGGTCTAAAGGTCGAATCTCTAGGACGCCGTCTTCACGAACCGTCATGTCAAGCTCAGCGTCCTCGGGTAGCCAACCCTTTGGAATTCTGACAGCCCAGCTGCCGCCATTCTTGAAAGCTTTTCTGGTCACTCTCTTAGTCATAACAGAAATCTCCTGTCTATACATAAGTATAGATAAAAGGTTGTGGATAACTACAGGGGCTACATGCCTAAGAAGCCGTCGAAACCACCCACCGAAACTAGCCAGCTGACCAAGATTGCAAAGATGGTGGCCCAGATCACCATTGACGTGGCAATGATTATGGTCACCCTCAGGGGCTTCACCCCAGCAGCCACTGAAACGGCGGCGGCAAACTGAGTTCCGATGACAATCGGCCCCAAAACGGCCATCCCCCAGATTCCATACTTGTCGAAACTCTTCTCTGCTTTAGCCCAGCGATCGGAGCGCGGCGCCTTGCCCTTTGCCTCGCGCCTCGAGAGTACCCATGCCCTTATCCCCGCACCGCCATAGGCAAAGACGGTGATGGTGATCAGGTTTCCTGCCGCAGCAGCAATCACAGTTAGCACTGGATCTAGGCCGAAAATGATTCCCCCTGGGACAACACCGATGGCCTCAAACCAGGGGATTGCGCCAGCTATGAAGACTCCAAGGAGCCCCAGTTGCTCGAGATTCATTTCTTTGCCGTAAAGAGCTTTGAGAATCCGGTCAGGGCGCTTTCGAGCGGACCGCGCGCTCTCCAGCGCAAATTCAGCAGCGCCAAAAGCGAAAGTACCACCCAGGTTGCAAAGGCGATCAAAGCAACCAAGCTGCCATTGAGTTCACCAAAGAGTCCTACTCCCCAGGCTGAGAACAAAACCGAGAAGACGACCGACTGGCCGATATAAATTGACAGCGAATGCCTGCCTGCTGCGCTCAGAAGCTTGATATCGCCTAGCTTTTGAACGAGCAGCCAGAGGATTCCGACATAGCCTGCCGACAGCAGCGGGGCTGTAATGAAATTAATGGTCAGCGAAGCCAGGAAGATCCCGAGGCTGTATTGCTCCGCTTGAGCGTTGGTGATGAACATGTATGCGGCGATTAGCTGCAGCGGCAAGCCGACTGCTGTGCCCCAAAAGGCAAAGGTCCTCATTCGCTCGGGATTGACCCCACCAGCCAAACCGTCCTTCCTGGAGACAAGGACACCAACCAAAAAGGCGACAAAGACCAGCGGCCCCTGCAACAGGAAGGCCTGCGGGGCGGTGATAGTCCAGAGCTCAAACCTGGCGGCAGCGGCCTCGAGGAAGCTGCCTCCGGCAAGCGCACTGTCCAGTCCAGAGACAAACTCATCATCGGGCAGAACCTTTCCCTTGGAGGCGAGGACTGCCTCGCCAACTACAGTCAGGAGCGAGAAGAGGGTAAAGAGTCCGGCGGTACCGAGGTAGAGCAGCCAGGCCCAAAGCTTTAGCGTCGACTCCTTGCGGAAGTAGAGCATGGCCAACACGAGTCCGAAAACTCCATAGACAAACAGAATGTCGCCATGGAAAAGGAATGTTAGGTGCACAAGACCAAAGAGAATCAGCCCGATTGAGCGCCATATCCAGCGCGGCCGGTTGCTCTTTTCTCCTGCGATCACATACTTCGCCGAGTAGCCGAACAGAAACGAGAAGAGCAGGTAGAACTTGCTCTGGAACAGCAACATCACGATGAATGCCGCCACACCATTTGCTGACTCCGAAAGATCCTGGCCCTCAAAGCCGGCAACGGTGTCAATGGCAAAGTATTGAACATTGACCATAGCGATTCCCAGCAGGGCAAAGCCGCGGAGGATGTCAGGGAAACTGTCGCGTTTTATCAATGGCCTACCTACTTAAACTTTTTCAGCTTTGTGTGGGCAGTGTTTGCCCAAGGATACCTATCTGAGAGCTTCGCCAGCACAAAGAGCAGGATCGGAAACCAGAAGGTCTTTAGAACCCAGACAATCAGTCGTCTCAAACTAGAGCTTCCAGCTTTTCGAAGAACTCCTGATCGTGAATTCGCCACTTGGCAACAACCTCATCGTTGATCATCACCACCGGAAGGTCGTCATTGAACCGCTGCAAATCCACCTGGTCAGCGATGTCGACCTCGTGGAAGGAGTACTCAGCCTCGGGGTGGGTTTCGCGGAAGTGCTTGAGTACCCTTGCGATGTCACGCTTGGCTCCCTCGCAGAGGTGGCAGCCGACTCTAGAGATCATTTTGATGTAAATGTGCTCGGACATGGTTCCAGACTATGCCAATAAGCCAAAGGCATAGACTTAGGCGGTGCCAGCTCAGTCAACGAAACCGAAGAAAATCGCGGCCTTCTTCGACGTTGACAACACCCTGGTTTGTGGCTCCACATCAATTCTTTTCGGCAAGGTTGCCTTCGCTGGGGGCAGCGTAAAGCGCCGCGATGTCTGGCGGTTCTTGTGGGAGCACGTGATGTTCATTCGCCGCGGCGAGAAGAACTCCAAGATGGCCGGAATCAAGGACCGAGCGCTCTCCCTGACCAAGGGTCACTCCGTTGAGGAGCTCAGGGGTCTGATCGATGAGGTCTACGAGTCCGAGATAAAACCTCGTCTGTGGCCAAGAACTGTCGAACGCGTGAATCACCACCTCTCCCAAGGTCACGAGGTTTGGCTTGTCACGGCGGCTCCCGTTGAGCTAGCCGAGAAGATCGCCCAGGATCTTGGTGCCACCGGAGCGCTTGGAACCATAGTTGGTCACGATGGCGAGGTGCTCACCGGTGAGCTGGTTGGGGATCCGCTTCACGGCAAAGCCAAGCGCAGAGCCGTTAAGAAGCTTGCGGAGGAGCGCGGGATTGGTCTCGGTAAGTCCTGGGCATACAGCGACTCGGTGAACGATCTCCCGATGCTATCTGCCGTTGGCAATGCGGTTGCGGTGAACCCAGATGCCCAGCTGCGGCGCTATGCGGTTGCGGCTGGCTGGGAGATTCTCAAGCAATACCGCAGGGAACTGCGCCAAAAGTAAAAACCCGCCACGCGGGCGGGTAGTTACTACTTCTTGTTTCGCCTCTGGTGGCGAGTCTTGCGAAGAAGCTTGCGGTGCTTCTTCTTAGACATGCGCTTGCGGCGCTTCTTGATGATTGAACCCACTAAAACCTCACTGATTCGAACTTGCCCAACTGGGCAACCCTGAGAGTTTAGCCCTTGCGCTTCAGGCGCTCAACCTCTGCATCAATATCGGCATCGGTGATTGGCTTGCTGCCGAGCTTGCCGTAGGCATCTAGACCCACGAAGAAAGCCGCAATACCCATGCCCAGGATTACCCAGGCTGGCCAATAGGGAGCACTTGGTGAGGTTAGATACCAGACTGCAGACGTTAGGCCAACAACGAAGGCATAAACCCAGAGATAGACCTTGAAGTCTCGCTTCTTTTTAAGCTGCTTTTTCGCAAAGTCCCTTAGCGTCTCGTCGCTCATTACTTCTTGTTAACCCTGCTTCTTATTTCTTGCGCGAAGTGTCCAGCCTCGGTCTTCACCTCGTCGACGACTTCCTCGACCTTCTCGCGGGCAATCCGCTCGAAGTCTTTAGCACCCTTTTCGGCTTCTACCCTGGCCTCGGCGAGCTTGCGGCCAAGTCTCTTACCGAGCTCCTTCGGGTCTGCGTCAATCTCCGCCTCATCGAGGCGAGCCTTGAGCTGATCGGATAGCCAAAGAGCCTTGTCGGTAATCCAGTGGCCAAGCTTTTCGCCGGCAACGCCGAGATTCTTGGCAAGGTCCTCCTCCTGCTCCGCCTCGAAGCCGAGGGAGAGGAAGTTGATCATCCAGTCCTCGATCTCCTCTAAAGGATCGGGAGTTACTGAGTAAAAACGCTTTTGCCCATCCTCACGAGCTGCAACCAAACCCACCTCACGAAGGGTCTTGAGGTGCTTGGACACTGTTGGCTGACCAAGCTTGGTCTTCTGAACTAGCTCGGAGACCGTGAGCTCTCCCCCTGCGACCTGGGCCGCCAGTAGGGTCTCCATGATCTTTCTGCGGGTGGGGTCCGCGACTGCTTCAAATATGTCTGCCATGGAATAAGCCTAACCCTTCGGGTTTGCCAACTCCTGCGCTCTGGCAACCGCTGACCTAAGGGCCTTGTCGAACAGATGTGTCAGGTCCGCCTGGTCCAATGTCTCGATGATGCGAGCTGTTGTGCCGCCCGGAGATGTGACAGCTCGTCTCAGCTTGTTTGGCTCCTCACCGGTTAGCTCCAGGAGCTTGGCCGAACCAATGAGAGTTTTCTCAACCAGGAGCTTTGCTTGCTCTTCGGTGAAGCCCTGCGCTAGAGCAACCTCGTGCCACTTCTCAATGAGGAAGTAAATCCAGGCTGGACCGGAGCCAGAAATTGCGCTGAGCGCATTTATCTGGTCCTCCCTTACCTCAACAACGCTGCCGACCTGTTCAAAGAGCCAGGTTGCAACATCCAAGGATCGAGCTGTCGCGCTGTCAGCTGCGGCAAGCCCAGTAACCCCAGAGCCGACTAGGGCGGGGGTGTTTGGCATTGAACGGATGAGCTCGGGGTGACCGGGTAGGCGCTTGGCGATAGTCGCCAACTCGATACCGGCTGCCATCGAAACCACCACCGCAGTGGTTGGAAGCTCTGCTGCTATCTCGTCAATCAGGTCCAAGAGCGCGTAGGGCTTGACCCCTAGCACAACCAGGTCGGAGTCCGCGGCTAGCAGCGAGTTGGCATCTGAGGCCTCTTCAACCGAGAGCGCACTGATACCAAGTTCGCGCAGGCTGGCTGCCGATGCTTCTGAGTTGGTGGTTGCCGAGATCAGCTTCGGGTGGTGGCCTGCGGCCAGAAGCCCCTTGAGCACACTCGAACCCATCGATCCGGTGCCGAGAAAGCACACCTTTAGCTTGTCCATAACTAAATCCTAGATTGGCAGTAGCGGGGCAATCAGCGGGTAGCCAATAAACACGGCGGTGTTCATGGTGGTGTGGGCGATAACCAGCGGAGCCACCCTTTGGAACCTCATGAAGAGATAGGCAAACACCAGGCCCATCAGGAAGTTGCCCAAGAACGCAGAAAAGCCCTGGTAGAGGTGGTAGCTACCCCGGAACAGGCTGCTTATCAGGACCACGGCAAATACCGTTACCTCGGGTCTCATCAGCTGCAACTTCTTGGCCAAAAAGGCAACCGCGATAATCTCCTCCTGGAGCCCGGCCCGAAGCGCTGCCAGAAAAAGCACAACCGGTGTCCACCAGTAGTCACCGAGGCTACTCGGGATCACCCTCGCGCTTAGCCCCAGTTGCAGAGCGACGACGTAGAGGCCGATGCCAGGTATGCCGATCGCCAAGGGAAGCCCTAGACCTAGGAGGAAGTCCTTTGCCTTAGGAGCTAGGCCAATTGAGATGCCATCGAGCTTCAGGAAGTAAAGCGCCAGCAGCACCGGCACCAATGAGAGCCCAATCTGAACCAGCTGGCTGATCAGATCCAGCCAGGCCTGCTCTGCCAGGGGGCGGTTGATAGTCGTGGTCGACGCCGCCAAGCCACCTTCGCGCAATAGGTTGCGGGTAAGAGCAAGAAGCGAATAAATGGTGCTGGCACCGAGCGAAAGCATCAGGGTGAGCCAAAGCTCAAATGAGTGCTTGCGCAACCTCGCTCCTTACAAACGCTGTGTAAAGAAGTTTAGGTGGGGGTGGCGGGAGGTAGTTTTGTTCGGTGGCCAAGACAAAGACCGAGTATCGCTGCACCGAGTGCGGCTGGACCACTGCGAAGTGGGTTGGCCAGTGCACGAGCTGCCAGGCGTGGGGAAGCGTCGAGGAGCTTGCCGGAGTCTCCAAGACAAAGCCTGCCAACATCTCCGCGACTAGGGCGGCAAAACCAATAACTCAGATCGAGGTGGCCGGCGAGGGCCAGTCACCAACCGGTGTTGGGGAATTCGACCGCGTGCTTGGCGGCGGACTGGTTGATGGTGCAGTGGTGCTGCTGTCGGGGGAACCTGGGGTCGGCAAGAGCACCCTGCTGTTAGAGGTCGCCGCAAGGCTTGCCAAAGGCGGCAAGAAGGTTCTGTATGTTTCGGCCGAGGAATCAGCCTCGCAGGTGAGCCTGCGGGCGAGGCGAACAGGCGCAGAGAGCGACAACCTTTACCTCGCAACGGAAACCGAGTTGGGTGGCGTGCTCGGACAGTTTGAAAGCCTGAAGCCAGAGTTGCTGCTGGTCGACTCGGTGCAAACGGTATTCAGCGGAGACATCGATGGGGTCCCAGGCATGCCTGCCCAGGTAAGAGAGGTTGCCTCAAACCTCATTCGGGTTGCCAAGGAGAGCTCCACCCCGCTCGTCATGGTCGGCCACGTGACCAAGGACGGATCGATCGCCGGACCGCGAACCCTGGAGCACCTGGTTGATGTGGTCTGTCACTTCGAAGGCGATAGGCAGACATCCTTGCGATTTATCAGGACACTCAAGAACCGCTTCGGTCCTACCGACGAGGTTGGTTGTTTTGAGATGACGGGAGATGGAATCGTCGAGGTTCCGGACCCAAGCGCACTGTTCGTCTCTGAGAACTCAAAGGGCTTCTCGGGCAGCTGCATGACAATCACCATCGAGGGTCGCCGAGCGCTGCGTGCCGAAATCCAGGCTCTTGTGGTTCGCTCCAGCACCCCGCAACCCAGAAGGGTAACCAACGGGGTCGAGTCCTCGCGGGTTGCAATGCTTTTGGCAGTCCTTGAAAGAAGGGCCGGGGTCTCGGTGTCGGACAAGGATGTCTACGTCTCAACAGTTGGCGGCATGAAGATAACCGAGCCGGCAGCAGATCTTGCGATAGCCCTTGCGATTGCATCGGCGGCATCGGACAAACCGGTTCCCAAAGAGATTGCCGCTTTCGGTGAGATCAGCCTCAGCGGCGAGATTCGCGGAGTCACTAACCCAAAGCTCCGAGAGTCGGAAGCCACAAGGCTTGGGCACAAGCGAACCCTCGGATCGACAAGCGGGGATCTAAAGGCCGTTATCCGGCTCGCACTTAGTTGAGCAGGAAGCGGGTTTCCTCAGAGATAACTCCGTTGACCTCGACCTTGATTTTGTAGGTGGCACCGCCTCCTGGAACCTCTGAGTTTGAAGCTAGGTTGCAGCCATTTTCAGAAGAGTAGGTTCGCTCCCAGATGTCCGCATCGGCAACCATGGTCTCGTTTGCCTTGAGGGTTATGTATAGGTCTTTGTCTGCGCTCCGATCACAGTCTCGGGAAGACCAGTAGGTCTGCTCGCCCGAGGTAATTGTGAAGAAGGTCACTCGGTCGCCAACGTTGAAATTGCAGTCGACAAGGCCGTTGTTCGTGATCTCATACCAGATGTGAGGCTGAGTACCACGTGCAAATGAGTTGAGCGACTCAACCTCTTGCTTGCCGCTGTCGTCGGTGGACAGCACCCGTCCGATCATGGCAACGACAGAAACCACACCTGGAGCACACTCGGTGATTTCTGTGCTCTGCGGCTCTGCGCTCTGAGTCTCCTCGGCAACTGGAAGAACTTCCTGGCCGGTGTTTGCCAACAGCTGCGGAATACCCCAAATGCCAGCAATCAGGGCGGCCAGCACACCGAGCGCGATTAGCCTGCGGCGGCGGAAGGTGGGAGCATCGGCATTTGCCATGCCCTAAATCTAGTTAGAGCTTCTTCAACATCCGCGAGTTTCCAAGCGTGTTCTGCTTAACTCGCGCCAAATCGAGAAACTCGGCAACACCTTCGTCGTGGCTTCTGACGAGCTCGGCGTAGGTGTCGGCATCGACTGGAATGTCGGAAATCTTTTCAAAGCCATGGCTCGCGAAGAAAACGGCCTCGAAGGTTAGGCAAAAGACCCGAAGAATGCCCAGGACCCTTGCCCGCTCCAGCAGCTCTCGGAGGATTGCCGCTCCGATGCCAGAGCGCTTGGCCGCCTCGGCAACCGCCAGAGTTCTGACCTCTGCTAGGTCTCGCCACATCACGTGGAGCGCCCCAAAGCCAACTAGCTCTCCATCGCGCTCGGCGACGACAAACTCTTGGATTGATTCGTAAAGCTCGACTAGTTCTTTACCCAACAGGATGCGCTGCTCGACCAGCGGGTCGGCAATCTTGCGAATGGCTGGGACGTCCGCGGTTACGGCAGAACGAATCAAGAGCATCAGGCAATTATGGCGAAGCTAGCTCGCGATAGCCACCAATACCTCGTTGCGCCTAAGCGGCGGAGGGGTCCAGGGACCGTTATAACGCGCGTATTGAACTGCGCCAGTTGCTTTCAGCCCCGCCTTGGCAACGTCGGCGAGGAGCTTCTCAGCCTTGCGCTCGAAGAGGGCATCGGAAGCCGATCCCGAGAAGCGCTTGGCTGCAAAGATGCCACCAGGCATCTTGGTCACCCTCATGTCTCGATACATCGGCTCCGGAGCATCAGAGAGGGTATGTGGCATTACGAAGGAAATGTCATAGCCGCCCTCGCTCTTTTGCTGCAGGACGGGTGCTGTCATGGCAATCTGCTGACTAGCCTGATTCTGACCGCCGATGTAGCCGGCGAGATAGCGAAATGCGTTGCTGCCGGCAGCGCCCATGCTCCCCGCCATTGGCTTGGTGACGATGGTGTGTGGCTCGTAGTCTCTGAGCTCGAATCCCGGGTGGGAGGCGAGAACGCTGTAGCGCTGAATCTCAGTCACTTCCTACTTGACCACCTCTGGCTCACGACTCTTGGTCTCGAAGGTGAACTCCTTGCCATCAAAGTCGACCTTGATGTCCTGCGCGTTGCCGATGTCACCGGTGAGAATCCGCTCTGAGATGGCATCCTCAATCTCGCGCTGCACGGTCCTGCGCAACGGCCTTGCTCCCAAGGCAGGCTCATAGCCAAGCTCGATGAGCTTGTCTTTTGCCTTGGTGGTGAGGGCTAGCTTGAGGTCGCGCTCGTCGAGCCTGAGCTGCAGCTTCGAGATGAACAGGTCGATGATCTGCAGGAGCTCGTCGCGGGTGAGCTGTGGGAACACGATGGTCTCATCCACGCGGTTTAGGAACTCTGGCTTGAAGTTCTTCTTGAGCTCTTCGTTGACCCTCGACTTCATCTGGTCGTAGTCATTCTGGCTGTCACCCTCGAGGGTGAAGCCAAGAGCACCGCGAGCAATCTCCCTGGTGCCGAGGTTGGTGGTCATGATAATGATGGTGTTCTTGAAGTCGACCACTCGGCCCTGACCATCGGTCAGCCTTCCCTCCTCCAGAATCTGAAGCAGAGAGTTGAAGATGTCGGGGTGAGCCTTCTCAATCTCATCGAAGAGCACTACTGAGAATGGCTTGCGCCTTACCTTCTCCGTGAGCTGACCGCCCTCGTCGTAACCAACGAATCCTGGAGGGGCTCCAAATAGCCTCGAGACGGTGTGCTTCTCGCCATACTCGCTCATGTCTAGCGAGATCAGTGCGTCCTCGTCGTCGAACAGGAACTCCGCCAGAGCCTTGGCGAGCTCGGTCTTTCCGACACCGGTCGGGCCGGCAAAGATAAACGAACCGGATGGGCGCTTCGGATCCTTCAGACCAGCACGCTGGCGCCTGATGGTCTTGGAGAGTGCGCCAATAGCGGCATCCTGGCCAATGACTCGCTTGTGAAGCTCCTGCTCCATGAAGATGAGCTTGGCGCCCTCCTCCTCGCTGAGCTTGAAGACGGGAATGCCTGTGGCCTGAGCCAAGACCTCTGCAATCAGGCCTTCGTCGACGACTCCAACGTCCTCGACCTTGCCCTCGCGGAACTCCTTCTCCATCTTGATCTTCTCGGCGGTGAGCTTCTTCTCCTCGTCGCGCTTGGAAGCTGCCAGCTCAAAGTCCTGATCGGCAATGGCCTGCTCCTTGGCGGCCTTGACTGCCGCGACCTTGTCTTCCATCTCCTTTAGCTCAGGAGGCGATGATAGGAAGCTGAGGCGCACCCTGGCTCCTGCCTCATCGATGAGGTCAATAGCCTTGTCCGGCAAATACCGGTCGGTGACATAGCGATCGCTCATGCCAACGGCGGCAACAATTGCGTCGTCGGTAATGGAGACCTTGTGGTGGGCCTCGTAGCGGTCACGAAGACCCTTGAGAATGTTGATTGCCATCGATGGGGTTGGCTCTGCAACCTGGACCGACTGGAAGCGTCGAACCAGCGCGGCATCCTTCTCAAAGTGCTTGCGATATTCGTCCAAGGTCGTGGCGCCAATGGTCTGGAGCTCACCCCTGGCAAGCATTGGCTTCAGGATCGAGGCGGCGTCGATGGCTCCCTCCGCTGCACCAGCACCAACCAGGGTGTGGATCTCGTCGATGAAGGTGATGATGTCACCGCGGGTGCGAATCTCCTTGGTCACCTTCTTCAGGCGCTCCTCGAAGTCACCGCGATAGCGGCTGCCAGCGATCAGGCTGCCCATGTCCAGGGTGTAGAGCTGCTTGCCACGAAGGGTCTCTGGAACATTGCCCGAGACGATGGCCTGCGCGAGTCCCTCAACGACCGCGGTCTTTCCGACTCCTGGCTCACCAATCAAAATCGGGTTGTTCTTAGTCCGGCGAGAAAGAATCTGCATCACGCGCTCGATCTCGCGCTCCCTGCCAACCACCGGATCGAGCTTGCCCTCAGCCGCCGCCTGGGTTAGGTTCCGACCGTACTGGTCGAGGACCTGAGAGCCCTTCTGCGGAGGGTTGGTCTCGCCTCCGACGGAGACGGTTTCCTTGCCCTGGTAGCCGGAGAGTAGCTGAATTACCTGCTGGCGAACCTTGTTGGTGTCGGCGCCAAGCTTGGTCAGCACCTGAGCCGCAACGCCTTCGCCCTCGCGAATCAGACCCAGCAGCAGGTGCTCGGTGCCGATGTAGCTGTGGCCGAGCTGGAGTGCCTCGCGGAGGCTGAGCTCGAGAACCTTCTTAGCCCTCGGGGTGAATGGGATGTGTCCGCTTGGTGCCTGCTGGCCCTGGCCGATGATGTCCTGAACCTGCTCGCGAACCTGCTCCAGGTTGATACCCAGGGCCTCAAGTGCCTTGGCCGCAACGCCCTCACCCTCGTGGATCAGGCCAAGCAGAATGTGCTCGGTTCCGATGTAGTTGTGGTTGAGCAGCTTCGCCTCTTCCTGGGCGAGCACGACTACCCTGCGAGCCTTGTCGGTGAATTTCTCGAACAAGCTGGCACCTCCAAATCTGTATTGAAGATGCTAGGAGAGCAGGTGGCCAGTTTCTAGGGCTGTTCGCCCAAGGCGTTAGCGCGCTTTGCCCGCTCTTCGGCCTCAATTTGGGCGTAGGTGTCGCGCTCGCGCTGGTCGGCCCTGAGTATCGAACGCATCATGATCCAGAACAGCACTCCGACCAATGCCGGTGGGATCAGCGATATCAAAACATCGAGTGCGACTTCTAAAGCGCTCACGCTTGCCCCTATTTCACGAGTGGGAACAGGATGGTCTCCCTGATTCCCAGACCGGTAAGTGACATCAGCAACCTGTCGATGCCCATACCCATTCCACCCGATGGTGGCATTCCGAACTCGAGCGCCTTCAGGAACTCCTCATCTAGCCTCATGGCCTCCGGGTCACCCTTGGCCGCAAGCTCAGCCTGTTTCACAAACCTCTCACGCTGGACCACGGGGTCAACCAGCTCGGAGTAACCGGTCGCCTGCTCGAAGCCTCGAACATAGAGATCCCACTTCTCAACCACGCCAGCCTGATCGCGGTGATCGCGGGTAAGAGGAGAGGTGTCGACCGGGAAGTCCATCACGAAGGTTGGCTTATCTAGTCCCGGCTTCACGAAGTGCTCCCAGAGCTCCTCGACATACTTGCCGTGAAGCGGGTGGTCGATCTCGATTTCGACCTTGTCTGCAATCTTCTTCAGGACGGCGATATCGGTCTCGGGGGTAATCTCCTGACCGCAGGCCTCAGAGAGTGATCCATAGAGCGAGATTCGAGGCCAGTTGCCCCCGAGGTCATTAACCTCTCCGTCGTCGAGTGTTACCTGGTGGGTGCCAAAGACATCCATGGCGGCATTCTGGATTAGCTCCTGGGTGATCTGGGCCATCGAGTTGTAATCGCCATAGGCCTCATAGGCCTCCAGCATCGCAAACTCTGGGGAGTGGGTCCGATCAGAGCCCTCGTTGCGGAAGTTTCTGTTGATCTCAAAAACGCGCTCTAGGCCACCGACCACCGCGCGCTTCAAGAAAAGCTCTGGTGCGATCCTCAGGTATAGCTCGGTGTCGAAGGCATTGGAGTGGGTCTTGAAAGGTCTCGCCGAGGCTCCGCCGTGCATGACCTGCAGCATTGGAGTTTCAATCTCGGTGAAGGCGCGATTTGCGAAGGTGTTGCGCAGCGACTGCATTACCTCCGAGCGAATCTTCACGACCTCACGGGCTCGGTCCCTGACGATCAGGTCAATGTAGCGATGGCGGACCCGGAACTCTTCCTCCAGCTCGTTGTGGAGATTTGGCATCGGGCGCAAGGTCTTGGCTGCCATCTTCCAGTCGTCGGCCAGCACGCTCAGCTCGCCGCGCTTGGAGGTGATTACCTCGCCGTGAACAAAAACATGGTCACCCAAATCGGTGAGCTCTTTCCAAAGCTCTAGCTTCTCCTCGCCGACCTTGTCTAGCGAGATCATCGCCTGGATGCGCTCTCCTGTGCCGGACTGCAAAGTTGCAAAGCAGAGCTTTCCGGTGTTGCGTAAAAACATGATCCGACCGGCCAGGCCAACAACGTCTCCGGTCGCAATATCGGCCTCGAGGTTTGGGTAGTGAGCCTTGGTTGCCTCGATGGTGTGGGTGATGGGGAGCTCAACCGGATAGGCATCGTTCAGCTCGTTCAGGCGCTCGCGCTTTTGCATGCGAATGGCAATCTGCTCGGGCAGCTCTGCCTCGTACTCTTCGCTCATTACTCACCGCCTATCAAAACGTTGTCTATCAGTCTCACGCTTCCAACGTTTGCCGCCACGATCAGTCGTGACCCAGCCGGAGGCTTGCCCTGCACCTTCTCGAATTGCTCGTCGACAACCTCGAGATAGTCAAGTCTAGCCTCGGGTGAAAGCGCTGCCTTGGCCAGCTCGCAGATGGCAGAGGCGTCTTTGCCGCTGGCCGCTGCGCTGACAAGGGCGGGATAGATGGTCCTGGCGATCTCAAGCTCTGCTTCGCTGAGTCTTCGGTTGCGGCTGGACATTGCCAAACCGCTATCGTCCCGAATGGTGGGCATCACGACCACACTCACCGGTTGGCGCATTCCGCTCTCGAGCTGCTCGGCAACCATGCGCCTGATCAGTGCTACCTGCTGGGCATCCTTTTGGCCGAGGTAGATGGCATCGGGTGAGACCAGATCCAACAGCCTCGAGACAACCTTCAGAACACCTGCGAAGTGGCCGGGTCGAGCTGCACCCTCATAACTATCCCCAAGCTCACCCGGATCCGGTTCGGGCAATCCCGCCCCCTCGGGAAAGACAGCCTGTGGGGTGGGGGCATAGAGCACGTCACCACCGGTGTCAGTCACCAGCCGAGCATCGACACCCAGGGTTCTGGGATAGCTCTCGAAATCCTCACCGTCGCCAAACTGCAGGGGGTTCACAAACACGGAGACGATGGTGAAGTGGCCATCTGCCTTGCTCTGACGAATAAGCGAAAGGTGCCCCTCGTGAAGCGCTCCCATAGTTGGCACGAAACCGATTCTCCGACCTTCCTCCCTAGCAGCAGAGAGGGCCAGGGCCAGCTCGGCGTTGGTCTGACACAGTTGCATTACTTGGCATCCTCGGGATCAATTGGGGTCACTGGACCTGCCAGGGCATCGTCCACGGCGCTTCGAACAATTGGCCCGATCAGCCTGGCTGGCAGCTCGACGTTCGCCTCGTCCAGGATGCTCATCGCCTGCTGCACCACAAGTGAGCTAAACCCGGTTGCGACCTCATACGCTTCGGCATAGGCCGCGCGCTGGGGTTCGGATAGCTCAATCGGCTCCGCACCGAGCTCAATCACCAGAGCTTGCGCGATCGGACGATAGGTCTCCGGCGTCGTAACAACAAACGTTGCGTTTTGCATGACCGCAAGGTCCAGTGAGGTCCCGGTGAAGTGCATCAGGGGGTGCATGGCAATCGGTATCGCCCCCAGCTGCGCCGCATCGGCCAAAATGCCATAGCCCCGGTGGGGAGATAGGTGAACCACAATCTTTCTTGGCCCAAAGAGTCCAAGGTCGGCAAGCCCAGCACAAGTGAGTTCTGCGTCATCGTTGGGCACTGCCAAAACCACCAGCTCTGCCGCCTCGGCAACCGCAGCCATTGGTGCAATCGGAATATCTGGCAGCAGGGCCTCGACGCGCTCAATGGCGGCCGGCGACTCGACATACACCCCAACGAGCTCATGCCCGGCTCCCGCCCAGGCCTTGGCTAGAACCGGTCCTGCGGGCTCATCCCCGATGATTCCGACCTTCACTCTGCTCCCTCGCCAGGATCCTTTGGGGCCCGGCAGTTGAACTCTCCCAGAATTCCGCCGCCGAGCATAGCGACGCTACCGATGAGGCCAAAAAGCATGGGCAGCACCAGCGCCGTTGGTGCAACGCTAAAGCTCAGCAGCCAGATCAAACTGCCCAGGTGCCAACCGGCAAACAGGGCTCCGGTGAGGGCCACCGAACGCGAAACAATCAGAACGCGAAACGCATAAAAGGGATTTGGTCTGGCCGGCCTGGGACCCTCGGTGTGCTGCTCTAACTTCTTGCGATAGCGATAAATTGGCCAGCTCGCCAGATAGGTTGCCGCACCTATCAACGGCAGCATCAGGACCATGCTCCAGGGGCTAACGGGGAACGCATAGCCAAACCCGGTGGCAAGCTGGCTCAACGAGAGTCCAAACACCGCCCCCGCGGCCAGAAAGGCAAGCAGGCTCTGCGGCGTTGGTCTCATTTGGCAGCCTCGATCAACTGGGCAACCCTTCCCCTCCCGGGAATGGTTCCGTCCGGATCAATCTCCAACCACGGCTCCAGCACAAAGCTTCGCTCGTGAGCTCTTGGGTGGGGAACGATCAGCTTCTTGGTCTCGATGAACTCAGTTCCGAAGGTGATGATGTCGATGTCCAGGGTTCGCGGAGCCCAGCGAGCTAATCGAATCCTGCCGAAGTTGTTCTCAATTCTTTGGCAGATTTTGTGGAGCTTTTTGGGGCTTAGCGAAGTCTCCACGATTGCCACCGCGTTCAAATACCTGGGCTGAGCCTCATCCTCTCCGGCCTCGGTGACCGCTGTCGTTTCATGGAGGCTGGAGAGGGAAACAAGTTTGACCTTCTTCTGATCGGTGAGCTGTCGGAGCGCTCCCCGAATTGTTTCCTCGCGATCGCCGAGATTGCTGCCAAAGGCGAGCGTGACCCTAGTCTTCACGCCTAGCACCCGAAACGCTAACCGAGACATCGCGAAACTCCTGGTTAAGCGGTGCGCCGGGCTTGTGGACTGTGATTGTGGCCCTGATTACCCGCGAGTCGAGGTCGAGGGTCGCAGCCAAGAGAGTGCTGGCAAGGGTCTCAATCAGCTCAAAGCGCTCCTGCTTTGTAATGCGTTCGATCTCTTCGGCAACAAGTGCATAGGAGACCGTGGACTCGATTGAGTCTTCCCCGGCAGCCTCGACGTCGAGGTGGCAATCGATAACAAACTCCTGGCCGAAGTCTTTTTCTTGCTGCATCACCCCGTGGTAGCCATAGACCTTGAGGCCATCGATGCGAATCTTGTAGATCACCTATCTGCCTCCTTGAGCGCTGCTACCACGCTAATGGCATCGCTCGTGGTCTGAACATTGTGAACCCTGACTCCCCAAAGCTTTCGCTGCAGCAGCAGTGCCGTCAGCACGGCCGTAGCGACATCGCGGCGCTGGTGATCGACACCGCTCGGGTTCTCGCGATCAAGGGCGTGGGCGATAAACCGCTTCCTGGAAGCTCCGACCAGTATCGGTAGCTCCAGGTGTTCCAATTCGTCGAGCCGAGCTACTAGATCCCAGTTCTGCTCGATGTTCTTGGCAAAGCCAAGTCCCG
>JAPOHQ010000040.1 GCA_029979375.1 Microbacteriaceae bacterium
CTCCTCGAAGACCTCATCCAGACCTGTCCTTGCAGCCTTGCCGGCGATTGCACGCCAAGCAGGAGCACCGACTAGCCAGTCGAAGCTCTCAGTCTGCAGCGATAGCAGATCTGGGATCTCGATTGGGTCTGGGTGCTTCGCAAAGGTAGGACGAAGAGCTTTTCTTGAAGTGTTTGCAGATTTGATGGTTTTAGCGTTTTTCGCAGCAGCCAAAATATTTACCCCTAGGGAACCGGTCGTTTGTTATGCGGGAAATTCACAAACCTAACGCCAGCGAGCCTCAATATGCTTCGCGCGCGACAACCACCATTTATCGCCGAGCACGGGTTAGGGAAGCAAACCTCAATCCTAAGGGAGGAGAATTATGCTACGCAAGTGAAAATTCCGCACGAATTTAACTATTTTGTGACTTTTTATTTTTCTCGCTCTTTTAGCGCTCTCTGCATCTCGCGCTGAGCGTCCTTGGTCTTCAGGCTCTCCCTCTTGTCGGGTGCCTTCTTACCTTTAGCTAAACCAATCTCAACCTTGGCGTAGCCGTCCTTGAAATAAAGGCTTATCGGGACGATCGTGAAGCCCTGCTCGGAGGATCCACCTGCCAACTTCGCAATCTCCTTCTTACCCAGTAGCAACTTCCGGCGCCTCCTAGGAGCGTGATTGGTCCAGGAGCCGCCCTCGAACTCGGGAATAAAGGCATTTTCGAGCCAAGCCTCGCCGGAGTCGATGGTGGCATAGGCCTCGTTAAGCGAAGCCTTTCCCAGCCTGAGTGCCTTTACCTCTGTCCCGGTCAGCACAAGCCCGGCCTCGAACGACTCCTCTATGAAGTAGTCGTAGCGAGCTCGCTTGTTGTTAGCAATGAGCTTTTGACCTTTTTCCCTTGGCATTTGCTTTCCTAGGTGCGGATGTGGCGCACGGTAGAGACTACCGAGGCCACCAGCGCAATGGACAGCGAGATCTGCAATAGCTGCGGGGTGACCGAGATCACATCTGCCACGGTCACAAGCTCACCAATGGATAATTCACTGGATAAAGCCCCGCGGTCAACCCGATCCAGGGTGGCATAGGCAAGGGCTACCGAAAGGCCGGTCCCGAGCAGTGCCGCCAGCAATCCCTCGAGAATAAAAGGCAACTGAATTGAGAAACTGGACGCTCCGACTAGGCGTTTAATTGAGATCTCTCGCCTGCGGGTAAAGGCGCTGAGGCGAATGGTGGTGGTGGTCAACAGCGCTGCACTCAGCAACATCACGCTGGCTATCGATCCAGAAAGCAGTGTGGCGTTGTTCAAAATGGAAATGATCGGATCAAAGAAGCCTCGCTGATCCTGAACCTCAGCAACCCCCGGTTGGCCCTCGAGAGATTCGACAACGATAGCGGCGTTCTCCGGATCTCTGAGCTGCAGCCAGAAGGAGGCGTTGAGCTGCTCCGGGGTGATGTATTGAAGCTCATCGGTTGCAGTCTTAGTCTCCTTCAGGCGAGCGAATGCCTGCTCTTGAGATTCAAATCTGACTGAGCTGAGGTAATCGGCTATGGCGGGAGAGGCGAGCTGGCTCCTAAGTTCCTGAACCTGAGCGTCAGTTGCGCCTCCTGTGGGACAGGAGAGCTCCCCGGAGAGATCGTTGCAGAGATAGACCACTACCTGCGAGCGCTCGAACCAGAAGTCTTTGAAATTTGCAAGCTGCAACTGCAGAAGTGCCGTTGCTGCCACGAAGCTCATCGAGACGAAGGTGACCAAGACAATCGAAAGAAACATGCCGGGGTTTGCTCTGACACCGGCCCACGTCTCCTTCGCTATGAACAGCGGCTTCATGCCTCACCGCCAACCTGATCGTTATAGCCAGCTCTCTGGCTATCTCGAACAATGAGTCCACCATCGAGCTGAATGACCCTGCGGCGCATGCGGTCGACAATCCCCTGGTCGTGGGTCGCCATAATCACAGTCGTTCCAGCTAGGTTTACGCGCTCAAGCAAATTCATAATTTCGAGTGAGTTGTCGGGGTCTAGGTTCCCGGTTGGCTCATCGGCAAGCAGAATCTCTGGCCTGTTCACAAGTGCACGGGCAATTGCAACCCGCTGCTGCTGCCCACCAGAAAGTGAGGCAGGCTTTGAGTTTGCCTTCTCCTCAAGTCCAACCAACCTAAGCGCGTCGGGAACCGCGGTCTCAATGAAAGCTCGAGACTTGCCCAGGACCTCCAGTGCGAAAGCGACATTTCCATAGACGTCTCGGTCAGGCAAGAGCCTGAAGTCTTGAAAAACCACTCCAAGGTTTCTTCGATAGCGGGCAACCTCAGCGCCAGAGATGTCACTCAGATTCTTACCGAGGACAAACACCTGTCCCGCGTCTGCCCGCTCCTCTCGGAGCAGCAACCTCAAGAGTGATGACTTACCCGATCCTGAGGAGCCGACGAGAAAGACAAACTCTCCCTTTTCAATATCTATTGAGATTTCGCTAAGTGCTGCTTCCTGGGCTGAGCGATAGCGTTTGTGGACACCCTCGAGCTTGATCATCGTGGCTAAAGCCTAGATTCGAAGAGCCAAAACTCCTTGCTCCGCGGCCGCGTTTAGGCCTTTTGGCTTGCCCGCCACCTGATGGCTGCTGCCACGAAACCATCGAGCTCCCCATCGAAGACCTGGTCCGGCTTGTTCTCCTCATAGCCGGTGCGAAGGTCCTTAACCATCTGGTAAGGGGCAAGTACGTAACTCCGCATTTGCTCACCCCAGCTGGCCTTCACATTGCCGCCCAGCTCTCTGAGCTTCTGTTCGTCTTCTTCACGCTTTTTTTCTAACAACCGAGAGAGCAACACCCTCATGGCGGCCTGCTTATTTTGCAACTGGCTCTTCTCGTTCTGACAACTCACAACTATTCCGGTTGGGATGTGTGTGATTCTTACGGCCGAGTCGGTGGTGTTTACTGATTGGCCGCCCGGACCTGAGGAACGAAAGACGTCTACCCTGATCTCACTCTCAGGAATAGTGATCTCATCATCCGACTCAATCACTGGCACAACCTCTACGGCCGCGAAGGAAGTCTGCCTTTTTCCCGCCGCATTGAACGGGCTCATACGCACAAGTCGGTGGGTTCCAGATTCCGCCGACAGTTCGCCATAGACCATGACACCAGTAACCTCAACCGTCGCACTCTTGATGCCAGCCCCTTCTGCGTAAGAGGTCTCCAAGACTGTCGCCTTCCATCCTTTTCGCTCTGCATAGCGCAGGTACATTCGCAGGAGCATCTGTGCGAAGTCCGTTGCATCATCGCCGCCGGCTCCCGAGCGAATCGTGACGATAGCGTCCCTAGGGTCATATTCTCCGCTTAGCAGGAGTTCGACTTCGATTTCGTCAAGCTGGGCTTCGACAGCATTTATCTCAGCCAAAACCTCTGCATGGCCAAGCTCCCCATGGTCAGCCAAGGAGACGAGCTCCGCAAGGTCCGCAATCTGTGCACGGAGTTTAGTCAGGCGATCTAGTTTTTGCCGTTGGTGAGAAAGTTGGGTGGTGACTCGTTGGGCATGGTCTCGATCTTCCCAAAGATTGTCTTGAGTCGCCTCGGCCTCAAGGAGGTTTACCCGCTCAGTGATCGATTCGAGACTTTCAACTTCTAAGACCTCCGACAGTCTTCTAGTTACCTGTTCGGCTAGGTTTTCGAGGTTTATCTCTGACATGCCAATCCCGGGTTTGGTCTGAGCTAAAGCTCACTGGCGGTGACGGTGGGATTTGAACCCACGGTGGGCTTTCACCCACACAACTTTTCGAGAGTTGCACCTTCGGCCGCTCGGACACGTCACCGCGGGTTAGCTTAGTCCAAACGTCTTCTCTGGAAAAAGTCTCCCAACACTTCAGAGCACTCCTTAGCAAGCACGCCGCCAACTACTTCTGGAACGCGTCCAAGTCTGGTGTCACGCAAAATATCGTAGGCCGAACCACCGGCACCAATCTTTTGGTCCCAAGCACCAAATATCACGCGAGATAATCTCGCTTCACGAATGGCACCGGCACACATCACGCAAGGCTCAAGTGTTACAGCAAGAGTCAGGCCCTCAAGTCTCCAATCGCCGAACTGCCTGGCCGCATGTTTGAGAGCCAGGACCTCGGCATGTCCAGAGACATCACTTGTGGACTCTCGCAGGTTAGTTTCCACACATACAAGTGAGCCATTCTCGTCAAAGATGGCTGCGGCGACCGGCACCTCATTGCCTACGTCTTGGGCTTCGCGAAGAGCCAATTTCATCATTTCTTCATCGAGCATGGTCAGAAGCATATTCGAAGAGTCGCGGTAGCATCCAAGGGTGTTGAAAGTTGCCGTTGTCGTTCCAACCGTGTACTCACGACCTGACTACCTCGCAATGTCAATCAACTCAATCCAGAGTCAGGTAGGCAAATTCGAGATTGCGACTGTCGTTGTTTGCCCAGAAAACAAGGTCTCCGAAGTCTCAGCAGCGATGACTGGCTTGCTAGTTTTGCCGGAGACAAGAGATGGTGGGTTAGCTCATAAGCTCTCTCAGGCACTAATGTCAGCGGCCCAAGAGTCTGACTATGTTGCCTGGCTAGGTGACGACGACCTCCTGGAACCAAATGCTGTCGAAAGTGCTTTAGAAAAATTCTCGGCAGACCCCAACATCGTCATGACCTTCGGTGGTTGTCACTACATAGATTCAAAAGGCAAGAGGCTCGGCACTAACCACAGTGGTCAATGGGCCGCGACCTTTTTGCGGTTTGGGCCTCAACTAATCCCCCAACCTGGCTCGATAATGAAAAGTTCTGCCTTTCTTGAGTCTGGCGGTCTTTCGGATGAATTTGCACTTGCCTTTGACTTCGATCTGTTTCTGAAGCTCCAAAAAATAGGCAAACTTAGTCACCTCGGAAGAGCTGTTGCGAGTTTTCGTTGGCACCCAGACTCTCTGTCTGTGAAGCGTCGAATGGTGTCGGCCCTCGAAGCTTCGCGGGTTCGCCTGAGTCACTACAACAAATTCGTGATGTTGTTTAGCTGGATCTGGGAACCGGTTGTGATTCTTTCAACTTGGCTTGCGGGAAAGCTCGTCAGCCTTAGAGCTCGTCGCCAAAACGCGACCTAAAATCCGCAATCGCAACGGTGAGCCCTTCTTCCAGTTCAGTTTGTGACTCCCACCCGAGTCCCTTTAGCTTCGACACGTCAAGCAATTTCCGTGGTGTGCCATCCGGCTTCGAGGTGTCCCATACGATCTCCCCTTCATAGCCCACAAGCTTTGCGATTAGCTGTGCAAGATCCTTGATGGCGATGTCCTTACCGGTCCCAACATTGATGTGGCTGTCCTCGGAATAGTTTTCGAGCAGGAAGAGGCAAGCCTTCGCCAAGTCGGTCGAAAACAAGAACTCACGCAAAGCCGTTCCCGTCCCCCAGTTTGTAATTGAATTCACTCGATTTACACGTGCACTCTCGTAGCGTCTGATTAGCGCTGGAATGACGTGGGAGAGGGACTCAGCGTAGTTGTCTCCCGGCCCATACAAATTACTTGGCATGGCAGATATCCAGTTGAGGCCAAATTGCTTGCGAATCGCCTGTACCTGCTTGATGCCAGCAATTTTGGCAATTGCGTAGGCATCGTTTGTCGGCTCAAGAGGGCCCGATAGCAGTTGATCTTCAGAGATAGGTTGCTTAGCAAATTTGGGATAGATGCAGCTCGAACCCAGGAAGAGGAGGCGCTCAACTCACACCGAACTTGCAGCATCCATGAGGTTTACCTGGATCTGAAGATTGTCGCTTAGAAAGTTTGCTGGGTAGGTATCGTTGGCAAGAATTCCCCCAACTTTAGCTGCCGCCACGATTGCATACTTTGGTTTCACGGTTCCAAGGAAACCAAACACTCCATCGCGATTCCTCAGGTCAAGCTCGCTGGAAGGAATCGTGATTAAGTTTTTGAAACACTGCTTCTTTAGTTCAGCGATGATTGCTGAACCGACCATGCCAGTGTGACCGGCCACATAAAAAGGCGCGCCTTTGTCAAGAGGAAACTTCATCGCGAAAATCTGGGGGAATCAATCCAATGGCTACCCTCGTGAGCCAAAGCTGCCCTATCTGCATCCACCATGATCTTGGCAAGTTCTGGTGTAAAGGTCTGTGGTGACCAAGACAGTAGGCTTCCCGCCAAAGAAGCATCGCCGATCAGAGAGTCGACTTCTGTGGGGCGCAAATAGCGCGGATCAAATTCGACATAGTCCTGCCAGTTCATTCCAGCATGACCAAATGCACTTTCAAGGAAGTCCCGAATCGTCGCTGGCTGTCCGGTGGCAAGCACGTAGTCCAAAGGTTCGTGATGCTGCAACATGCGCCACATCCCCTCCACATATTCAGGAGCGTAACCCCAATCTCGCACAGCATCAAGGTTGCCCAAATAGAGCTTGCTTTGCGTTCCGGCCTCGATGCGAGCGACCGCCCTGGTGATTTTTCTCGTTACGAACGTTTCGCCACGGCGAGGTGATTCGTGATTAAAGAGGATGCCATTGACCGCAAACATTCCGTAGGCCTCGCGGTAGTTCCGTGTCATCCAATAGGAATACACCTTCGCTGCCCCGTATGGTGATCTCGGATAAAACGGAGTTTGCTCGTTTTGAGGAGGCGGAGTAGCGCCAAACATTTCTGACGACGATGCTTGATAGAAGCGACTGTTTGGCGAGGCAAGTCTCACTGCCTCCAAGACGCGGGTAGTGCCCAAGCCAGTCACATCCCCGGTGTACTCAGGCTCGTCGAAACTCACTCGCACATGAGACTGTGCGCCAAGATTGTAAACCTCTTGCGGTTGAAGTTCCCCAATGAGAGACACCAGCCGACTGCCATCGGACAGATCTCCATAATGAAGCTTCAGCCTTACATCGCCCTCATGTTGGTCCTGATACAGATGATCGATTCGAGCCGTGTTGAAAGTGGAAGCCCGACGAATAAGACCATGGACCTCGTAGCCCTTAGACAGAAGTAGTTCTGCAAGATACGAGCCGTCTTGGCCGGTTATGCCAATGATGAGAGCTGTCTTTTTATTCATAAGTAACTAAGAGACTATCCCGTTAAATGGAGCTGGGCGGGCAATGCCCGCCCAGCTCGGTTTGAAGTTATTACTTCGTGGTTACCTCATCGGTACGAACGAATTCACCATCAATGTACAGGTGTACCTGAATCAGATATCCTGCGCCGGTGAAGCGAACGGTACGCGAGTAGTCCTTGTTACTCCAGTTGGAGAGCGAAGGAACTACGAGCCACTTACCAGCTACCTTGGCGGAGAGCTTGGAGCCCTCGTAGCCCTTGGTGTAGATGGCAATGAAGCCCTTGAAGGAACCAACGGTGATCTTCTTGTCAGCTGGAGCCGCACCAACGGTGAACTCAGCGGAGCTGGTCACGGTCTTGGCAGCTGCGAAGCTACCCTCAACCTTGACGGTTCCGGTGTCCTGGGAACCTAGGAGAACATTGAGTGTTGCCTCACCGTTCTTGTCGGTTGCAGTTGGCAGGGTGCCGGCGAAACCAGGACCCGTAACTGTTACAGACAGAGAAGCGGCTGAGTTAGCAGCAATGTTTCCGTTGTCGTCGGTCAGCTTGATTACTACGCGAAGAGTGCTTCCAGGAGCAACATAGGAGCCCCCACCCAGCTGGGTGATGGACATCTTGGTTGCCTCGTGAGCGGTGATGGCATCAATGGTGATGACAATCGCCTTCGAGTAGGTTCCAGCGGTCACGGTAACTGGGTAGCTACCTGCAACCTTGGAGTGTGCGCTGATTGTGAATAGACCATTAGCAGCGGTACGAACTGTCATCGTGTCAGATGCAGTGGTACCCGAAGCGTTGGTGAAGGTCAAGCCTGCACCGGTAACGGTTACCGATCCACCTGGGTGGTTCAGTGCACCAGAAACGGTTGCAGTAGCACCAGAAACGCTGGCGCTGTCAGATGCTGGGTCGGTCGCGAAGGCCAATCCGTCTGAGTTGAACTTGACAGTGACCTCAGTAGAGGTTGTGGTTGCACCAGTGTCGGTTGACCAGTTCAGAGTCGAGCTGTCCTGCTTCTCTAGGTGGACCTTGGCTGATGCGTCGCCAGAAGCTGTTGAAGGCTTGCCGGTGACGGTTACCGAGGCTGCACCTGCAGCAACAGTTCCGTAAAGCGACTGAGCGGTCTGGTTACCACCACTGACGTCAACACGTAGACGCTGAGCTACGCCAGTTGGGTTCGCACCCCACTGGTCCTTGACGGTGTAGCTAAGTGCAACAGAGCCACCTGGGACTGCATACGCATACTGTC
>JAPOHQ010000041.1 GCA_029979375.1 Microbacteriaceae bacterium
TTTCACCCTGGACGTGGGGCTGAACTCAGCGTCTCGGGACAGAGGGTCGGTGTGGTCGGTGAGCTTCACCCCGATCTGAGCGATGAGCTGCACCTACCTCGCAGGGTTGGCATCTTTGAACTCGACCTGAGCCTGCTGATGAGTCTTTCCCCGGAGATTGTTTCCGCAAGGGAAATCATCGCCATGCCTGCTGCAACCCAGGATCTTTCGCTTGTTGTTGGTGCTGATACAGCTGCCGCCGAGGTATTGGCAGCGATCCGTGAGGGTGCGGGAGAGCTTTTGGAAAACGTTGACCTAGTCGATGACTATCGAGGTCAGGGCATACCGGAGGGCAAGAAGTCCCTCACCTTCGCCCTGAGGTTCCGCGCGAGCGATAGGACTCTGACCCAGGCAGAGGCAACCTCCGCGAAGGAGAGTGCTGTGGCGCTCTGTGCGGATAAATTTGCTGCGGAGATTCGGGCATGAGCATCCGGGTTGCGGTTGCCGGAGCCAGTGGCTATGTCGGCGGTGAGCTCCTGAGGCTGATTGCCGCCCATCCGATGCTCGAACTTGGTGCCGTCACGGCCAACTCGAGCGCCGGCTCAAGACTGGGTGATTTTCATCCGCATATTCCGCAGTATCGGGATCTTGTCATTCAAGAGACCAGCAAGGAAACGCTGGCCAACCACGAGGTTGTCTTTCTAGCCCTGCCGCACGCCACCAGTGCGGAGGTGGCCCACCAGCTGCCAGAACACATGCTTGTCATCGATTGTGGAGCTGACTTTAGGCTGCAGGATGCGGGGGAGTGGGAGCACTACTACGGCACCCCACACGCCGGAACCTGGCCCTATGGCATGCCGGAGCTCACCCTCGCCGATGGCGGCAAGATGCGCGGTCGGCTGCGCGAGGTGAGAAGAATAGCTGTCCCAGGTTGCAACGTGACCGCAGTGACCTTGGGCTTGGCGCCGGGCCTGACCGCCGGACTATTGGAGTCGGATGACATCGTTGCCACCCTGGCCGTTGGAACTTCTGGCGCGGGGAGAAGCACGAAGCCAGAACTTGGTGCTTCAGAAATCCTTGGCTCAGCGAAGCCATACTCGGTTGCAGGCAGCCATCGACACATTCCGGAAATCTTGCAAAACCTCGCTCTGGCAGGAGGGAAGCCAGCAAGCATTTCGTTTACCCCTGTCCTGGTGCCAATGTCTCGAGGGATCCTGGCAACCATGAGCGTCAAGCCAGCAAGCCGTTTCTCCCTGGAGTTCCTGCGTGAGGTCTATGCGGATGCCTACGGCGATGAGACCTACATCGAGCTGGTGCCGCAGGGCGAGGTGCCGAAGACAGGTTCAGTTCTGGGATCTAACAACGCGCAGATTTCGCTCGACTTCGACGAGCGCTCCGGCAGGGTCCTGATCCTCTGCGCAATCGACAATCTCGTAAAGGGAACCGCGGGCGCGGCAATTCAGAGTCTGAACATCGCACTTGGGCTTACGGAGCAAACCGGACTCGGCGAAGTCGGAGTGGCTCCTTGAGCGTCACTTTCCCAAGAGGCTTCACCGCCTCCGGTGTTGCGGCAGGACTGAAGAAAAGTGGAAAGCCAGATCTCGCCCTGGTTGTGAACGAGGGTCCCGAGTATGCCGCCGCAGCCGTGTTCACATCGAATCGCTGCAAAGCAAATCCAATTCTCTGGTCTCAGGAGGCCATCAAGTCTGGAAGTTGTCGAGCAATCGTCTTGAACTCCGGGGGTGCCAATTGCTACACCGGCCCCCAGGGATTCCAGACCACCCATGCCACTGCCGAAAAGGTTGCGGAACTTGTCGGCTGCGCTGCCATTGATGTCCAGGTTTGCTCCACGGGCCTCATCGGGGAACAGCTGAATCGACAGGTGCTCCTGTCGGGTGTCGAGCAGGCATTTGAGCAGCTTGCTGAAGCTGGCGGCGAGGTCGCGAGCGAGGCCATCATGACAACCGACTCCGTTCCAAAGCGCGCCGAGCGAGACTGCGGCGAATATCGCATCGGCGGCATGGCCAAAGGTGCAGGCATGTTGGCTCCCGGCCTTGCGACCATGCTGGTGGTCATAACAACAGACGCCAAGCTCGCTGCCAAAGAGCTCGATGCGGCGCTGAGGGCGGCCACAAAGGTGAGCTTTGACCGCCTGGATTCCGATGGAGCAATGTCGACAAACGACCAGGTCACGCTGCTTGCCTCCGGGGCCAGTGGCTACTCGCCGGATTCGGCAGAGTTTGCGCAGGAGCTGACCGAACTTTGCAAGGAGCTTGCGCTCAAGCTTCTCGACGATGCCGAGGGAGCCTCGCACAACATCCACATCACGGTTGAAAATGCCCATTCCGAAGACGAGGCCGTTTTGGTGGCAAGGGCGATTGCCCGCAACAACCTCGTCAAGACCGCAATCTTTGGAAACGATCCAAATTGGGGTCGGATTCTGGCGGCAATCGGCACCACAACTGCACAATTCGACCCCTACGACATCGACGTGCGGATCAACTCGGTCTTGGTTTCTGCGAAGGGACAACCCGCCGAGGATCGTTCAAAGGTGGATCTAACTGGGAAAGAAGTAACGATTGAAATCGACCTGCACTCAGGCAGCTCGGTCGCTACGGTAGTCACCAACGACCTCACGCACGCCTACGTCGAAGAGAACAGCGCATACTCGAGCTAATGATTCCCGCATCCAACGACAACTCTCTCGCCAGGCTCAAGGCAGAGACTCTGGTCGAGTCGCTTGACTGGTTGCAGCAATTTCATGGCCGAATCGTCGTTATCAAGTTCGGCGGCAATGCGATGGTCGATGAGCAGCTGCAAGAGGCTTTTGCCCAGGACATGGCTTACCTGCGTTACGTGGGAATCAAGCCGGTGGTCGTGCACGGAGGTGGGCCGCAGATTACTGCCAGGCTCGCCGAGCTTGGCATTCAGAGCGAGTTTCGGGCCGGCATGCGCTACACCGATGAGCAGACCATTGAGGTAGTCCGGGATGTCCTTCGAAATCGGATTGGCAGCAAGCTTGCAGAGCTGATTCAGGGCTTCGGTGCGGGAGCCAAGGTGCTCTCCGGCGAGGACGACAATCTTTTCAAGGCCGTGCGACTGAAGGCGCAATCTGCCGAGGGTGAGATTGATCTCGGCCTCGTTGGCGAGGTCAGAAGCGTAAACCCAAGGGTTGTCTTGGAGTCCTTGGAGAGAGGCGAGGTTCCCGTGGTCTCCACCGTTGCCCCGAGCAACCAGGGAGAACTCCTGAATGTGAATGCCGATCTTGCGGCGGCCTCACTGGCCATCGCTCTGGGAGCAGAGAAGCTAATGATCTTGACCGACGTGCCAGGGCTCTATGCCGACTGGCCGAATCGCGAATCGCTGGTGTCAGAGATCACCACGACAGAACTCAGGGAGCTCATGCCAAAGCTAGAAAGTGGCATGATTCCGAAGATGCAGGCATGCTTGAATGCCATGGATGGTGGAGTGCGAAAGGCACACATCATCGATGGCAGGGAGCCTCACAGCATTTTGCTTGAAATATTTACCGCCTCTGGAGTTGGAACGCAGGTGATTGCATGACTAGGCACTTCCTGAAAGACGATGACATCACGCCTCAGGAACAGGCTGAGATCATCGAGCGCGCCATCGCCATGAAGGCAGATCGCTTTGCGGAAAGGCCATTTGCCGGCCCCCAGACCGTCGCCGTGATATTTGACAAGACTTCAACTCGGACCAGGGTTTCATTCGCCGTTGGCATCAGCGATCTGGGGGGAGTGCCGCTGATTATCGACACCGGGGTGTCTCAGCTCGGCAAGAAGGAGTCCGTTGCCGACACGGCGCGAGTGCTGGATCGCCAGGTCGCGCAGATTGTCTGGCGAACCTATGCCCAAGCCGGGCTTGAGGAGATGGCAGCGAATTCAAAGGTTCCGGTCATAAACGCTTTGAGCGATGAATGGCACCCCTGCCAGCTACTCGCTGACCTGATGACTATTCGGGAAAGATTTGGCAAGACTCAAGGCCTGAAGATTGCCTACGTCGGTGATGGGGCAAACAATATGGCGAGCAGCTACCTGGTTGCCTGCGCAATGGCTGGCATGAGTGTTGCGGTGGCATCGCCTTCGGGCTACGACCCAAGCGAGAAGGCAGTTTCTCGTGCGAGAGAAGTAGCGGCCTTTCAAGGTGGACAGATCACCGTGACCAGTGATCCAAAAGAGGCAGTGTCGGGAGCAAACGTGGTCGTCACCGACACCTGGATCTCGATGGGCATGGAGGTCGAGGCCGAAGGGCGCAAGCGGGACTTCGCGGGCTTTGGGGTGACCTCTGAGTTGATGGCCAGCGCAGCCGATGATGCCATCTTCCTGCACTGCCTCCCCGCCTATCGAGGCTTCGAGGTTGAGGCCGAGGTAATCGATGGACCGCAGTCGGCAATCTGGGATGAGGCGGAGAATCGACTCCACGCCCAGAAGGCCCTAATGGCTTGGCTTGCCGAGCAAAACTAGACTTAGCATCTGAAACTAAGGAAGTCATGGCGCAGAGTAACGATGCCCTTTGGGGTGGCAGGTTTGCCACCGGGCCTGCCGACGCCATGGCGGCGCTCTCCAAATCCACACACTTTGATTGGCGGCTTGCACTTTATGACCTCCGGGGCACCGCAGCACACATCAAGGATCTGAACCAGGCGGGTCTTCTCACCGACGAGGAGCTGGCCGTCTTAGACAAGGCGGTCAAGGAGCTTGCCAAGCGAGTCGAGACCGGTTCGTTCAAGCCTCGTGCCGAAGAGGAAGACGTACATGCCGCTCTAGAGCGAGGCCTAATCGAGATTGCCGGCAATGAAGCCGGTGCAAAGGTTAGGGCGGGTCGCTCTAGAAACGATCAGATCGCAACCCTTATTCGCCTCTACATGCTGGATGCGGCAGATGCGCTTGAGTCCTGGCTGTTGGACTACATCGATGCGCTCAGCTCCAAGGCGGAGGAATACATGGGAGTGTCAATGGCAGGTAGAACCCACCTCCAGCACGCCCAGCCAATCCTGCTCTCACACCACTTAGCTGCGCACGCCTGGCCGCAGGTTAGAAACCTGCAGCGCATCGAGGACTTCCGCAAGCGCGCAAAGAAGTCGCCCTATGGCTCTGCGGCGCTCGCAGGCAACAGCTTTGGCATGGATGTTGACATGATTGCGCAGGAGCTTGGCTTTAGCTCAACCACCGAGAACTCGCTGGATGCCACCTCCAGCCGCGATTTGGTCGCGGAGTTCTCCTTCATCCTGTCGCTTGTGGCAATAGACCTCTCCAGATTTGCAGAGGAGATCATTGCCTGGGCCACACTCGATTTTGGCTACCTCAGGCTCTCGGATGAGTTCTCGACTGGCTCGTCGATGATGCCCCAGAAGAAGAACCCCGATGTCGCCGAGCTGGCTCGCGGCAAGAGCGGGCGGATCATTGGTAATCTCACTGGGCTCTTGGCAACTCTGAAGGCACTTCCGCTTGCCTATAACCGAGACCTTCAGGAGGATAAGGAGCCGCTGTTTGACTCGGTCGACTCATTGGCACTGCTGATGCCGGCATTTATCGGCATGGTAAGGACCATGGAGTTCGACCGCAGCAGGCTCGAGGCAACTGCGACCGATGGCTACTCACTCGCGACCGATGTTGCGGAGTGGCTGGTGAAGCAGGGTGTTGCTTTCCGAGAGGCTCACGAGATAACCGGCCAACTGGTGCAATTCTGTGAGCAAAAGGGTGCGGGGCTTCAAGAGCTCAGCGATGAGGAATATCAGGGCATTTCGAGACACCTCAAGCCTGAGATTAGGAAGGTGCTAACACTTTCCTCGTCTATCGAATCCAAGACGGGTCCGGGCGGCACCTCTTCGAAGCAGGTAATCGAGCAGCTGGTGCAGCTTAGGAAACTCACTGGCAAGGGGAAGAAGTAGATGGCTACCAAAGAAACCCTTGCTGCACAGAGCAACGATCAGTCTTTCGCTCACATCGTCGATGAGTTTCAGTGGCGCGGGCTAATGGCACTTTCGACCGATGAAAAGGAACTGCGCGAGGCGTTAGATGAGCCAATCACTTTTTATTGCGGATTTGATCCGACCGCACCATCGCTGCACCTTGGCAATCTCGTTCAGCTGCTAACGATGCGGAGGCTTCAGCTCGCCGGCCACCACCCCCTCGCTTTGGTTGGTGGGGCAACCGGTTTGGTAGGCGATCCCAAGCCAACGGCCGAGCGCACTCTGAACGACAGGGAGACAGTGGCTCTCTGGGTTGAAAAGCTCGCGGAGCAAAACCGCAGATTCCTTGACTTCGAAGGCAAGAACGCCGCGCGGATGGTCAACAACCTGGACTGGACGCAGGAATACAGTGCCATCGATTTCCTCAGGGAAATCGGCAAGCACTACCGAGTTGGCAAGATGCTGTCCAAGGATGCCGTCTCAGCAAGGTTGAACTCCGACGCCGGCATCAGCTATACAGAGTTTTCCTACCAAATCATGCAGGGACTTGACTTCCTCGAGCTTTACCGGCGCTATGACTGCGTGATGCAGACCGGTGGCAGCGATCAGTGGGGCAACCTAACCTCTGGGACGGATCTGATCCATCGGGTCGAAGGAAAGAGCGTTCACCTTATCGCAACACCGCTGATCACCAACGCCGATGGCAAGAAGTTTGGAAAGAGTGAGGGCAACGCAATCTGGCTCGACGCCGAGCTGACGAGCCCCTATGCGATGTATCAGTTCTGGCTCAACACCGATGATGCCGACGTCATCGACAGGCTCAAGGTGTTTACCTTCCTACATAGATCCGAGATCGAGGAGCTGGCCGAGAAGGTAAAGAGCGAGCCACACCTCAGGGAGGCGCAGCGGACGCTGGCTCTTCAGGTGACGGAGATTGTTCACTCCCGTGAGGAGGCCGAGTCGGCAAGGGACGCCTCGGCGGCACTCTTTGGCAGCGGCGACTTGCGGGCCCTGGATGCCCAAACCCTTGCCGCAGCCCTCCGGGAGCTTCCCAACGCGCGCGTGCAAAAGGGTGTCAGCGTGGTTGCGGCGCTAGTAGAAACCGGACTCGTGGAGTCCAATGGTGCTGCCAGGCGGGCTATTGCCCAGGGCGGGGTAAGCGTAAACAAGATTAAGGTCGACTCCGAGGAGGCCGTGATTGACGACCTTCTAGCCGGTGATGTGGCGGTTTTGGCCAGGGGGAAGAAGTCCCTGGCGGGGCTTTTCTTCTAGCCCCAACACGCCCGAAAAACATTTATTTGACAGCATCACGAAAACGTAACTATGCTTTTGCGAGTTGTCCAAATTCTGGGTGATCTTTCTTAGATTCCCAGCTCAAGCGCAACAACCCCTAGTCCCTTCGATTTGGCCCTTGTGGCCCTGTCCGTTGGCGTCTAGGATTTAGGTCTCCAGATGGCCCCAAAGGCCCGAGATTTCAGGGAAACCTGGGATTGACAGCCAGCAGGAAATCTGTAGACTTGAGAAGTTGCTCTGGATTTGAACCGAGAGGGGATTTCCAGACGCATCCGATCTTTGAGAACTCAACAGCGTGCACAATGTCGATGCCAAAAATCCTCGGCTAGAAACTTGTTTCTAGTAGAGATTCCTTTTGGATAAAGACGAATTGTCAGTAGACAGTTCATTAGCCAAATCAAATTGATCACCTCAATTTCCGAGGTGTTCGTAAAGCTTGGCTCTTCGGAGTCAAAAAATTCTTTACGGAGAGTTTGATCCTGGCTCAGGACGAACGCTGGCGGCGTGCTTAACACATGCAAGTCGAACGATGAAGCTGGAGCTTGCTCCGGTGGATTAGTGGCGAACGGGTGAGTAACACGTGAGAAATCTGCCCTTGACTCTGGGATAACTGCGGGAAACTGTAGCTAATACCGGATACTTTCCGAGGTGGGCATCCACTTCGGAAGAAAGAATTTCGGTCAAGGATGATCTCGCGGCCTATCAGCTAGTTGGTGAGGTAACGGCTCACCAAGGCGACGACGGGTAGCCGGCCTGAGAGGGTGACCGGCCACACTG
>JAPOHQ010000042.1 GCA_029979375.1 Microbacteriaceae bacterium
CGACTTCTCGCTGTTCTATCTCTCCGGCATCATCATGGATCGCTATGGCAAGTTCTGGTCCTCGGTGCCCACGCTGTTGGCACTGGGAACCACCTACCTGTTCTCCTTTATGGTCACAGACGTTGCCACCTTCTGGATTATGGCCTCGGTTACAGCCCTTGCTAACGCGGTTTCGGCAGGCATAAACATGATCCTTGGAGCTGACCTTGCTCCCCCGGGTGCGCGGAGTGAGTTTCTCGCGTCGTTCAGGATGTTGACATCAGGGGGTGTGGCCCTTGCCCCCGCGATGATCTCGGTCCTGACTGCGGCGGTTGGGCTAGCCGGTGCCCTCGCAGCCACGGGACTATTGAACTTCGTTGGCGCTTTCCTGTTCTGGCGCTATCTCCCCAAATACGCTCCAGACAAACGAACAAACTAAAGCCACACTCGGCACAGAGATACTTCGACTCTCCTTGGGCTGAGACGGCAAAAACTGGTTTCCATTGATTGCACCATCCACATGTCATGCGGAGATCGTCGCAAAAATCATCAGATTTCGTTTTTGATTTTCCACAGCCCCAGAGCCGACTATGCTATTGAGGTCCCAGCGGGTGTGGCGAAATTGGCAGACGCACCAGATTTAGGTTCTGGCGCCGCAAGGCGTGGGGGTTCAAGTCCCTTCACCCGCACAGATTTAGTTCTTCAAGTCCCGGTAGAAATTCTCATGCGAACCGAGGGCCTCTAAGTACAGCAGCCGAATTTCGTGGTCAGCCGAGTATGCCAGCAAGAATTCCTGTCCAATTACCTTGAACTTGAATACCCGAATAGCGCTCAGATCGCCCTTTTTCCGATCTCCCGCACTTGGATTCTTACTTATCAGAGCGACTGCAGCGTCAACTTCTGGAACTTGGTTATCGCGGAGTCGCTTGTAGGTCTTGGCGAATCGCGACATCTGGACGACCCGGTAGCTCATTATCCAGACCGGGGCTTGAAATCAGTACCTAACTCCCGAGGTTCCTGAAGGCTCAACACCAGTTCTGCGATAAATCCGGCCGGCAAATCCGGGTTCTCAACGGCAGACTTCCCAATCAGGGCCCAGTACTCCAGCTGGCCCTGCACGGTTCGCAACTCACCTTTTGCTGCAAGTCTGGCGGCAGCGACTAACTCATCGTTGATTCGCACGGAAGAAGTGGTCATTATGGCTCCCTGACTCGAGATACCACAATTGTAGTAGCTAACGATTGACATGCTCATAGCCTTCAGGGTCTCGGCCGGATTGGCGCAGAGCTGAGAAAAGTTGTGTGTAACCCTAGGACTTCTTGAGATGTGAACTAAGACTTCTTCAGACTTACCTTGTTCTTGGCGTGATTGATCGTGAAGACGTATGGGCCTCTCCTGACAACCTCAGACTCATCTCCACCCTCCATGTCGATCCCGAGGGTGCTCGCGATGTCCTTGAAGAACTTCTTCTGGCTGCCTAGTTTCAGCTCGGTCCCCTGGTACCAAACCTTCGAATCGCCAACCTCACGAACCGTTAGTGCCGGGCTACCATCCACATCGGAAGACTTGAAGGTCGCAATCGCCTTGGCCCCCTCAAGCCTGGAAAGCTCAGACCATAGCTCTGGCTTCAGCCCATTTGAGAGCTCTCCCTGGCCCTCGCGGAGTGGATAGAACTCCTCGACGTAGACACCTGCAAGCTCTCGAACCAACTTGCCGCCATAGCCGCCGAGCTTCACTCGCAGGGTTCGATCCGAGATGTTACTGAAGTAAGAAACAACCAGGTTGCCGCCGTCGGCGACATAGTCGTGATAGGCCTGTTCTTCCGCCTCGGAGAGCATGTGGACCATCGGCATCAACACCAGCTTGTAGGCACTCAGATCCGCCTTCGAGGCATCTGCCGGCAAGAAGTCAACCCGAATGCCTAGTTCCCAGAGCGCTCGATACCACTTAGCCACGGTCTCGGCATAGCTGAGATCTTGGGTGGGGAGGTTTGCCTGCATCAGCGCCCAGAACTGCTCGTAGTCGTAGATCATCGCTACCTGAGCACGATCGGTTGGATGATTGGCAACCTCAGGATTCTCCTTGAGCCATGCTCCGAGCTCTGCGATCTCGCGATAGACCCTCGTGTCCTCGCCGGCGTGAGGCACCAGGGCGCTGTGGAAGCGCTCCGACCCAGCCTGCGACTGGCGCCACTGGAAATACATCACACCCTGAGAACCGCGAGAGACAAAGCTGGCGCTGTTGCGAAGCTCCTGACCGGGGGTCTTTGCATAGTTCCTGGGCTGCCAGTTCACTGCCGATGTGCTGTGTTCCATGAGCAGCCACTGCTGACCGTTTGCAAAGCCTCGAGTGAGATCAGCCTGCTGCGCTAGATCGATATGGTTCTGAGGATCGTGTTGCGCTAGGTAGTGGTCGGTTGAAACAAAGTCCATCTCCTTCGCCCACTTCCAGTAGTCCATGGCGTAGGTGAACTTCATCGACATGAAGTTCGTGGTAACTGGATGCACGCTGTCGTAGCGCTTGATGATGTCGCGCTCCATCTTGAATAGCTCCAAGGTCACGTCATTCGTGAAGCGCTTGAAGTCAATTTGCTGACCAGGGTTCGGGTGTGTGCCATCCGGTGTGCGCTTTGGCACGACCAGCTCATCCCACTCGTAGTAGCGCTGCGACCAGAAGTCGGTGCCCCAGGACGCATTTAGCTCATCCAGAGAGCTGTAGCGCTCTTGCAGCCACTTAATGAAGGCCTGCCTGCTGTTCTCGCAGAAGCAATAGGGTGCGTGGCAACCGTATTCGTTATTCACGTGCCACATCACCACGGCTGGATGGCTGGCATAGCGAGATGCGATCTGGTCCACCAGAGCTGCCGCCTTCTCGCGGTATACCCCGCTGGCTGCACAGTAGTGCTGACGACCTCCATGAGAGAGCCTCACCCCATCAAAGTTCACCGGTTGAACTTCTGGGTGGGCCTTCACCAGCCATGCCGGAGGTGAGGCCGTGGCGGTAGCCATGTCTACGCTGATCCCGCCCTCGTGGAGAAGCTGCATCGCCTCGTCAAGCCAGTCGAAGTGATACTCGCCGTCACGACGCTCGATCTTGGCCCAGGAGAAGATGCCGAGTGAAACCAGGTTTACACCTGCCTTCTGCATCAGCTCGATGTCTTGCTTCCAAACCTCTTTCGGCCACTGCTCAGGGTTGTAGTCGCCGCCGAAGTGGAGTTTTCCTAGATTGAGCATCAGCTCGCCTCGATTTCTATTAGTAGGGCATTTTCTGGATACATAATTGGGCTTCTAAGGCCAACACTTTCGAGTGCAGCACCGGATAGCTCGACACCGTCAAACCATTCAACCTGAGTGCGCTGGATGAAGCTCGGCTCCCCTGCGGGGAACACCGCCTTGACCCTGTAGCGCTGCTCCGGATTGAGACCTGCGAACCTGATCGCATCCGGTCGTGACCCACCGTGAGCGGCAAGGGATACCAGAGCAAAGACCGCTTCGCTCTTGTCTTGCGAAACCACCCCGTGAATGAAGTGGTCCTCGGGGGTATCAATTCTGATCATCTTTCCAGCGTGAAGTAGTGACCGCTTTGACTTGTAGTAGGAGACCCAGCTTCTAAGCTGCTCCCGCTCGGAAGGCGTCGTCTCGGTGATATCCCACTCGAGTCCGGCATGCCCAAAGAGTGCCGAGATCGCCCGGAAGCTCAATGAGTGAACCCGTCCGGTGGTGTGGCTCTTCGTTGGTCCGATGTGGCTACCGAGCATTTCTGGCGGAATCGCATACTGGGTGTAGCGCTGAATGTATTGCCGCTCGAGTGCGTCGTTACAATCCGAGGTCCAGAAACGGTCGGCAACCTGTGCCATTCCCAAATCGATGCGGCCTCCACCGGAGGAGCAAGACTCGATTTCCAGTCCCGGATGACGGCGTTTGAGTTCTGAGAACATCTGATAGATGGCCGCAGTCTGATTGTGAACTGCGGGCTTTCCATCGCTCGCAGGTTCAATCAGGAACTTGTTGTGATCCCACTTGATGTAGGCAATGTCGTATTCGCTCAAGACAGCATCGATAGATTCCAGGATGTACTCGTAGGCGGCAGGGTTGGTGAAATCGATGACATGCTGGCGCCGACCCTCAGGCGGCACTCTTCCCCCTGCAGAGAGAATCCAATCAGGATGTGCCCGGTAAATGTCGCTGTCTGGATTGAGCATTTCACCCTCAAACCACAGGCCAAACTCCATGCCGGAGTCCTTCACCTTCTTTACCAGCGGCCCAAGACCCTCCGGCCAAACCTCGCTTGAGACCTGCCAGTCCCCCAGTCCCTTGGTGTCATTCCGTCTGGAGCCGAACCAGCCATCGTCCAAGACAAAGCGCTCGACTCCGATTTCCTTCGCAACATCAGCCAGCTGGGATAGCTTCTCCAGGTTGTGATCGAAGTAGACAGCCTCCCAAACGTTCAGCGTTAGCGGCCGCGGCCTGATGTTCGTTGGGTGCTCCTTGCGAGCGCGCAACCACGCATAGGAGCGCTCGGTGACGCCATCAATGCCATCGCTCGAGTAGATGGCGTAAACCTTGGGTGCTGCAAAACTCTCACCCTCGGCAAGGATTACCTCTCCGGGAAGCAGCAGCTCTCCGGCCGATATGAACTTCCGACCGGATTGGTGGCACTCGATCGAGTGCCTCGAGTTCCCCGAGTAACCGACCCCGAGTGACCAAATTTCTCCCTGCTGGTGACCGGCTCCTTGAGTCATGGCAAGCTGCAGGATGGTGTAGTCGTGGCTCGACCGACCCTCGCGCTCCTCCCTAACCCAGGTGCCGGGCTGGATCGCCCTGCGCTGCGGTTGGCGCTCCTTGACCCAGCGCCCAGTGAAGTCCATCGACTCGGCGGCACGATCTGGAATTGGCATGAACACCTCTAGGGCATCGACCGTGAAGTTGCCTGTCGCGACGTTCTTCACCGACTGGGAAATCGCCAGCACGCCGCTTCCCACAAACTCAAAGACCGCACTGACCTCGAGGCCAGCGGCCTTATCCAAACTCACAAAGGCTGCCCGCTCTGCGGCTGCATCAACCGAGGTCAGAGTAAAGAGCTGCGTGAAGTCGCTGCCATTGCGGTGACCTAAAAGGGTGGGCCTTGAGATATTGCCGCGAGCATTTTCCCGCCAGATGCCATGGAACTGGTGGGCGTCCAATTCGGCGTGTGCGGTTGGTTCGATGGCAGCGAGCCTTAGGGCCTCGGCATCGACAGCGCCAAGGTCCTCACCCCAGTGGAGGATCTGAGGAGTTCCGTCTGACAGGTCAAATACGACGCTGACCCCGGCCTGGCTAATGGTGACGGATTTGGGAAGACTCAATCGGGACCTCAATACTTACTGCGTGATTCTAGTTTCCTAGCTGTTACTGGGCGGAGTAAAGCCCCGCCCAGTAACTACTCAGTTGCTATTCAATTATTGGCGCCCACCTAGGGGGAGAACGCCTGTCCGCTCGTCCCCACCCAAGTCGCCAATGGAGTCCACTGCTGAACCCAATTGATTAGGTATGAACGAACTTAAGCAATAATCCCAAACTTTTCGAAATAAAAACGACAAAAGTAATCATTCCGTTAGTAACAAAACGGGCAAATTCGTAAAATCTGAATACCCTATTTACTCAGGGAGGAAGCAAAGATGCTTGCAGCGCAGCGTAAAGCCAGGATTCTGGAAGAGGTTGGCACCTCCGGAGCTAGGCGCATTTCGGATCTCGCTGAGTCGCTCGGTGTCTCTGAGGTAACAATTCGGCGCGACGTCGAGCAGCTAGCCTCTCAGGGCCTGGTCGATAAGGTCCACGGCGGCGTGACCGCAAACGCGCTCTCTTCGACTCTCGAGCCTCCGTTCGCCGCCAACTCCATGAAGGAGCAGGCAGCCAAGGATGCGATGGCCGAGCTCGCAGCCGAAATGGTCAGGCCCGGAATGGCCGTAGCTCTCATGGGCGGCAGTAGCGTCTACTCACTTGCAAAGCGGCTGCGGGATGTCCCCTCCCTCACCATCGTCACAAACTCTGTGCCGATTTCAGACCTCTTCGCTCAAAAGCCCAGGGCTGACCAAACTGTTGTTCTCACGGGCGGAGTTAGGACGCCAACCGACTCCCTGGTTGGAAACATCGCGAGCGAAGTGTTTTCGAGATTCAACCTGGACATCGTCTTTATGGGCACCCACGGCATGGATAGCGAATTCGGATTCAGCTCCCCAAACCTAGTCGAGGCAGAAACCAACCGAGAGGTGATCAGGCGCAGCGCAAAGTTTGTCGTGCTGGCAGATCAATCAAAGTGGGGAGTAAGAGGTTTCTCCTCATTTGCCTCCTTCGAGCATGCCGACGTCGTAATAACGAGTGTCGGCCTCGGGAGTAAGCAGCTTCAGACCCTGAAGTCCAAGGTCAAAGAGGTCCTGGTAGCCGGCTAGAGCTTGAGCGAGTAGAGGTAGCTGCCGATAGGTTTACCGAACCTCACCGCGACATTTGCAAGGTGGCCCTGCTCCGTGAATCCGTGCTTCTTGTGCAGTTCTATCGAGGCATGTGCACCGCGATCGGCAATCACCGCAATCACTTCCTTGATGCCACCCTTACGGCAGGCAGCCAAAAGTGCTTCGAAGAGTTTGCTGCCTAGCTTCTTGCCCGTGGCAGCGGCTGCCAGGTAGATGCTGTTCTCGACGATCTTGAGGTAGCCAGTGCGCTGCCGCCAGGGGGCGACATAGGCAAAGCCCAACACCTCGCTCCCGCGAGTAAGAACCAGGAACGGTAGCCCGAGCTTTGTAAGGTGTTCGAACTTCTCCTGCCAGTGCGAGATGTCAAGGGGCTTGTCGTCAAAGGTGATAACCGTGTTTTGAACGAAGAAGTTGTAGATGGCCCTAACCTGAGGCATGTCTTCTACTTGCGCATCCCGAATCGAGATCTCCTGCGGGGGTTGCGGGGGTTGTTGCCTGAGCCTGCGGACAAGCCGCCACCTGGTTTCGGAATCAACCATCAGCAGCTCCAATCAATTGGCTCTAAGCCCAACTCTAAAAGCGCTTTGTTACATCCAGAAAAAGGTCTTGAGCCAAAGAAGCCTCGGTAGGACGAGAGTGGTGAGGGGTGTGGGGATGAGATCACGGTTGCCTGCTGCAGTATTCCACTCAGCTGCTGAGCCTTCGACCCCCAGAGAATCGCGACCAACGCGCTCCCCTTGAGCTCTTGAAGAAAACGAACTGCGGCTTCGGTAAAGAGATCCCAGCCAAGACCCAGATGCGCCGCGGTCTCGCCCGGCCGGGTGGTTAGGTGGCGGTTCAGGAGCATGACGCCATGTTGCGACCAAGTCGAGATGTCCTTGTTGCGAACCATCCCGTGGCCAAGATCTGAGCGCAGCTCCTTGAATATGTTCTCGAGCGAGGGAGGGAGCGGGTAGGTGCCCGAGGGAACACAGAATGCCAACCCCATCGCATGGTCCGGATTTGGATAGGGGTCCTGGCCAAGAATGAGCACTCGAATCGACCCAGGATCCTGCTCGAATGCCCGAAAAATGTTTGCTCTTGCCGGAACAACCTCTTCGCCTGAGAGCTTGGCCAGAATCTCAACCAGCCGGTCGTGCTCTGCGTTGAACAGCGGCATCCAACCGGGGTGGACAGATTCGAGCATGAGCCAATAGTAAAAGTGCGAAGATGTATAGCGTCCCCTAGGAGGCAAAATGCTTAGCCCCAAAGAGCTGCTCGCCGAGGCGTCGCAGTATGCCGAAACCCTGAGCACCATTCGTCGTGATTTGCACCAGATTCCAGAGTTTGCCCTCGAGCTGCCGAAGACGCAGCAAAGGATCCTGGAGTCGATCGATGGCCTAGGCGAGATCACGCTCGGGAAGAACCTTTCTTCGATTGCCCTCCACATAAAAGGCGGCAAGCCCGGCCCAACCGTCCTGCTCAGGGCAGACATGGATGCCCTGAAGGTTGAAGAGGAGTCTGGCGAGAGCTTCTCGTCCACAAACGGCTACATGCATGC
>JAPOHQ010000043.1 GCA_029979375.1 Microbacteriaceae bacterium
GCATCAGGGTTCAGTGCTCGGGCCGTCTCGGCGGTGCTGAAATGTCCAGAAGCGAGTTCTACCGCGAGGGTCGCGTGCCACTGCACACCCTGCGCTCGAACATCGACTTCGGTTTCTACGAGGCCAAGACCACCTTCGGCCGCATCGGCGTAAAGGTTTGGATCTACAAGGGCGACCTGACCTCCAAGGAGCTTGCCGCTCAGCAGGCCAACCAGCGCTCCAACCGCCCAGGCGGAGGCCGTCGCGGCCCACGCCAGGAAGCAGCTGCCGCTGCAGGAAGCGAGGCATAAATGCTTATTCCACGTAAGGTCAAGCACCGCAAGCAGCACAGCCCAAAGCGCGGCGGTCACGCAACCGGTGGCACCAAGGTCAACTTTGGTGAGTATGGAATTCAGGCAATCACCTCCGCTTATCTGACCAACCGTCAGATTGAGGCGGCTCGTATTGCCATGACCCGTCACATCAAGCGTGGTGGAAAGGTTTGGATCAACGTGTTCCCAGACCGCTCCCTCACCAAGAAGCCAGCCGAAACTCGTATGGGTAGCGGTAAGGGTTCTCCAGAGTGGTGGGTAGTCAACGTGAAGCCAGGAAGGGTTCTCTTCGAGCTCTCCGGCGTTAGCGAGACCGTAGCCCGCGAGGCAATGACCAGGGCTATTCACAAGCTCCCGCTCAAGGCTCGCATTATCAAGCGTGAAGAAGGTGACGCATAATGATCGGCTCAAAGAACCTGACTCCGCAGGACCTCGACAAGATCGAGGACTCCCTGCTCGTTGAGGAGTTGCGCAAGGCGAAGGAGGAGCTTTTCAACCTCCGATTCCAGAGCGCAACCGGTCAGCTTGACAACCACGGCCGCCTGAAGGCAGTCAAGCGCGACATCGCTCGCATCTACACCGTTCTGCGCGAGAGGGAGCTCGGCATCCGTGCCGTCCCAACCCCGCAGCCAGCCAAGACAACCAAGAAGAAGGCTGACGCTAAGCCAGCCGAGGAGGCGTAAAAAATGGCAGAAGAGAAGAAGACCGCTGCCAAGAAGCCAGCAGCTAAGGCTCCAGCCAAGGCAAAGACCCCTAAGGCTCCAAAGCCTGTCAAGGAGGTCAGCCGTGGCTACCGCAAGTCGCGTCGAGGCTATGTAGTTTCGGACAAGATGGACAAGACCATCACCGTGTTGGTCGAGGAGCGCAAGAAGCACCCGCTGTATGGCAAGGTCATGCGTCTTTCCAAGAAGATCAAGGCTCACGATGAGCAGAACTCTGCCGGTATCGGTGACCTCGTCCTGATCGACGAGACCCGTCCACTGTCAGCAACCAAGAACTGGCGTCTAGTCGAGATTCTCGAAAAGGCGAAGTAACCCCGCGGATAACGGTCGGAAATCGTTATTCACTAAGCAAGGAGAACACAAGTGATTCAGCAGGAATCGAGGGTGAAGGTAGCCGATAACACCGGCGCCAAGGAGCTTCTCGCAATCCGCGTGCTGGGTGGTTCAACCCGCCGCTACGCAGGATTGGGAGATGTCATCGTGGCATCGGTTAAGGACGCCATCCCAGGCGGAAACGTCAAGAAGGGTGAGGTCGTAAAGGCCGTCATCGTTCGCACCGTAAAGGAGACCCGTCGCGCCGACGGCTCCTACATCAAGTTTGACGAGAACGCAGCCGTCATCATCAAGGCTGATGGCGAGCCACGCGGCACTCGCATCTTCGGCCCCATCGGCCGTGAGCTGCGCGACAAGCGCTTCATGAAGATCATCTCGCTAGCTCCGGAGGTGTTGTAATGAAGATCAAGAAGGGCGACCTAGTTCAGGTCATCTCGGGAGGCTCCGAGGCTCGCGGTGGAGACCGCGGCAAGCAGGGTCAGGTTCTGGCCGTGCTCAAGGAGTCAAACCGCGTAATCGTTGAGGGAGTCAACCTCGTCACCAAGCACACCCGTGAGGGCCAGGGAGACCGCGGCCAGAAGACCGGTGGCATTGTGACCCAGGAGGCCCCAATCCACGTTTCCAACGTCGCGCTGGTAGACCCCAAGTCCAAGAAGCCAACCCGCGTTGGCTACAAGGTTGAGAAGACCAAGGACGGCAACAAGAAGGTTCGTATCGCACGCAAGAGCGGGGAGGAGATCTAATGGCTACCGCTACCAAGAAGGCAGACGCTAAGGCTCTTCCACGCCTCAAGGCTCAGTACCGCAAGGAGATCGCTCCTGCGCTGCAGAAGGAGTTCAACCTTGAGAACCCAATGCAGGTCCCAGGACTGGTGAAGATTGTTGTGAACATGGGTGTCGGACAGGCAGCCAAGGAGGGCAAGCTCATCGAGGGTGCCATCCGCGACCTGACCGCCATCACCGGCCAGAAGCCACAGGTAAATGTGGCCAAGAAGTCGATCGCGCAGTTCAAGCTGCGTGAAGGCATGCCGATCGGCTGCAAGGTTACGCTGCGCCGCGAACGTATGTACGAATTCCTCGACCGCCTCGTGACCGTCGCGATGCCGCGTATCCGCGACTTCCGTGGCCTGTCCGCAAAGCAATTTGACGGCCGCGGCAACTACACATTTGGCCTGAGCGAGCAGTCCATGTTCCACGAAGTGGACCAGGACTCGATCGACCAGGTTCGAGGCATGGACATCACCGTGGTGACCAGTGCCAACACTGACGACGAGGGCAGGGCGCTTCTCAAGGCGCTCGGTTTCCCGTTCAAGTAAACCGATTGAGGTAGGTCCCTAGATCTTGTAAAGAGCTAGAGATACCGCCCCGAGAAAGAAGACAAAAACATGACAATGACAGACCCGGTAGCAGACTTTCTGACCCGGCTGCGCAATGCCAGCAAGGCTCACCACGAGTCGCTGAGCGTTCCCTACTCCAAGCTGAAGGGCACCATCGCCGACATCCTGAAGGCCGAGGGTTACATCTCGGACTACAAGGTCGACGATGCCAAGGTCGGTAAGAACCTTGTTGTCACCCTGAAGTACTCCGATGACCGCAAGTCCAGCATTGCTGGCATCAAGCGGGTTTCCAAGCCAGGTCTTCGTGTTTACGCGAAGAGCACCGAGCTACCTAAGGTTCTCGGCGGTTTGGGCATCGCAATCCTGTCCACTTCTAGCGGTCTGCTAACCGACCGCCAGGCGGCAAAGAAGGGAGTAGGTGGGGAAGTCCTCGCCTACGTCTGGTAAGCGCTATGTCAAGAATTGGAAAGCTTCCTATCGTTTTGCCCCAGGGCGTGACCGCTGAGGTCGCCGGGCAGGACGTCAAGGTCAAGGGACCAAAGGGTGAGCTGAGCATCACCGTTTCGGAGCCAATCAAGGTCGCACTCGAGGACGGCTCGATTCTGGTCTCAAGGCCAGACGACGAGGCCAAGAGCAAGAGCCTTCACGGCCTAACCAGAACCCTGATCGCGAACAACGTTCAGGGTGTTGCCGAGGGATTCTCGAAGGCACTCGAGATTGTCGGCACCGGTTACCGCGCTGCGTCTAAGGGCTCCAACGTGGAGTTGGCCCTGGGCCTTAGCCACCCGGTCGTTGTCACTCCACCAGATGGTGTGACCCTGACCGTTGAGGGCAACAACAAGATCATCGTCTCCGGCGTCTCAAAGCAGGCAGTCGGTGAGGTGGCCGCAAACATCCGCAAGCTTCGTAAGCCTGAGCCATACAAGGGCAAGGGAATTCGTTACGAGGGTGAGAGAGTCCGTCGCAAGGCTGGAAAGGCTGGTAAGTAAAAATGGCAGCTAAGTCAAACTCAGCAGCGCGGGACCGTCGTCACGCTCGTCTGCGCCAGAAGATTTCGGGCACCGCAGCCAGGCCACGTCTGGTTGTCACCCGTTCCGCACGCCACGTATTCGTCCAGGTGGTTGACGATGCCAAGGGTCACACCCTGGCAAGCGCCTCAACCATGGAGGACGCAATGCGCAAGGCAAGCGGCAACAAGACTGAGAAGGCCGCCCAGGTCGGCAAGCTAATTGCCGAGCGAGCCAAGAAGGCCGGAGTCACCGAGGTCGTATTTGACCGCGGAGGAAACCGTTACGCAGGACGCGTCGCAGCTATTGCGGATGCAGCCCGCGAGGGAGGACTGACACTGTGAGCGAAGAGAAGAAGGAAGAGCAAGTGGTAGAAGCTACCGAGGCTACAGCCGAGACTCAGGCTCCACAGCAGCCAGTGGTCGACCCAAACGAGCGCGAGCAGCGTCGTGGATCACGTGAGCGTGGTCCTCGTCAGGAGCAGCGTCGCGAGCGTGAAGACAAGTCCAGCCCGTTCCTAGAGCGTGTTGTAACCATCAACCGCGTTGCCAAGGTTGTGAAGGGTGGACGTCGTTTCGCCTTCACCGCTCTGGTGGTCGTCGGCGATGGCGAGGGCATGGTCGGAGTTGGCTACGGAAAGGCCAAGGAGGTGCCTGCGGCAATTGCCAAGGGTGTCGAGGAGGCCAAGAAGAACTTCTTCCGCATCCCACGCGCCGGCTCAACCATCCCGCACCCAGTGCAGGGTGAGGCCGCTGCAGGTGTTGTCCTACTCCGCCCAGCCGCAGAGGGAACCGGTGTTATCGCCGGTGGTCCTGTGCGTGCAGTGCTCGAGTGTGCAGGTGTTCACGACGTGCTTTCCAAGTCACTCGGTTCCTCGAACACCATCAACATCGTCCACGCAACCATTGAGGCCCTTCGCATGCTCGAGGAGCCAGCAAATGTTGCAGCTCGCCGAGGCAAGAGCCTCGCAGAGGTTGCCCCAGCTCGTCTGCTGGGCAAAGAGACCGAAAAGGCAGGTGCTAAGTAAATGGCTGCTCGTCTGAAGGTAACCCAAGTAAAAAGCTCTAACGGTGGCAAGCAGAACCAGAGGGACTCACTGAGAACCCTGGGTCTGAAGCGCATCGGAGACATCGTCGTTCGCGAAGACACTAAGAGTGTTCGCGGCCTGGTGATGACCGTTGCCCACCTAGTAAAGGTTGAGGAGATCGACTAATGGCTGAAGAGAAGAAGCCAGCCGCTAAGAAGCCAGCTGCCAAGCCGGCCGCAAAGCCTGCAGCGAAGAGCGCTGCTAAGCCAGCCGCCAAGCCAGCTGCTGCCAAGAAGCCAGCCGCCAAGGCTGCTCCGGCAAAGGCACCAGCAAAGGCCGCAGCTAAGCCGGCTGCCAAGCCTGCCGCTAAGCCTGCTGCGAAGCCAGCCGCCAAGGCCGCACCTGCCAAGCCAGCTGCAAAGCCTGCGGCTAAGACAGCCCCGGCCAAGCCAGCAGCGAAACCAGCCGCTAAGCCTGCTGCCAAGAAGGCCAGCGAGCCGAAGGAGAAGTCACAGATTCTTCGCCTCCACCACCTGCGTCCTGCAGCTGGTGCGAAGAAGGACAAGACTCGTAAGGGTCGCGGTGAGGGCTCCAAGGGTAAGACCGCAGGTCGTGGAACCAAGGGAACCGGTGCTCGTACCACAACCCGTCTCGGTTTCGAGGGTGGTGGCGTGAACCTAGTTATGCGCACCCCTAAGCTTCGCGGCTTCAAGAACCCATTCCGTGTTGAGTACCAGGTGGTAAACCTCGACAAACTGAACCTGCTCTACCCCAAGGGTGGCAAGGTGACGGTTGACGATTTGGTTGCCAAGGGCGCAGTCCGCAAGGGCGAGCCTGTGAAGGTACTGGGTAATGGAGACATCTCCGTTAAGCTGGAGGTCGTTGTCGACAAGGTTTCAGAGTCGGCAAAGACCAAGATTGAGGCTGCCGGAGGCAGCGTCAACGCCTAAGGCGCTCTAGGGAGGTCCACAGTGTTTCAGGCCATAGCTCGCGCGTTCCGTACCCCGGATCTGCGCAACAAGCTGGCGTTTACGCTTGGAATGATCGCAATCTTCCGTTTGGGCTCGTTCATTCCTGCCCCAAACGTCGATTACACCAACGTGCAGCAGTGTTTGGCCCAGTCGCAGAGCACCTCTGGTCTCTACGAGCTGGTAAACCTGTTCTCTGGTGGAGCCCTGCTTCAGCTTTCGATCTTTGCCTTGGGCATCATGCCCTACATCACGGCATCGATCATTACCCAGCTGCTAAGGGTGGTTATTCCAAGGTTTGAGACACTTCACAAGGAAGGTCCTCAGGGACAGTCCAAGCTGACTCAGTACACCCGTTACCTGACCATTGCTCTAGCTCTGTTGCAGTCCACCACCTTGGTGACCGTGGCCAGGCAGGGAGCACTGTTTGGTGCGGACTGTACTCTGCCGATCTTGGTGAACACCGATCCGCTGGCAATCTCGCTGATGGTCATGACCATGACCGCCGGCACCGGATTGATCATGTGGATTGGTGAGCTCATCACCGAACGTGGTGTTGGCAATGGAATGTCGCTTCTGATCTTCACTTCCATTGCTTCAACCTTCCCATCGAGCCTGCTGCAGATCCTGCAGACCAGAACCATCGAGATCTTCGTGATCGTGATGGCCGTTGGTTTCTTGGTTGTCGCGCTCGTGGTTTTGGTCGAGGAGTCGCAGCGCAGGATTCCGGTTCAGTATGCCAAGCGCATGGTTGGTCGTAAGGCCTATGGAGGCCAGTCGACCTACATTCCCGTGAAGGTGAACACCGCAGGTGTTATCCCCGTAATCTTTGCCTCCTCGATGCTTTACCTGCCGGCGCTTCTGGCTCAGTTCAACCAGCCAGATGCCACCACCGGACAGGTGGCTCCGTGGGTGACCTTCATCTCGACTTACCTGACCGCAGGTGACAACCCGCTTTACATGGCCATTTACTTCGCCCTGATCGTCGGATTCACCTACTTCTACGTCGCTATCACGCTCAACCCTGAGGAGATCAGCGACAACATGAAGCGCTACGGCGGTTTCATCCCCGGCATCAGAGCTGGAAGACCTACTACCGAGTATCTCGAGTACGTCATCAGCAGGATCACCGCTCCAGGAGCCATCTACCTCGGTCTGATCGCACTGATTCCACTGGTCGCCTTCAGCGCCATTGGAACCAACCAAAACTTCCCATTTGGTGGAACGTCGATTCTGATCATCGTCGGTGTCGGACTCCAGACCGTGAAGCAGATCAACGCTCAGATGGAGCAGCGAAACTACGAGGGCTTGCTGAAGTGATCCGACTACTCTTGATCGGTCCTCCGGGTGCCGGCAAGGGAACCCAGGCCGCACTTCTTGCCCAGCACTTCGGGATCCCCGCCATCTCAACCGGAGACATCTTCCGCGAGAACGTTCGTAACGAGACGGAACTGGGCCTCAAGGCAAAGTCATTCATGGATCGCGGCGAATACGTTCCAGATTCCCTTACCAATGATCTGGTGCGCGACCGCCTCTCCCAGGACGATGCCGCAGCCGGCTTTCTGCTGGATGGCTACCCAAGAACCATCGACCAGGTCAACGAACTCGATGAGATGCTCTCGGAGCAAGAGACCCAGCTCGATGTCGTGGTTCAGCTCACCGCAGATCACGAGGAGTTGCTCAGGCGTCTGTCGGGAAGGGCTGCCGAGCAGGGCCGCAGCGATGACACCCCAGATGTTATTAGCCGCAGGCTCAGCGTCTATGACGAGCAGACTGCCCCTCTGATTGATGTCTACGCTTCTCGCAGCCTGGTCGCAAAGGTCGACGGCCTTGGCGAGATTTCGGATGTTACAGCTCGAATTGTTGAGGTAATCAACGCTCGCGAGCTCTCCTAATGCGCAGGCAATACGAAAAGAAGACCGTCGCCGAGATAAGGGCCATGCGCCCCGCAGGCCAACTCACCGCTATCGCGCTGGCTGCCGTGAAGGCTGCTGTGAGGCCAGGGGTTACGACATTGGAGCTCGACCAGATTGCCGAGCAGACCATTCGTGATCTTGGTGGCAAGCCAAACTTTCAGATGGTGCCCGGCTACTTCCACACCATTTGCGCCTCGATAAACAGCGAGGTCGTTCACGGCATCCCCTCCAACCGGGAGCTAAAGCCGGGAGATCTGCTGTCAATTGACTGCGGCGCTGAGCTTGATGGTTGGAATGGCGATAGCGCCTTTTCCATCGTGGTTCCAGGCGATG
>JAPOHQ010000044.1 GCA_029979375.1 Microbacteriaceae bacterium
TATCATTAAGACGGAATTTATTGAAGACGAGATCTCTGATGAAGTTCTGAATCTCGTCCTCGACGGATATTCTTGTGGCTGACCTCAAAAAAGCATTCATATTCTCCACCTTTCTATAGCTAACATCGGTCTTCTATTTCTTGACCTTCTTGATTGGTGCCGTGGTTTACATCGGCAGAGAACGACTGCTGCCGCTTCTCGCAAGGAGGTCTATTGCCTACGTTTCGATTGGCCTTGGTTTTTTTGCGTTGTTTTTTGTTAGCCAGGATTGGGGTGTTCCTCAGAACCCTTGGCTTTACAGCTTTGCGGTTTGGTTGCTGTCCGCCGGTGTTATCGGGCTCTTTCTGCGCTTCGCGTCCGGAGAGAACAGGTTTGTGCGGTTTTTGTCCGATGGCAGCTACTGGCTCTACCTAATTCACTTGCCCCTAGTGTTTTTCTTCTTGGTGATTGGTTCCGAGGCAAAGCTTTCAGCCATCGCAAACGTGACCATGACCACGTTGGCAACGCTGGTTATTGCCTACGCCAGCTACAAGTTGTTTGTGAGGAGCACTTTTATCGGTGCTCTTTTGAATGGCCGTCGCTATCCATTTACCGCAAAGGGCGAGCCGTCAACTCCTCAATAGGCAGTCGCTCCGCCTGCCAAGAGTTGATCGGGTGGTCGGACGGATAACCGATGCTCATGCCACAGACGAGGGCATACTCCTTCGGCACATCGAACTCTTCGCGAATTATGTCGGGATAGTTGCCGAGGTAACCCTGGGCACAGGTGCCGATTCCGTGACTCTTGGCAGAGAGCATTAGGGTTTGCATGTAGAGGCCAAGGTCGAGCGTTCCAAAGTGATCTAGGCCGCGGTGGGTAAAGAAGAACAATGCCACCGGAGCCCCAAAGAACTTATAGTTGCGCTCGAGAAATCTAAATCTGGACTCTTTGTCGGCTCGATCAATCCCGAGAGTGTCGTAAATGCCTTTCCCAACCCTTTGGCTGCGCTCGATTAGCCCTGGTGGGTAGGGGATCTCGTGGGTGAAGTCTGGACTGTTGCCCATTCCCGGAACCTCGAGGTTCTCCCGCAGCCTTGCGACAAGCCTCTGACTTATTCGGTCACGCTGCTCACCTTTTGCCACTGCGACCATGAATGGTCTGGTGTTCGACCAGCTGGGTGCCGTAACCCCGTCGTTGAGGATTTGCTGTAGCAGCTCGTCCTCGATCGGCTTGTTGGTGAAGTCTCGTGTTGAGCGCCTGGACTGGGCTAGTTCTCGAAAGTCTTTAGGGGTGAGCATCCCAAAATGCTACGCCAATCATTCGGCCGAGCTACCGCCGCCGCGAAATAAGCCGGAAACAGCTAGCTGGGTAAAATTCAGTTGTGATTGAGGGGTCCTTTGTTTCCGTTGCGCTGATTCTGGCGCTGGCTGTGGTTGCCGGTGCGCTTGCCAAACTGCTGCGTCAGCCGATCATCGTCTCCTACATAATCGTCGGCATCCTCGCCGGCCCCACCGCCTTCAACCTCGTTGAGGGAGCCGACGAGATTCGACTCTTTGCCAAGTTCGGCATCGCGATACTGCTTTTTCTGGTGGGGCTAAAGCTCGATTTCCACATGATCCGGACCACCGGCAAGGTGGCGGCGATTGCCGGCCTCGCCCAGGTGCTTTTCACCGCAGTAGTCGGCTTCGGGATTGCCCTTTTGTTTGGCCTAGACGTGACGACGGCCGCCTATGTCGCGGTTGCACTCACGTTCTCCTCCACAATCATCATCATCAAGCTTCTTGGCGATAAGCGGCAACTGGACAGGCTCTATGGCCGCATCGCCGTTGGAATTCTGATTATTCAAGACATCCTCGTTGTTGTGGCGATGGTGGTCATTGTCACCATCGGAACTCCAGGCGCCAGCCCACTCGAGGACCTGACCCAAACTCTGGTCTTCAGCGTTGTCTTCCTGGGTCTTGTGGCACTCATCTCCAAGTTCGTCCTGCAGCGGGCATTGGACTGGGTTGCAAAGAGCCCTGAGCTGACCCTTTTGTTCGGGGTTGCCTGGGCCATAGTCTTGGCCGCCGCAAGCTCGCTGATTGGGTTGAGCATGGAAATCGGCGCATTTGTTGCGGGTGTGGCGCTCGCATCAACGGCCTACCGAGAGTCGCTGGGTGCGCGAATGGTGAGCCTGCGAGATGTGATGCTGCTGTTCTTCTTCATTGAGCTGGGAGCATCGCTAACCTTTGCCGATGCGCTCGGGCAGCTGTTGCCGGCGATTGTGCTCTCGATATTTGTTCTGGTTGGGAAGCCGCTAATCATCTTCGCGATCATGGGATGGATGGGATACCGTTCGGCAACCTCGTTCCGCACCGGCGTCGCCCTGGCCCAGATATCCGAGTTCTCCCTGATTCTTGTGGCGCTGGGTTACTCGCTTGGTCAGATCGACTCCTCGGTCTTGAGTTTGATCACGCTGGTGGGGGTCATCACGATCACCGTCTCTAGCTACCTGATCCTCTACTCGGAGCAGCTGCTGGCAAAGGCCCACGGCTTTATGGAAATCTTCGAGCGCAAGAGCAACGACAGCGTCGATGAGGAGCGCGAGTCACACAACTACGACGCAATTGTCATCGGTGCCGGCAGGTTTGGCTCGGAGGTTATCTCGGGCCTGTGTGCCAAGGGCTCCTCGGTGTTGGCCGTGGAGATGGACCCGGAGGCCAGGGCAAAGGCCAAAGAGCTTGGTGCCGAGACCCTGTTTGGCGATGTCTCGGACCCTGAATTTGCCAAAATGCTTCCGATTCACCAGACCCTGACAATCATCTGCACGGCCCCGGATCGAGCAACCAACACCGTGCTGCTCCAGAGCCTCAAGTATCTTGGCTATGAGGGTGAGCTTTACCTAACAGCGCTGGACAACCAAACCGCCGAGCTCTTTGAGAAGGAGGAGCGGGTTACCACGATTAGGCCTCTAAAGATGGCCGCGGCTAACATCATCAAGGGTCTTAGCAAGGAGGAATAGTGGAAGAGCTAGCAACCTTTGTCGCCTACCTCTTCGCATTCTTTATCGCCATCGCGGTTGTCAATCTGGTTGTCGGAATCCTCGTTCGCAAACAAAGACTCAAGCTTTGGATTGGGCACGTTGTGAACACCCTCACCGGTCTGGTTGCCATCTTTGGAATCAGCATCGCCTGGGCGCTAGGGGCTCCCGCACTGCTCTCAGTGCTTGCCGTCTCCATAATCCTTACCTTCCCACGAAGGACCAAATAGTTGTTTTGGCAGAAGCGCGCAGCTGCACCTAACCTAAGTGGTGTGAGCGAGAAGGTAACCGTCGAGAAGGTCGGCCACATCCTGAAGATTGGTCTGAACCGGCCAGAGAAGATGAATGCGGCCGATGAGGAGATGCTTCACGGCCTATCGCTAGCCTTCGGTCAGCTAGATCGCGACCCCGAGCTCCGCGTCGGAGTGGTATTTGCCCATGGCGACCACTTCACGGCCGGACTAGACCTATTTGACGTTGGCCCCAAGATGCAAAAGGGCAAACTCGAGATGATTCCTGAGGGTGGGCTTGATCCTTGGGGCATCCAAACCAGACAGGTGAAGAAGCCGGTCGTCATGGCAACCAGGGGAACCTGCTACACCCTCGGAGTCGAACTGGCACTGGCAAGCGATGTCGTGGTTGCCGCCAGCGACTCAAAGTTTGGCCAGCTCGAGGTCTCCAGGGCAATACTTCCCTTTGGAGGCGGAACCATCCGCCTGCCAAGGGCCGCAGGCCATGTCAAAGCCATGCGCTACCTCCTCACCGGCGATCGCTGGGGAGCCCAGGAGGCGATGGATATGAACATGGTCACCGAGATCGTGGAGCCGGGTCAGGAGCTGGACCGAGCCATGGAGCTGGCTCAAAGGATTGCGGATCAGGCGCCTCTGGCGGTTCAGGCCACGCTTGACTCTTCTCGCAACGAAGACATTGCCGGTGAGAAAGCTCAGCTCATGGCAAGGCTTGCTGGTCTGATGCAAACCAAGGATGTTGCGCGAGGCATGAAGGCTTTTGTCACGAAGAAGCCAGCCAAGTTCAAGGGTGACTAGTTGTTAATACTGTCCTAGTTGACAGGTCTATTTTTGTAGGAAATACACAAGTTTTCTTTTCTTAGGGATTCGGAAGTTGTCACCGCCCTAGAAATTCGCGACACCCCCTTTCTCAGCCGCTCAACCTGGCCTTGACTAGAGTCCGAGGTGAACTATGAATCTCAATGAAGATGTTCAATTGGATGTTGCCGCGGTAGGAAAAAGAGTCCTTGGCCGCTGGGCAGACATCAGACTGGAAACCAGAAAAGTTATTCAGGAGCACGAGCTCTTTACTCCAATCGGCTATTCGATGGATAAGCATCGCGATTGGGTGCTCAAGGGGCTGAAGTCGATCGTGAAGACAGGCATTAACCTTCACGGTCTTCCGAATGAGCTCGGTGGCAGCCGGAATCCAGGAGGCGGGCTTTCCGTCTTCGAGGAGTTGGTCCTCGGAGATGCGTCGCTGCAAATCAAATACGGGGTGCAGTGGGGATTGTTTGGGTCGGCCATCATGTATTTGGGCACCGATTACCATCACAAGACCTTCTTGCCAGCCGCAGCAAACCTAGAGACCCCAGGCTGCTTCGCGATGACCGAGACCGGTCACGGATCTGATGTCGCCTCAATCGGGACGACTGCAACCTATGACCCCGAGACCGAAGAGTTTGTGATCCACACCCCGGATCGCCACAGCTATAAGGACTACTTGGGCAACGCCGCACTTCACGGAGAAGCCGCGGTCGTTTTTGCCCAGCTGATCACCGGTGGGGAGAATCATGGAGTCCACGCCCTCTACGTTCCGATTCGAAAGCGTGGCAAGCTGCTTCCTGGCGTTGGGGCTGAGGATGATGGCCTAAAGGGTGGCCTAAACGGTATCGACAACGGCCGCCTCCACTTCGATCAGGTTCGAGTACCACGGAAGAACCTCTTGAACCGCTACGCGGATGTTGCCGCCGATGGCACCTACAGCTCGGTAATCGAAGCGCCTGGCAGGCGTTTCTTCACGCAGCTCGGCGCCTTGGTTCAGGGCAGGGTTTCGCTCACCGGAGCGGTTACCAACGCCCAGAAGCTGGCGCTGGATATCGCGGTGCGCTATGCGCTTGCCAGAAAGCAGTTTCCCGGTGCGGATGGCCAGGAGGTCACCCTCATGGACTACGGCAGGCACCAGCGAAGGCTATTGCCGCTGCTCGCGAGGACCTACGCCCAAATCTTCACTCATCAGGAAATGCTGAACCAATACCACAGCGTCTTTACCGGAGAGAACGACACCGATGAGAGCCGCAGCGACCTAGAGACCGTCTCTGCGGCCGGTAAGGCACTTAGCACCTGGTATGCGCTTGAAACCATCCAGCAGTGCCGCGAGGCATGTGGTGGCCAGGGGTTCATGGCCGAACACAGGCTCACGGGACTCAGGGCGGATCTCGATGTCTATGTGACCTTCGAGGGTGACAACAACGTGATGCTGCAGCTGGTAGCAAAGCGCCTGCTCGGTGACTACGCCAAGGCATTCAAGTCCCCCGACTTCGGAGACATGGCACGCTTCCTCGCCGGTCAGGCAACCGAGGCTGCAGTGAACCGCGGAGGACTTCGCGGCCTAGCCCAGTCGATTGTCGACTTTGGGTCAACAGCGAGAAGCGTTGGCTACGTGAAGGAGGAAGAGCACCAGCACCAGCTCCTCACCGACCGCGTCCACACCATGGTTGCCACAGTCGCAAACAAGCTGAAGGCCGCCGGCAAGGACAAGGAAAAGCAAGCCGAGCTCTTCAACCGCTACCAAAACGATCTGATCAAAGCCGGTCGCGCCCACGCCGAGCTGATTATGTGGGAGGCCTTCACCAGCGCCCTCAAGACCATCACGGATGCCGACTCGCTCAAGATTCTCACCTGGCTCAGAGATCTCTATGGCTTCAGCCTTCTCGAGGAAAACCTCGACTGGTATCTGATCAACGGACGCTTGTCCGGAGCTAGGGCTGAGGCAATCACCGAATACATCGACTCCAGGCTGCTCCCAAGGCTCAGGCCTCACGCTGAATCACTGGTCGATGCATTCCTGTTGCCACCAGAGCTCGTAAGAACCACGCTTGCCAAGGATGAGGCTGAGCGCCAGAGCATGCGCGCAGCGCTAGTGAGGAACTAATGGAGAACCAAGACGTTTACTTCATCGACGGAGTGAGGACCCCGTTCGGCAAGGCCGGCGAAAAGGGTGCCTACTGGAAGACCCGAGCCGATGACCTAGTCGTTAAGGCGATGATCGGGCTTCTGGAGCGCAACCCAGAGGTTCCAGCAGAGCAGATTGACGATGTGGCGATTGCGGCTGCGACTCAGATTGGAGACCAGGGCCTGCAGATAGGTCGAAGCGCGAGCATTCTCGCCGGGCTACCACAGAGCGTTCCGGGCTACTCGATTGATAGGTGGTGCGCGGGTGCAATGACCTCGGTCACAACCGCGGGCAGCGCGATTGGAATCGGCGCCTACGACGTTGCTCTGGCAGGCGGAGTGGAACACATGGGCCACCACCCAATGGGCGAGGGAGCTGACCCCAACCCCAGGTTCCTGGCCGAGAAGCTGGTGGACCCGAGCGCCATGAACATGGGCATCACCGCCGAAAAGATTCACGACCGCTTCCCACATCTCACCAAGGAGCGCAGCGATGCCTACGCGGTCGCCAGCCAACACAAGGCTGCCAAGGCCTACCAGGACGGCAAGATTCAAAAGGACCTGATACCTGTCTCGGCAGCGAGCGAGCAGGGCTGGAGCCTGGTGACCCAGGACGAACTGCTGAGGCCGGAGTCTTCGATGGAGGGCATGCAGGGACTAAAGACCCCGTTTCGCCCTCACGGCAAAGTGACTGCCGGTAACGCTTCTCCACTGACCGACGGGGCAACCATGTCGTTGATTGCCGGTGAGCATGCCGTCAAGAAGTACGGCCTAAAGCCGAAGATGAAGATGGTGTCATTTGCCTTTGCCGGAGTCGAGCCGGAGCTGATGGGAATCGGACCAATCCCCTCCACTGAGAAGGCCCTTGCCAAGGCCGGCCTGACGCTGGATGACATCGGCCTAATCGAAATCAACGAGGCCTTTGCCATTCAGGTGCTGAGCTTCCTGGACCACTTTGGCCTCGCCGACGACGATCCAAGGGTGAACCCCTGGGGCGGAGCCATCGCCATGGGCCACCCACTCGCTTCGAGCGGAGTGCGCCTCATGAACCAGCTCGCAAGACACTTCGAGGAGCACCCAGAGGTTCGCTACGGCATCACGACGATGTGTATCGGACTCGGAATGGGCGGCACCGTCGTCTGGGAAAACTCGAACTACAGGGGTAAGTGATGGATAAGTTCGCACCGCTCCTGGAGGACAAGGACGAGGTAATCACCCACTCCTATGTCTCTGACGTAAAGATGTCATCCGGCAGAACCATCGCACTTCTCACGCTTGACAATGGCAAGGACCACACCAGGCCAAACACCCTCGGTCCCCACACCCTCTTGGAGTTTGCCGGCAAGCTCGATGAGCTCAAGGAGCGGGCAAAGAAGGGCGAGATTGATGCCGTCGCGGTTACCGGCAAGCCATACTTCCTTGCCGCTGGCGCCGACCTCTCAAAGGTTCAGGAAATCAGAGATCGAAACATCGGAAGGCTTATCGCCGAGCTCGGTCACTATGCCCTTGGCAAGCTCGATGAGCTCGGGGTTCCAAGCTTCGTGTTCATAAACGGCCTTGCATTGGGCGGCGGTCTTGAGATCGCGCTGAATGCCAACTACCGGACCATCAATGCCACAGCACCAGCAGTCGCACTGCCAGAGGTCTTCATCGGCCTCATCCCCGGCTGGGGAGGG
>JAPOHQ010000045.1 GCA_029979375.1 Microbacteriaceae bacterium
CTGCTGAGTCAGAATGATAACCTTGCCTGTCTACGATAAAAACCGAGTTCATCCATCAACCGCTCGGCATAGAGCGCCCAGCCCTCGCCGTGCCCCGAGGTCCAAGAGGCGAGCCTGCGCCAGTCATTCAAGGTGTCCTTCACGTAGGTTTGCTGCGCAACCTGAAGGTGGTGCCCCGGCACTCCCTCGTGGTAAACGGTTGTCGTTTCACGCCAGGTGTCGAACTCCGTTACCCCCTCCGGCACCGACCACCACATTCTTCCTGGGCGAGAAAAGTCATCCGTTGGGCCGGTGTAATAGATGCCGCCGTGCTTAGTAGGGGCGATCATGCACTCGAGCTTCTTGAGCGGCTCGGCGATATCGAAGTGGGTTCCCGAAAGCTTTTCTATTGCCTCGTCGGAGAGCCGCTGCATCCACTTCTGGAGCTCTTCGGTTCCGTGGAGTTTTGTGCTGGGATCCTTCTCGAGGTGTGCGACGGCTTCCTCTACGGTTGCGCCAGGTTTGATCTGCTCTGCAACGGCCTCTTGCTCGGCGACGATTCTCGCGAGCTCCTGCTTGCCCCACTCGTATGTCTCGTCGACATCGATTCTTGCTCCGAGGAATCGCTCGCTAAGCAGTCCATAGCGCTCCTTGCCGATGGCATCCTGCTCACTTGCCGTCGGCAGAAGCTCGCTACTTAGAAACTCTCCAAACTTTGCGTAGGCGGCTGTCGCGGCCTCGGCCGCTGCCGCTAGATCCTGCTTTAGCGACTCAGGGAGCTCGCTATCGGCTGCCTTGGCGTTCTTTGCAAACTCCCGAAAGAAGCCATCTGTGGCCGTTATCTGGTTGGCTTGCGTGATGATCTCTTCGACCTGCCTTCTCGCGGGTGCGTCGCCCGCCTCGATTGAAAGACGCAGGCTGTCGGTGTAGCCGCCAAGCGAGAACCCAACCTTGTTCATCCTGCTGGCCAGGTGCTCCCAGTCCTGCTCGGTTGCCGTGGGAGAAAGGTCAAAAACGTCTCTGATGTCCTGCGCGGGAGATGCGATGTTATTCAGGTTTCTGAAGTAGAGGCCCGCGTCATAGAGTCGCATCTCCTTGTTGAGGTCTTGCAGCATTGCATCCTTGGTGACCTCGTCGACCTCATCTGCCGCAGCCATCTTTTCAAGCTTGCTGGCAAGCTCGGCCGCATCTTTGCGGTCCTGCTTCAGGGCATCGGGTGAATAGTCATCCATCTCTCCCTCGCCGCCAGGGAACCCAAGATAGGTCGAGTATGAGGGAGAGCGCTTTGCCAGGTGCTTGACCCAGTCGTTAGCTACCTTGTCGATGTCGGTTTCCGGACGCTTCATTTCTTCTCCTTGGGTTGCTGCTGGGTAATGCAGTGTATTCCTCCGCCACGAGCAAACAGCTCGGTTGCCGGAAGCAGTCTTATCTCTCGCCCGGGGTAAATGTCTTTGAGTTGCGCCCTGACCTCTTTGTCCTTGGCATCATCAAAGGAGCAGAGCAGCACGGCATCGTTCAAAACGTAGTGATTGATGTAGCTGTAATCCACATACCCTTCCAAGTCCTTCAGCACATCTGGAGCTGGGATCGCCACGAGTTCAAAATGTGGGACCAGAGCCTCTCGCACCTCTGCAGATACCTCAAAATCTGGATGGGACGGATTCTCTTGACTGTGGTAGAGCACTCGGCCATCGGGTGCGAAGCAGGCCACGATGTCGATGTGCCCTTTGGTGCCAAACTCCTCATAGTCTCTGGTGAGTCCGCGTTTGATCCAGATCGCCCGATCGGTTCCAAGGCGCTTGTGAATCTCGGTTTCAACCTGGTCCTTGCTCCAGCCGGGGTTGCGCTCCTTGCCGAGTTGCACCGTTTCCGTTAGCAACACCGCTCCTGCGCCGTTGACATGGATTCCGCCGCCCTCGTTCACCAGCTCGCTGCGCAGCACGGGAACCCCCACCAGCCGGGCTATCTCGCCAGCCAGTTTGGCGTCCTCGTTGTATTTAGCCCAGTCTTGGGCTCCCCAGCCATTGAAGACCCAGTCAACGACCATTAGTTGATCGCCATCGAAGACAAAGGTTGGTCCGGAGTCGCGGATCCAGGCATCGTCGATCTTGATGTCGACTATCTCAATCTGGCCAGAAAGGTAGCTGCGAGCAATCGCAACATCGTCTGGGTGAGCAACTACGGTGACGTGCTCAAAGTCAGACGCCTCGTTGGCAACCCTGGCCCAGGTCTGTCTGGCGGTTTCCTGTTCGGTCTTTGATTCACCGAGGGTGTAGCCGTGGTGGGGGAAGGCCACCCATGTCCTCTCATGGGGTTCCCACTCCGCCGGCATCCTCATTGGCTGAGCCCCGGGATTCCTCCGTCGATCCCCAGTCCATCGCTGCCCCGGGGATTGACCAGTGGCTTTCCTAACAGGTCATAGGTGTCAGGGCGGCGCGTGCCAAAAAATGGAAATAGCTCAAGCCAGTCGCGGCGTTGATCGAGGTCTATCTCCGCAACAAGCAGCTCGTCACCCTCGCGTGCCGCCTGCGCGAGGATGCGACCGTAAGGGTCGACAATAAACGAGCTGCCATAGAAGTTGACCAGGCCCTCGTTGCCATAGCGATTCGGAACCGCAATGAAGAGCCCATTCGCGATGGCGTGCCCGACGATCACCTGTCGCCAGAGCGGCTCGGTGTCGAAGTCCGGGTGGTCTGGCTCGGAACCGATTGCGGTTGGGTAGCAGAGAATATCCGCCCCGGCGAGCCCGTAGCTCCGCGCCACCTCCGGGAACCATTCGTCCCAGCAGGTAGGCAGGCCAATTCGCGGGCCGCCTTCTAGCGGCAGCGGATAGACCGGATAGGGGTTCCTGTTTGGTCCCGGCTGGAAGTACTGGTCTTCGAAATAGCCCTCGGTAACTGGGATGTGAAGCTTGGGGGTCCTGCCCGTAAGTTCACCCGATGGTGAGATCAGGATTGCTGTGTTGAGGCCCCTGCCGTCCTCAAAGCCGGTCTTTTCAAAGAGCGACCCGTGAACAAAGATGCCGTGATCTTGAGCCAGACGACTCAGAAAACTGAATGTCTCGCCGGTCTCAAGAGGCTCTGCGGTTTGATCTGGCACTGCGGTCGGGCAAACATCGGCAGGGTAACGACTTAGAGTCAACTCAGGCAGGAAAACGATCTGAGCACCGTTCTCCTTGGCCATTTTGACACCATGAGCTATCTGGGCCTTGTGGGCGTCCGCATCTTCTAGCCAGCGAAACTGTAGGGCGGCAACCGTGATAGTTGCTCGCTCGGGAGCCCTAACTCGCGAGAGGGTCGGCGGTGCTGAAACCTTGGTGACTTTCATTCTCTGTTTGCACTCTCGTCCATGCTGTCCAGAATCTCAAGGAGAAGTTTCTTCTCAGTTTGTGGATTAACAATCGCAAACCTGGTGTGAGCCTTTCCGCGAAGGCTCGAGGGCAACACCAATGCCTTCTGTTGTTCAAGAAGGCTTTGGCCCCAGGATTCGTAGTCTTTCATTTCCCAGCCCTTGCGCTCAAAGACCACAACCGATAGCTGTGGTTGCCGCACCAGCTTCAGATAATCGCGCTTTTCAATCTCCTTGGCAATGTCGTGGGCAAGCTCGACATTGGCCCGGATCGCCTTGCGATAGGTGCCAACACCATGGGTTGCCAGCGAGAACCAAAGTGGTAGGCCTCTTGCTCGACGAGTGAGATTAATGGCGTAGTCGGAAGGATTCCACTCGCTCGGGTCCTTGTTCAGTGGCTCGAGGTACTCACCGTGTTGGGAAAAGACCTGCTTTGCAAGTGCAGGATTGCGGTAGACGAGTGCGCAGGCATCGAAGGGTGCGAAAAGCCACTTGTGCGGGTCGACAATAAATGAGTCCGCTTGCTCTATGCCCGCATAAAGCGGCTTGAGCTCCTCAACCAGAATGCCCGCCAGGCCATAGGCCCCGTCGATGTGGAACCAAAGGTTCTTTTCCTTGGCAAGCTTTGCAAGACCCTTCAGATCATCGACGATGCCGAAGTTGGTTGTGCCGGCAGTGCCCACGACCGCGAATGGCTCGAGCCCCTCGGCCTCTGCTTGCTCGAAAGCCGCGAGGGCTGCGTCATAGCCGATCGCGCCGCTCTCTCCAGAGTCTGCAGCGGTGGTAGTCACACCGATCACCTTCGCGACCGCCTTGATTGAGCTGTGAGACTCGCTTGAGCAAATGATCGTGAGGTTCTTGTCTCCGTGACGCTCCTTAGCTACCTCGCGCGCTGTTACCAGGGCCGAGAGGTTGCCTAAGGTGCCACCTTGGACAAAGACTCCGCCAGCGCCCTGCGGGAAGCCAACCTCCCTTGCCAAGAGGTCTAGAACCTGGTTTTCTGCGTAGACGCTGCCCGCTCCCTCGAGCCAGCTGCCGCCATAGATTGAGCTTGCCGAGACCACCAAATCAAAAAGACTTGACGCTTCGGTGGGAGCGGCGGGTATGAAGCTCAGGTAGCCGGGGTGGTCCGTCGAAATGGTTGCCGGCCCGAGCACATCCGCAAAGACTCGCAGAGCTTCTCTGCCACCTAGGCCATCCTCGGTAATCGTTTGACCGGCCGTGCGAGCAAGCTCCTCGAAGGGAACTGTGCCATCTAGTGGGGGAGGGTTGTAGTCGAGTCGGGCCGAGGCGTAGGCGAAAATCGCCTCTCTGAGTTCATTGTCACCGTCGGGCTGGTGCATGACATTAGTCATCAAGTCTCCTTCGACCCGATGGCTACTCTAGCTAATTGGTCCCTTGTGAAAATGGTCGAAGACGATGTTGGTCCTGGTGTTGGCGACCGAGGCGTTGTTGCTCAGTTGCTCGAGCACGAACTCCCTAACCTCCTCCGAGTTTTCGACGGCGACGTGCACCATGAAGTCTTCTTGACCACCTAGGAAAAACACCTGAACCACCTGCGGATGCTCTCGCATGCTCTGCATAAACTCGGCTAGCTTCGCCCGGGCGCCTGCCCTCAAGGTCACGGAGATCAGCGCCTGAAGCTCAAGTCCGATGGCCTCGGGAGCAATCTCGGCGCCAAAAGATCTGATTGCGCCCTCATCAACGAGCCGGCGAACTCTTCCCAGGCAAGTAGAGGCGGCTATCCCGAGTTGAGCTGCCAGATCGGAGTTAGAGATGCGACCATTGGCCGACAGAATCCGCAAAATTTCTAGGTCAATCTCATCCAGCGAAACCCGCGGCTGAATTTTCTTCACGTCTGGCAATTGTCAAACCTCCAAAGTCGCAGAATCTTCGAAAACACAATCCAAATATCAAGGAAAGCACAGCTAATGCACACATGTCTAGAAGAAATTGCGAGAATTCTGGCAAATAAGCAAGGGGTAAAAATGCTCGTTGGTGTGCCAAAAGAAATCAAGAACAACGAAAACAGAGTCGCAATGACTCCAGCCGGTGTGCACGAATTGGTCTCACGCGGTCACAAGGTAATGATTCAGGCCGGTGCCGGGGTTGGTTCCGGATTCTCAGATGCCGATTACCTTGGCGCAGGAGCTGAACTGGTTCCCAAGGCCGAGGACATCTGGGCCAAAGCGGAGATGATCGTGAAGGTCAAGGAGCCAATCGAGCCCGAGTATCCGCTCATGCGGAAGGGGCAGATTCTCTTCACCTATTTACACCTTGCCGCCTCTAGACCCTGCACCGACGCAATAGTTGCCTCTGGCTGCACTGCAATCGCCTACGAAACGGTTCAGGTCGGACGCGCGCTTCCGTTGCTGCAGCCAATGAGTGAGGTCGCAGGAAGACTTTCAGCCCAAATCGGAGCCTTTCAGCTCATGAAGACCAAGGGTGGAGTGGGAATCCTGATGGGTGGCGTCCCGGGCACCCCTCGCGCCAAGGTCGTAGTAATCGGCGGCGGCGTTGCCGGCACCGAGGCCGCCTATGTCGCCAATGGCATGGGAGCGGATGTTGTCGTGATCGATCTTTCGCTGCCTAGGTTGCGCGAAATCGAGGAGCGTTTCAACGGCGAGGTTCAGACCAGGGTCTCGACCGCCTTTGAGATTGCGGAGCAGCTGAGCGATGCCGACTTGGTTATCGGCTCCGTTCTTATCCCAGGTGAGAAGGCCCCGAAGCTCGTCACCGACGAGATGGTCTCCAAGATGAAGCCCGGCTCGGTGCTGGTGGATATTGCGATTGACCAGGGCGGCTGCTTCGAGCACTCCAGGCCAACAACCCACGACGAGCCAACCTTTGAGGTTCACAACAGCATTTACTACTGCGTCGCGAACATGCCAGGTGCAGTTCCTGCGACTTCGACGAGGGCGTTGACGAATGCGACGCTGCCATACGTGGTTGCACTCGCCAACAAGGGTTGGACTAAGGCCCTGGGAGATGACCCAGCACTACTTCAGGGACTAAATGTTCACGATGGAGTCATCACGCACCCCGCGGTTGCGCACGCCTTTGAGGATCTCGAATACAAGCCAGCTGCCGAGCTGGTTTAGTTACCTTTTCCTGCGGATCAAAGTGATTGCCGCGGCGACTATCGCCGTGCCGGCAAGAACCAGTAGCGCCAGGTTTCTCTCCCGCGCTATCGCCTCACAAGAGGTCCAGCCCTCCTGCTGAGCATCGGGGGTGCAAGTTGTCGGATCGAAAAAGCCAATCCACCAGGCCAAGATTCCGATGCCCGTGATGGTTGCGAGCATGGCAAGGGAGTTATTGCGCATGCCGCGCCTTTTTATTCGGCTGGCTGCTGCTTTGCGATTTCGGCTCGGACATCGTCCATGTTTAACTCTTTGACCTTGCCGATTAGTTCCTCAAGCGCTGGCGCTGGTAGAGCACCTGGCTGGTTAAACAGAAGAATGCCGTCGCGGAAGATCATCAGCGTTGGGATCGAGCTGATTCCTGCCATTCCGGCCAGCTGCTGCTGAGCCTCGGTGTCAACCTTGCCGAAGCGAATCCCCGGGTTGTCCTCCGCGGCCTTTTCAAAGATCGGTCCAAACATGCGACAGGGGCCACACCACTCTGCCCAGAAGTCGACAAATGTGATGCCGTCCTGATTTACGGTGGTCTCAAAATTCTCGAGCGTTAGCTCCATGGTTGCCATGTCTAATCAACTACTTTCACTGCTTTAGGGGTTCGGGCCGTTTGGGCAAGCAAGATGCCCACAATGACCACGATACTCCCTAGGAACTGAGTCCCAGAAATCGCCTCTCCCAACCAGAGGAAAGCGAAGAGGGCTGCCAGGACAGTTTCCGAGGTCGCCACAACGCCTACCAGCGTGGCACTCAGGTTGCGCAGGGCCAGGTAGATCATTGCCATCGGGGCAAAGCTCCCAAAGACTCCCATGAACACAAGCCCCACCCACATCGGCACCGAGGCAGTGCCCAGATTGCCACCAAGTTCAAGGCTTGAGCCCAGCAGCGCCAGATCCAGCGAGCCTAGGTTTGCAAACGGCAGGAAGAACAGAGTTGCTATTCCCATTCCATAGGCCATGGTGACGTTGGTGGGCAGGTAGCGCTGGACTCTTTCCCCGGTTATGAAGTGGGTGGTTAGTGAGGCGGCCGCTGCAAATCCGAAGAAAACACCGAGCAGATTCAGTTTGCTGTCCCAAATCTCTGCGACCACAGCGAGGCCACCGAGAATGAGAGCAGCCCCTAGCCAGATCTGGTTCCTAACCTTTTCTTTGAAAATCATTAGGGCAATTATCGGAACCCACAGAACGGCCGTGTATTCGATCAGCAATGCGATGCCGATGGGCAGGTAGAACACAGCTTGGGAATAGGTCCACTGCAGCATGCCGACACCGACCACACCTAGAAGCAGAAGTCTTGGGATGAGCCTTCGGGGGA
>JAPOHQ010000046.1 GCA_029979375.1 Microbacteriaceae bacterium
CTGCCGCGAGAGCCTTGCCCAATACATGGATGCCGACTACATCTTTGAGAAGACAAAGGCTGGCTTCGAGTTCTTTGAAAAGCTCTTCGACTTCCCGTATCCGTTTGAGAAGTACGACCAACTCTGGGTGCCTGACTTCAACGCCGGTGCTATGGAAAATGCCGGTGCAGTGACCTTCGTTGAGAACTACGTGTTCCGCTCAGCGGTGACCGACGCGATCCGAGAGCGCCGGGTCGTGACAATCCTTCATGAGCTTGCCCACATGTGGTTCGGTGACCTGGTCACGATGAAGTGGTGGAACGATCTCTGGCTGAACGAGAGCTTTGCGGAGTATGTCTCCACCCTCGCCACCGCGGAAACCAGCGAGTGGAAAGAGGCCTGGACAACATTTGCGGCTCTTGAGAAGAACTGGGCCTACCGCCAAGATCAGCTGCCCTCCACTCACCCAATCGTTGCTGAGATAAACGACCTAGAGGATGTGCAGGTTAACTTTGACGGCATCACCTATGCAAAGGGTGCCTCGGTCCTCAAGCAGCTGGTCGCCTGGGTCGGTAGAGACGAATTCTTCCGAGGGGTCGCGAGCTACTTCAAAAAGCACCAGTGGCAAAACACGGAACTTAGAGACCTCCTAGTTGAGCTAGAAAGAGAATCTGGTCGCGACCTCACCGAGTGGTCCAAGCTTTGGCTCGAAACAGCCGGGGTGAACACCCTGAAGCCCGAGATCGAGACTAAAGACGGCAAGATCTCAAAGTTCGAGATTGTCCAGACCACTCAAGAGGGTCACGACTACCAGCGACCCCACCGAATGGGCATCGGCTTTTTCAACCTCGATGGAAAGAAGCTGACGCGAAGCCACTACCTTGAACTCGACGTTGCGGGACCTGTGACCTCTGTCAGCGACCTGGTTGGTAAGGATCAGCCAGATCTAGTGCTGCTCAACGATGAGGATCTCGCCTATGCCAAGGTCCGTCTTGACGAGCACTCCAGGCAGGTTGCGCTAGAAAACCTATCGGGCATTGAGGACTCCCTTGCCAGGACGCTGGTATGGACTGCGGCCTGGGATGCTACCCGTGACGCCGAGGCGCCGGCAAGCGACTTCATTCGTCTGGTACTGGAGCACATCCCCCACGAAACCGAGTCAACAACTGTTACGACGCTGCTTCGCCAGCTGATTACGACCGCAACCATCTATGTCAAACCAGAACATCGCGAAAAGACTCTGATCGAGGTTGCCGATGCACTCATCGCGCATACCGAATCTGCGGTTGCCGGAAGCGACAACCAGTTGCAGTTTGCCAAGTTTGTTCCGCAATTTGCCAGAACCGACTCACAGCTTGATTGGCTGCAGGGAGTTCTCGATGGCAACAAGAAAGTCTCTGGTCTAGACGTAGATCAGGATCTGAGGTGGGAGCTCCTAACCGGACTGGTAATCGGAGGCAGGGCCGACGAGTCGGTTATCGCTGCCGAACTGGAGCGCGACAACACGGCCGGAGGCCAGAAGTTCGCAGCCGCATGTCGAGCCGCGATTCCAACAGCCTCAGCAAAGGCCGAGGCTTGGCGAGTGCTTACCGAAACCGAGGAGTACAGCAATACGCTCATCAATTCGGCTTCCCTAGCTTTTGGGCGAGTCAACGACCTGGCCCTGCTGGAGCCTTACCTTGAGCGCTATCACGAGATTGCCTTGCGCATTTGGAGCGAGCGCAGCTACCACATTGCCGCATACCTCCTTACCAACCTCTACCCGATTCAGCTGGCCTCAAAGGAGTTGGCCGCGAAGACGCAGGCCCTGATTGAGGTAGAGGAGATAAAGACAAAACCTGCATTGCGTAGGGTATTGGTAGAAAACCTTTCCGGAATTGAGCGAGGTTTGAAGGCCCAAGCCGCGGACCGATAGGAGTTTGGTTGTGAACCTAGAAGCATTCATGAGCGAGTGGTCGATGGCCATAAACGTTGCTCTGATCATCGTCGTAGCCATCGTTGCCAGAATTGTCGTTCGAGTTGCGACGCGGCGGGTCACAAAGACCATCGTTAGCGGGGTTAAGCGGGTTCAGCAGGATGAGCGTCTCGATGCCGTCATGGCCGAACAGCGCCTCGCCCAGAGGACCAAAACCATAGCCAGCGTTCTCGATAACGTGGCGACCTGGGCAATCACAATCACTGCGGTGGTCATGATCCTCAGCGAGTTTGGGGTAAATGTTGGCGCCTTGATTGCCGTCTCGACTGTGCTTGGAGCAGCAATCGGATTCGGCTCTCAGTCCTTGGTAAAGGACCTCCTGAGCGGATTGTTCATAGTGTTTGAGGATCAATACGGCGTTGGAGACTGGGTAGATCTTGATGGGGTCTCGGGTGAAGTTGAAAGGGTCGGCCTTAGAGTTACCGAGGTTCGGGACATCCATGGAACTCTTTGGTTTGTGAGAAACGGCGAGATTCTGAAGGTTGGCAATTCCTCGCAAGAGTGGGCAGCCGCACTTCTCGACTTTTCGTTCGCCTACGACAACGACGTGGATCTCGTGCAAGGAATCATCAGGGATACGGCCGAAGCTATGCGCAAGGATCCCGAGTGGGCAGAGGTCATGACCTCAGAGGCCGAGGTCTGGGGAATGCAGCATGTTTCCGGTGAGCAGTTTGTGCTCCGCACCTCGATCAAGACCCTTCCAAATCGCCAGTGGGCAGTCGCGCGAGAGCTTCGCAAGCGCTGCAAGCTCGCCTTTGACAAAAAAGAGATCAAGCTGCTCGAGGCTCAGAAGATCAACCTCGCGAAGTAATTGCAAACCCTCTACGAGCGCATCGGTGGCGAAACCGCATTTGCCACCCTGGTCCAAGAGTTCTATCGGGGCGTATCGGAAGACGAACTGCTCAAGCCGATGTATCCGCCAGAGGACATGGCGGGTGCGGAACGGCGGCTAAAGATGTTTCTCGAACAGTACTGGGGTGGCCCGAAAACCTACCAGGAGGAGCGAGGGCACCCAAGGCTGCGCATGCGTCACAGTGTTTTCCCAATCGGACCCAAAGCCCGAGATGCCTGGCTTGGGCACATGCGAAGGGCTGTCGAGTCACTGGATCTATCTCAGGCCGACGAGGCTGAACTCTGGGATTACCTGGAGCGTGCCGCTCACGCCATGCTGAATCAATTCGCCGACTAGGCGATCTTGAAGCTCTGCTTCGATAGCACGTGGCCGTTGGCGGCCGTTAGCCGAACCCAACCTTTGGTGCCGAAGACCTTGATCTGCTCGTCCTTCTGCATGAATCCCAGTCCTGCCATAGCGAAAGCTGCGGCACCAGGCAGATGGTATTCCAAGCTGACCGTCTTACCCCAGATGCCGAGCCTGACCTTCGCAGCCAGGGCGCTGGCAACCTCCGAGGGAAGAGTACTGGCAACTTCTGCTATTCCAGCCTTTGCCCATTCCGAAACTTGCGCCTGGCTGATCTCCCCCAGCTCTTCCCAGTCCTGACGTGGTGGGGTGACTCCCGACCAAGCCGGCCTAACGGGCGATACGGGTAAATCAAACTGCAGCATCTGATCCACCTTTGGGGCCGCCAAGCGCTCAAGAATTTGGCTTAGGGGGTAGCAGGAATCCAGCTCAACGGGCTGCGCCAGCTTGATGGTTCGAAGCCCAAGCACTGTTGGGCCATCGCTCATCAACGATCCGGAGTAAATGGGTGCCACATAAACGGCAAGCACGTCACCGAAGGCGCGAAACTTGACCGCCCCATCCTCGTCGAGGCGCTTGGCTCGCCCTAAATAAGAACCCAAATCTTGGATGTCTTGGAGGCTTTGGAAACTAATGGCTGGCTGCATACTCGAAATAAACTAGTGGTCGAAAGAAGAAACTCTTGCAAGAACCAGTTATTCCACAAGACCCCGTTGCCGATTTGGCTGACGTTCTAAATATCGAATCGGCAAGCGAAACAGAATTCATCGGCAGGACCCAGTGGATGCCCCACGGCCGCGTCTTTGGCGGTCAGGTGCTGGCCCAGTCGATGGTTGCGGCCATGAAGACCGTGGACGCCAATAGGCCAATTCACTCGCTGCACAGCTACTTTCTTAGACCTGGTGACATTCACCAGGAGATCCGATTCGAAGTCGAGCTGCTCCGCGATGGCAAGAGCTTTAGCGCTAGAAGAGTAAAAGCTCTTCAAGAGGACAAGCCAATCTTTGTGTTGAGTGCCTCGTTTCAGGAGCCAGCTGACGGTCTTGAGCACCAAGAGGAGATGCCGGATGGGCTGCCGGAGCCTGAGAGCCTGCCGTCGGCGAGGGAGCTGCTGGCTGCATTTGATCACCCGGCAACCAACTACTGGTCTAAGGCTCGACCATTTGACCTGCGCCATATTGAGGAACCCATCTACCTGAAACCGGCGAGCGCCAAAGCCAACAGTCAGATGATTTGGTTCAAAACTGTCTCCGCGTTTCAAGGCGATGCCGTACTCCAGACGGCTGCACTTGCCTATGCTTCCGACTACACGCTGCTCGAGTCGGTTTTGCGAAATCACGGAGTGAGCTGGGCAGAGCCTGGTCTCAACGTTGCGAGTTTGGACCACGCCATGTGGTTCCACAGCCAGCCAGATGTGAATGACTGGATGCTTTATGTTCAGCACTCCCCCGCGGCAACATCGGGACGTGGCCTTGCCCAAGGCTCGATCTTTTCCCGCGATGGCAGGCTCCTGGCGAACATCGCCCAGGAGGGAATGGTGAGGGTACCTAAGTTCCGCTAGTCGCGAGTCAGCCTGCGGTAAGTGGAGCGGTGAGGCTTGGCAGCCTCTGGACCCAGGCGTTGAATCTTGTTCTCCTCATAGGCCTCGAAGTTACCCTCGAACCAATACCAGCGGTCCGGGGTCTCGTCGTCACCCTCGTAGGCGAGGATGTGGGTCGCTACCCGGTCAAGGAACCAACGGTCGTGAGTGATAACCACGGCACAGCCGGGAAACTCGAGCAAGGCGTTTTCCAGCGAAGCCAAGGTCTCAACATCGAGGTCGTTTGTTGGCTCGTCCAACAGCAGCAGGTTTCCGCCCTGCTTCAGCGTCAGGGCCAGGTTCAGTCGGTTACGCTCACCGCCGGATAGCACCCCGGCCTTCTTTTGCTGGTCTGGGCCCTTGAATCCAAAGGCCGCTACGTATGCCCTTGAAGGCATCTCAACCTGTCCAACCATTATGTGGTCAAGGCCGCCAGAGACCACCTCCCAGAGCGACTTGTTTGGATCAATCCCGGCTCGGTTCTGATCAACGTAGGAGATCTTGACGGTCTCTCCAACCTTGAGTTCACCGCCATCGAGCTTCTCTAGACCGGTAATGCACTTAAACAGCGTCGACTTACCAACACCGTTGGGACCGATGATTCCAACGATGCCGTTTCTGGGCAGACTGAAAGACAGATCGCTGAAGAGGTTTCTACCCTCGAAGCCCTTTTGAATTGCCTTGGCTTCGATTACGACATCTCCAAGCCTTGGACCGGGAGGAATCTGAATCTCCTCAAAGTCCAGCTTTCTAGTCTTCTCGGCTTCGGCCGCCATTTCCTCGTAGCGGGCAAGGCGAGCCTTCGACTTGGTTTGCTTCGCCTTCGGGCTTGACCGCACCCACTCGAGCTCATCCTTGAGTCTCTTTTGGAGCTTGGCGTCCTTCTTTCCTTGGACCTGAAGGCGCTCGGCCTTCTTCTCGAGGTAGGTCGAGTAATTGCCCTCGTATGGGTAGGCCCGACCGCGATCAAGCTCAAGAATCCACTCAGCCACATTGTCCAGGAAATAGCGATCGTGAGTAACTGCCAGAACGGCCCCGGAATACTTCGCCAGGTGTTGCTCAAGCCACAGCACGCTCTCGGCATCTAGGTGGTTGGTGGGCTCGTCCAGGAGCAACAGGTCGGGCTTTTCTAGCAGCAACTTGCAGAGCGCGACGCGGCGCCGCTCGCCTCCTGATAGGTGGGTAACTGGAGTGTCGCCCGGAGGGCAGCGAAGCGCATCCATGGCTTGCTCAAGCTGGCTTTCGAGTTCCCAGCCATCCGCGGCATCGATTTGCTCTTGGAGCTTGCCCATCTCTTCCAAGAGGGTGTCATAGTCGGCATCGGGGTTCGCAAGCTCTGCGCTGATCTCGTTGTAGCGGTCAATCTTGCCCTTGATAGCTCCAACGGCCTCCTCGACATTGCCGAGAACTGTCTTCTCCTCGTTTAGCGGGGGCTCCTGTAGGAGGATTCCGACGCTGTAACCGTCGCTAAGTCGAGCCTCACCGTTGGATGGAATGTCCAACCCAGCCATGATCTTTAGGACAGATGACTTACCGGCACCATTCGGGCCAACCACACCAATCTTTGCTCCGGGATAAAAGGCCAAGGTCACATCGTCAAGGATCACCTTGTCGCCATGCGCCTTACGCGCCTTGATCATCTGATAGATAAATTCGGCCACTCTAAAAACCAATCCAGGGCAAAAAAAGCCCTCTTCGCCAGTTGCTCGGGACAGTTTATCCCAGCTGTGCCAGCCACCAGGCAGGCCAATTGCAGTGGCGAAGAGGGCGGGATCCGTTGAGTTAGGGGGCGCGGGATCCCTCGGAGGCTAAGCCGGTTGGAGCTCGGCCTCCGAATCTTCTTCTTCGCTCGGAACTCGTGGCTCTTCGCCTTGGGCAAAGTTCAAATCAAGCCCGATTGCATCGGCATCGATCTCAACGGATGTCCCGCTGCGTTCGCCGTTGTCCCAGTCACGAATCTTGAGCCGACCAAGGGCCATGATTCGGTCTCCCTTTTTGAGTGAGTTTGCCGAATTGACTGCCAACTTTCGAAAAGCGCTCACCGTAAACCAATTGGTTTGATCGTCCTTCCAGCTTCCGCTCTCGGCATCGAACCTGCGTGAAGCGGAAACCAGGCGGAAACTGACTATGTCTAGTCCATCTCCTGAAACTATGTGCCTCGGTGTTGTTGCAATAAGGCCTCTAACGGCCAAGTGTTCTGACATCTTTCCTCCTTAGGTGAGGAAAGCTTGCGCGAAGTTGCCGGAGAAATGGATCGATTTGGGAAATCTGTGGATAACTCAGTTCGCAAGCAGGTGCTGGAACTTTTCACGGACCTTTCGAACCTTGGGTGCCACCACAGCGACGCAATAACCCTGATTCGGATTCTTTGCAAAAAAGTCTTGGTGGTAATCCTCGGCCGGAAAGAATGTCTCAATCGCCACCACCTCAGTGACGATTTCCTGCCCCCAGATTTCTTTCGCTCGCTCGATGGAGTCAAGGAACAGCTGCTGCTGCGCATCGTCCTCAAAAAACATTGCCGAGCGGTATTGAGTGCCGATGTCCATGCCCTGCCGGTTTAGCTGGGTTGGATCGTGAACTGTGAAGAAGATGTCCAAGACCTGCTCGGGGCTGATTACGGTCTCGTCAAAAACGACCTTGACGACCTCGGCATGCCCGGTTGTTCCCTCGCAAACTGATTGGTAATCGGGGTTTGGAGTGTGACCGCCGGCATAGCCGCAGGTGACCTCGAGAACCCCCTGGAACTGAACGTATGCCGAATCCAGACACCAGAAACAACCGCCACCGAGTACAAAACTTTGCATTGCAACCTAAACTTTCTATCGTCGCGGTTTCTTCCGCTGATGAGAGGTAAGGCAAAGCCTAATTGAGTCAAAAAAGCCCAACCCTTGGCCTGCTATTTGCGCTAAGCGCATCAATACTCTTTGGCATCAATGCCTCGACCACCAAGGTGATTATTTCGGCCGGCATAACCGCCGAGCAGGTGGTATTTGTGAGGTC
>JAPOHQ010000047.1 GCA_029979375.1 Microbacteriaceae bacterium
TCGTCTTTCCGGCCTTCAACCAGATAACAACCCAGTTGGCAAAGCTGACCTATCGCTCAGAGGGCTACCTGCAAATGCCAGTGGTTATCCGCATTCCCTATGGTGGCGGAATCGGGGCCGTCGAGCACCACTCTGAGAGCCCTGAGGCCTACTTCGCTCACACCGCCGGCCTGAGGATCCTTGCCCCCTCGAATCCAAACGACGCCTACTGGCAGATTCAGCAGGCCATCGAGTCGCCAGACCCAGTGATTTTCTTCGAGCCAAAGCGGCGCTACTGGCAAAAGGGTCCGGTGAATCTGGACACTCCTCCGCTTCCCGCACACAGCGCCAGGCTGCTTCGCGAGGGTAGCCAGGTGACGCTGGTTTGCTACGGGCCGATGGTTGCCACCGCGCTTCAGGCTGCAGAGATTGGCGCCGAAGAGGGAGTGAGCATCGAGGTAATTGATCTTCGTTCGCTTTCCCCAATCGACTACCCGACCGTGCTGGTCTCCGCGCAGAAGACCGGGAGAGTTGTCGTCGCCCACGAGGCGCCTACCAACGTGAGCCTCTCGAGCGAGATTGCCTCTCGGATCGGGGAGCTGGCCTTCTATCACCTCGAAGCCCCGGTGTTGCGGGTTGGTGGGTTTGACACCCCGTATCCGCCGGCGAAACTCGAGGAGGAATACCTGCCTGATGCAGACCGTATTCTCGAGGCCGTTGATAGGGTTTTGGCTTACTAGGGAGTATCGATGAGCATTGCCAGATTCCCACTGCCAGACGTTGGCGAGGGCCTTACCGAGGCCGAGATTGTCTCCTGGAAGGTTGCCCCTGGCGACCAGGTAACTGTAAACCAGACCATTTGCGAAATAGAGACCGCAAAAAGCGTCGTCGAACTGCCCTGTCCATTTGCCGGCGAGGTCACCGAGCTGCTAGCCCAGGAGGGCGAGACGGTTGAGGTTGGCAGCCCAATCATTGCGGTGAGCGTTGCCGGTTCAGTCTTGAGTGAGCCCGATGCTGCAGCGAATGAGCCCGAGCAGGACACCGGAGCCGAATACAAGCTGCCAACGCTGGTTGGCTATGGCGATGCCGGGGAGGCCAAGTCCCGCAGAAAAAGAGCGGTCAATCAAGCCCCGGTGACCACCGCGATTCCGGTCTCGATGGTTCAGGCCGCGGCCAGCTCGGATTCGATCATGGCAAAGCCACCGATTCGGAAGCTCGCCAAGGAGCTCGGCGTCGACATCGCCAACGTTGCTGGCACCGGCATGCACGGCGAGATCACTCGCGAGGATGTCATCGGCTCGGCATCGCAGGCAAGTGTCTTCAAGAATCTCACCACCCCCCAGGCTCCAACCGAGCGGGAGGAACGCATCCCGGTAAAGGGAGTTCGCAAGGCGACCGCAACGGCGATGGTGAAGAGCGCCTTCACCGCCCCCCACGTGAGCATCTTTGTCGACGTCGATGCCACCAGAACCATGGAATACGTCAAGCGGCTTCGCTCCTCGGTTGACTTTGCCGGCATCAAGGTGACACCGCTGTTGATCATGGCCAAGGCGATGATCTGGGCGGTTAGAAGAAACCCGATGGTGAACTCAACCTGGACCGACAAAGAGATCATCGTCCACAACTTCGTCAACCTTGGTGTCGCGGCGGCAACCCCTCGCGGGCTGATCGTCCCGAACATCAAAGATGCCGATGCCATGAACATGCTCGAGCTAGCTCAGGCAATTGAGCAACTGGCGGCGACTGCTCGGGAGGGCAAGACTAGCCCTGAGGAAATGGCCAACGGCACGATCACGATCACCAACATTGGCGTCTTCGGCGTCGACACCGGAACTCCGATTTTGAACCCGGGAGAGGTTTCCATCGTTGCTCTGGGCTCGATTCGGAAGAAGCCCTGGGTGGTTGACGACGAGATTGTGGTTCGCCATATCACCACTATTGGCGCGACCTTTGATCACCGAGTTGTGGATGGCGATGTCGCATCCAGGTTCGTCCAAGACGTTGCAAGCGTCATCGAGGAACCCGCCCTCCTGCTTGACTAACGAACTTGACAATCATTTTCAATAAGCTCTATCTTTGAGCCATGCGCTCTTTCATGAAATCAGCGGGGTGGGTGCTGGTCGTCGCATTCATGGCGACAGCCCTTTTCACCATCGCAACCGACTTTCTCTCTGGCAACTCCGACTCGACCGATGAGCCAACCGCTCAGCCATCCCCGACCCTGACCCGGGAGGGCGACACCGGGGTCATCAAGGTCGCAGCTTCCACAAACGTCTGGGGATCTATCGCGGAGATTCTGGGCGGTGAATGGGTTGAGGTCACGAGCATCGTGTCCGATCCGCTGCAGGATCCCCACTCCTATGAGGCAAGCGCGAGGGACCAGCTCGCAATCAGCGAGGCCGAGCTTGTCATCGCCAATGGCGGTGGCTATGACGACTTCATGGACCAATTGGTTGCCGCGGTCGATGACGAACGCGTATATCTGAGGCTTGTCGAGGGCGAGCACCTCCACACCGATGAGGAGGATCACGGGGATGAGGCTCAGGGCGAAGAGCATGACCATGAGAACGAGCACATCTGGTATGACATCCACGCCGTCGGCGACGCCGCTGAAATGATTGTCGAGTCGATTACCGAGCTCAGGCCAGAGAGCTTCGACCAGATCACCAAGAACTTCGACTTCTTCATGACCGAGCTTGAGAATTTGGAAATCAGGCAGGAGGCACTGCGAGAGAAGGCGCTCGGCCTTGGCTTCATTGCTACCGAGGGTGTCGGAAACCTGATGCTTGAGGATGCTGGCTTCCTAAACCAAACCCCAGAGGCCCTTGCCGATGCGGTCGAAGAGGAGCGTGAGGTTCCAGCGGCCGCGTTGAAGCAGGCCCAGGACCTCATCACCGGCAACGTGGTCTCTCTACTGGTCGTCAACCAGCAGGTCGGCGACCCTGCCAGCCAGCGGCTCATTGAAACAGCCAACGCAAATGGCGTCACGATTGTTCAGCTCAGCGAGCTGATTCCAGATTCAGAGATGGATTACATCGACTGGATGGCCTCGGTTCTGGACCAGCTTCAGGAAGCCGTCTACTAATTGAGCCTGCTTCGCCTTAGCAACGCGACCCTCTCGTTTGATGAGCGGGCGTTGTGGAGCGGCGTCGACCTAGAAGTTCAGCAGGGCGAGTTCATTGCGCTGATTGGTGCTAACGGCTCGGGCAAGTCGATGCTCCTGAAGGCGATCTTGGGGACCCAGCACCTCACGAGTGGCGAAATAAGCTTTGCCGGCAAGCAGAGCGAGATCGGCTATGTCCCGCAGCATCGGAACGCAGATAGCGGCTTGCCCCTGAGGGTATTCGATGCGGTTCGATTTGGACTTGACGGCCACAAGCTTGGACTCCCCATTAGCTCCAAAGAGCTTCGCTCGCGTGTGAATGCGGCGCTCGCTGAGGTTGAGGCCAGCCATCTCGCCCAGGAGCGGGTGGGCGATCTATCGGGCGGTGAAATGCAGCGAGTTAGAGTGGCGCAGGCCATCGTCTCAAAGCCAAAGCTGATTCTTGCCGATGAGCCGCTCAGCGCACTGGATCTGAACCATCAGCAGCGAGTCGCGGAACTGATCAACAAGCAGCGCAAGGCACTGGGTAGCGCGGTCATCTTCGTGACCCACGATCTGAACCCGATCATCGACTATGTCGATCGGGTCATCTATCTGGCTCAGGGCAAGCACTCAATTGGAACCACGGACGAGGTCATGCGCTCCGAGGTGCTGTCGGAGCTCTACGGAGCCGAGATTGACGTGGTTCGCAATCAGGGTCGCATCGTCGTGCTTGGAGCTCACGATCACCAGCACCACGATCAGGAGGAGTGGGTCTAGTGGACTTCTCCGACATCATCAACTTCTCCGATTACGACCAGCTGATACCGCTTGTCCTCAACTCACTCTGGGCGGGGGCGTTATTGGCGCTGATTGGCGGCTTGGTCGGGGTCTTCGTCATGCATCGCGAGCTCTCGTTTGCCGTTCACGGCATCTCCGAGCTGTCTTTCGCGGGTGCAGCGGTGTTCCTGCTATTCAGCCTAGATGTGGTCTTTGGAGCGGTCTTTGGATCGCTGTTGGCGGCGGCGATCATCGCCTTCTTGGGTGACAAAGCCCGAGATCGAAACTCGATAGTCGCAGTCCTGATGCCCTTTGGCCTAGGACTTGGCATCTTGGCCCTTGCTCTCTATCCGGGTCGAGCAGCAAACAAATTTGGCCTTCTCACCGGACAGATTGTTGCCGTGGACGACCCAAAGCTTGGCGCGATGGTCGTTATCGCGCTAGTAGTTCTTCTAACGCTGGCGGTGATCTGGAGGCCGCTGACCTTTGCTTCCCTGGACCAGGAGGTCGCCAGGGCAAGGGGTGTAAACGACCGACTCCTTGGCATCGTATTCATGATGCTGCTGGGTCTAGCGGTTGCTGGTGCGGTGCAGATTGTAGGAGCTTTACTGGTCCTAGCGCTGCTCGTAACGCCGGCCGCTGCGGCCCTCAGGCTCACCAGCTCTCAGCTCTGGGTTCCAGTCCTGAGCGTGACCTTTGCTCTGGTTTCGATGGTTGGTGGCACTCTGCTGGCCCTTGGCGGAACGCTGCCGATCAGCCCCTACGTAACTACAATTTCGTTCTTGATTTACCTGGCGGCGAGACTTGTCGCCAAAGTGAGGAACGGCGCATGAGTCAGCGGAGAACCACGTGGCAAAAGCAGGCCGTGCAGGCAGCACTTGAGGCGCAAGATGGGTTCATTTCGGCGCAGGAGCTGCACCTTGCGATCCTTGGCACCGGAAAGAAGCTGGGGCTAACCACCGTCTATCGTGCCCTTACCGACATGGTCGAACAGGGTCAGGCCGACTCGCTGGCCATCACAGACGGTGAGATGCGTTTTCGAATCTGCACCCCGGAGCACCACCACCATCTGATCTGTCGGAGCTGTTCAAAGACCGTGGAGTTCGACCTTCCAGGCTTCGAAGCCCTAGCGAGTTCGGTCGCAAAGGAAAATGGCTTTTCCGAGCTTTCCCACGAGATTGAACTCTTTGGCATCTGCTCCGATTGCCGCTAATTGGGACTTGCTTTTGAAGTGAGATTCCTCCTAAACTTGGGGGGTTGCACGGGCTAAGGCCCGAACAATCCCAAATAAATTGCTTCGGGTAAACGCGCCCCAAGGAGGAGAGATGGCAGCCTACTGCCAGGTGACGCAGACTGGACCGCAGTTCGGTCACAACGTTTCGCACGCTCAGAACAAGACCAAGCGTCGTTTTGACCCGAACATTCAGAAGAAGACCTACTTCGTTCCATCGTTGGGACGCAAGGTCACGCTGAACCTCTCAGCACGCGGCATCAAGGTGATTGACGCCCGCGGCATCGACTCCGTTATTGCCGAGCTAGTGGCTCGGGGGGGGAAGATCTAGGAAGCGAAATGGCAAAGGATAAGGACGTTCGTCCAATCATCAAGCTGAAGTCAACCGCAGGTACCGGCTTCACCTATGTGACCAAGAAGAACCGCCGCAACGACCCCGACAGAATTACTCTCAAGAAGTACGACCCAGTAGTGCGCAAGCACGTTGAATTCCGCGAGGAGCGCTAAACAAATGGCGAAGAAGAGCAAGATTGCTAAGAACGAGCAGCGCAAAGAGATCGTCGAGCGCTACGCCGCAAAGCGTGCCGAGTTCAAGAAGCAGCTGGTAGACCCCAACTCGACCGACGAGCAGCGTGAGGCTGCTCGCCTAGGCCTGCAGAAGCTACCTCGCGACGCCAGCCCGGTTCGCGTTCGCAGCCGCGACCTAATCGATGGCCGCCCACGCGGTGTCCTCTCGAAGTTCGGTGTTAGCCGTGTTCGCTTCCGTCAGATGGCTCACAAGGGTGAGCTGCCAGGCGTAACCAAGTCTTCCTGGTAATCAGGATCTAGATCCGCCCCAGAGGCCAGTTGCCTCTCAGGGGCGGATTTACTTTTTGCGCCCCAACCCAGTAGGCCGCCAACTTCAGCTCCGCCACAAGATGAGGCGTCATTTCGGCCAGCTCGGTCTTCTTCACGCTCGGCTCCGCCCAGAGCGCTTGGGTCTCAAGCACATTTGCCTTGCGATCGTGTTTTAGGTCGACTCGGCCAACGAGCTTGTCGTCAAAGAGAATCGGGAGAGTGTAGTAGCCATAGGTTCGCTTGGCCGCCGGGAAATAGATCTCAATCTGGTAGTCAAAGTCGAAGATGCGCTTTGCCCTGGACCTGAACCAAACGAGCGGGTCAAAGGGGCTGAGTAACCTAAGCCTGCGCTCGCCGAGCTCAAAGCCCTGAGTTAGCTTCTTTGGAGAGTAGGCGATTTCGCTCCAACCTTCGACCTTAGTTTCGACCAGGTCCCCGGCCAGCACCAACTCTTGAACCAGCGGCCTAGCCTGCGTCGGATAAAAGCGGTAGTAGTCGGCAAGCTCCTTCAGGGTTGCAACGCCTAGTGCCTTGGCGGCTTTCCGGATCAGCTCAAGCTTTTGCTCATGCTCGGTGAGGCTAGTGGCCTTCAGCTTGACCTGCTCGGGCAGCGCATACCTTCTGGCGAATCCCTGGCGACCATCGGCGACCAGCTCGCCGGTAAACCAGAGCGACTCGAGCAGCACCTTCACATCGCTCCAGCCCCACCAATCACCCTTGCGTCTGTTCTGCTCATGCTCGAAGTCACCAGCCAGCATTGGTCCGTTGCTCGCTATCTCCTTGGATATCCAGCCGACCAGTGAGCTGTGTTTTTGGAAGCGCGCTATGAACTTCTCCTGGTTTCGATACTCGTTCCGTCGAAACTCGAAGAGCCCCCAGTCAGAGCGCGGGATTAGGGCCGCGCAGTGGGCCCAGGCCTCCTCTAGTTTTCTTTCCCCCTTGGGGCCAAACGCCCAGCTCTGAAAGCTGTCTTTGGGGTAGGGGCCGATTCTCGAAAAGGCTGGCATGAGGTGAGCGCGCTCAAAGACATTCACGGTGTCTAGTTGAAAGAGCCCTAGATTGCCGATCGCATCATCCAGCGAGCTCAGCCCAGCTCGAAACCCGAGCGCCGCAAGGGAGATTTCCCTTGCCTCTTTGGCGCTCAGTTTTCTCATTGAACCTTTGGCCGACCCGCGCGCACCAGCTTGGGGCCGAAGATCACCAAAGCAAGCAGCGCTGTGATGCCACCTGCGAGAAAGACCTCTCGCACCCCAAAGATTCCGATCAAGATCCCACCAAGTCCGAGCGAAAGCGCATTGCCGGCGGTGACAGAGCCCTGGACGGCAGCCATGATTCTGCCCCTGATGGACTCCTTGGCACGACGCTGAATCTGACCGACGGCAAACACGTTTACGCCTGCGGAGCCGAGCCCGGCAAGGAAGTAAATGATCGTGGCATATCCCCAGTGCTGGATCTGCGATAGAACAGAAAGCGAGACCACCATCAGACCGATTGAGAACACCAGGCCCAGCGGCTGCTTCTCATCCGGCACCCTCACCAGCTGAAGGGTCAGAGCGCCTAGCAGAGAGCCTGCTGCAAATAGCGCCCCGATGAAGCCGTAGATGATTTCGCTTGCGCCGAGCTCATCTACCACAAGGAAC
>JAPOHQ010000048.1 GCA_029979375.1 Microbacteriaceae bacterium
CATACGATGCATAAATTGTTGACGCAGAAAGAACTCTGGTAACAGTTAGCAGCGCAGGCGCTCGCCAAAAAACTCCACCGTATTGCCGTGCAGATTCTGGGTTCCCTTGGCGTATATGCTCAGCAATTCGCTAACTGGGAGGTAAACCTCGCTGACCTCTTTGAGGTCTAGGACATCGCCCAAACCCCTGATCGCGCGAAGCTCCTCTTCGGTAAGCGGGAGCTGGGTGTGGCTTGCGAGTTCGGCCCAGTCTGCTCGATCAATCGAGACGTACGGCGATAGGCCTTCGAGCCCCGCAACTGCATTCACAAGAGGTTATTGTGCCCTAGATTAGAGGCCATGTGTGGAATCGTGGGTTACGTAGGCCCAGGGTCGACACTTGATGTTCTGCTAGGAGGCCTAAAGCGCCTTGAATATCGAGGCTACGACTCTGCAGGTGTCTCGGTTATCGATGCTCAACACGGGCTGCAAACCCGCAAGCGCGCCGGGAAACTGAGCGTTCTGGTTCAGGAGCTTGAGACAAATCCCATTAAGGATGCTCACATCGGCATCGGGCACACCAGATGGGCGACTCACGGTGCTCCAACCGACACCAACGCCCACCCACATCTCGGTGGCGAACACCTCAAGCTTTCCCTCATCCACAACGGCATCATCGAGAACTTTGCCGAGCTAAAGCAGGAGCTGTTGGACTCCGGTGTGAAGTTCTCTTCAGAAACCGACACCGAGGTTGCAGCGCATCTGGTTGCTCGCGAGTATGAAAAATCGAATGACCTACCGGCTGCCTTCAGGGCCGTGGTGAAGCGCTTACACGGCGCCTTCACGTTGCTTTGCATTCACGAGGACCACAAGGACCTGGTGCTTGCAGCCCGGCGCAACTCTCCGCTGGTGATTGGCCTTGGCGATGGCGAGAACTTCCTCGGAAGCGATGTGGCTGCTTTCGTTGCGCACACAAAGCGAGCGGTCTCCGTGGGTCAGGACCAAATTGTCGAGCTTCGCACCGACTCGGTTTCGGTAACCACCTTCGCGGGCGAAGCGGTCAGCCTCGAAGAATTCACCGTGGACTGGGATGCCTCGGCTGCATCCAAGGGCGGCTGGCCCTCTTTCATGGCCAAGGAGATCGCGGATCAGCCTCAGGCGGTTGGCGACACCCTGATGGGGAGACTCGGCTCTGACGGCTCCGTCAAGCTCTCCGAGTTTGCGGGGTTAGACAAGCTCAGTGAGGTAAATCGCATCACCATAATCGCCTGCGGAACCGCTGCCTATGCCGGTGAGGTAGCGAAATATGCACTGGAGAAGTGGGCAAAGATCCCCACCAGTGTCGATCTAGCTCACGAGTTCCGATATCGCGACCCCATCATCGATGAGCGAACCCTGGTTATCGCAATCAGCCAGTCGGGCGAAACGATGGACACCCTGATGGCTGTTCGCTACGCCAAGGAAAGAGGCGCAAAGGTTTTGGCGATCTGCAACACTCAGGGAGCGACCCTGGCTCGCGAGTCCGACGCCACCATTTACACTCACGCCGGCCCTGAGGTTGCGGTGGCCTCGACCAAGGCCTTCACCGCCCAAATCACCGCCGGTCAGCTGGTTGCGCTATCGCTTGCCTGGCAGCGCAAGGCAATGCCCGAGCAGGAACTAAGGGAGCTCGGGCTCGAGCTACTTAAACTGCCTCGTGGTGTGAAGGAAGTGCTGGAATCGGTCGGTCGCATGCGCGAGCTCGGCAAGGAGCTCAAGGATTCAAAGTCCGTTCTTTTCCTGGGAAGAAACGTCGGCTTCCCAATCGCCATGGAAGGCGCGCTCAAGCTCAAGGAGCTTGCATATATCCACGCCGAAGGATTTGCCGCTGGTGAGCTGAAGCACGGGCCGATTGCTTTGATAGAGACCGGGCAGCCGGTGATCGTGGTCGTGCCCTCGCCCGATGGCGAAGAGTCGCTGCATCCCAAAGTCTTCTCCAACATCCAGGAAATCAAGGCTCGTGGGGCGAAGGTAATCGCAATCGCTGAAGAGGGCGATGGTGAGGTCTCCCGATACGCCGATGAGGTGTTTTATGTTCCAAAGACGCACCCTTTCATGGCGGCGCAGCTTTCGGTATTACCGCTGCAGATTTTTGCGATGGAGCTTGCAAGCGCAAAGGGGCTGGATGTTGACCAGCCTCGAAACCTTGCCAAGAGCGTGACGGTGGAGTGATTTGATTCATGGAATCGGCACCGACATCTGCTCTATCGAGCGCTTAGAGCAGTCGCTGACTCGCACGCCCGGGCTCAAGGAAAGACTTTTTCATCCAAATGAGCGCTCGCTCAGTTCCGAATCCCTAGCCGCTCGATTTGCGGCCAAAGAGGCACTTGCCAAGGCACTTGGCGACCCAAAGCAATTGACCTGGAACGAAATTGAGGTGGTCAAAGACCAAAGCGGCAAACCCTCGATAACCCTCCACGGCCAGAGCGCTCAGAACATCTCCGAACTTGGGGAGCTGGCAATTCACCTATCGCTCTCACACGATGCCTCGGTTGCGCTCGCCTATGTTGTGTTGGAGAGTAACTAGATGCGCGAGATAAGAGTTGACCTGGGGGCCATTCGGGCCAACTACCAGAAGCTGAAATCCATCACCTCGGGAAAGGTGATGGCGGTGGTGAAGGCAAACGCGTATGGTCACGGCATGCTTGAGGTTGCCAAGGCGTTGGAGCAAGTGGGCGTTGATGCCCTCGGCGTTGCCGACCTCGGCGAGGCCTTAGAGCTTCGCAAAGCGGGGATTAGCTCTCGGTTAATGTGTTGGATTCTCGACCCCGAAGCGGATCTGTCGGTTGCCAAAGAGCATGACATCGAATTGGGGGTGTCCACCTTTGATCAGCTTGAAAGTTTGGAACCGGGCACCAAGATCCACATCAAGGTCGACACTGGACTGGGACGCAACGGCTTCTCAACGTTGGACTGGGACAGGCTATTTTCCGCGCTGGCTGGAACCGAGGTTCAAGGCATCTTTAGTCACCTCAGCAACACATCGGTGTCTGATGATCTCAAGCAGAAGTCCAGCTTTGAAAAGGCCCTTGCCAAAGCAGCAGAGCATGGTGTTCGGATAGTCGAGCGGCACCTGGCTGCCTCCGCGGCCGCAATCAGCTACCCAGATTTTCACTACGACATGATTCGAACCGGGATCGCCATCTATGGCCTGAATCCCTTTGAAGATAGAGAGCTGGAGATGAGGTTGGTGCCGGCAATGCGGGTGAGCGCCAAGCTGGCAAACGTGAAGCGAGTTCCAGCCGGCCAGGGAGTCTCCTACGGCTACCGCTATGTCACCGAGCGCGAAACGACACTCGGAGTGGTGCCCTTCGGCTATGGCGAGGGAATGCCGCGCATTTCTGAGGGCTATGAGGTTGCCCTTGGCGGCAGGCTCTATCCGGTGGTGGGGCGAGTTGCGATGGATCAGTTTGTTGTCGACTTTGGCGATGCACCTGCAGTCATTGGCGACGAGGTTGTCATTTTTGGCCCTGGCTTGGATGGTGAGCTGGGAGCTCAAGAGCTCGGGCTATCCGCAAAGAGCATCAACTATGAGGTGGTGACCAGAATTGGTGGCCGCGCCCCGAGGCATTACCTGGGCTGATGAAGCAGTTTTTGGTTAGGACCTCCGATGCAATGGAGGCTTTCGGTAGCAAGCTTGCAAGACTGCTTGAACCGGGAGACCTGCTGTTGCTTGCTGGCCCTCTGGGTGCCGGCAAGACGACCCTCACTCGCGGCATCGGTGAGGGACTCAGCGCCTCCGGAACCATCCAGTCCCCGACATTCGTTTTGGCCAGAACCCATCGAACCAGCATGGGGCCTCTGGTTCATGTCGATGCATATCGCCTGGAGTCCGCCGTTGAACTCGATGACCTCGACATCGATTTCGAGAGATCCATTGTCGTTATCGAGTGGGCCAGAGACTATTTGGAGGGCTATGTCGAGAATTACCTGGAGATCGAGATTGATCGTTCGGCACAAGACGAGTCGCGAGTCCTAAAGCTCAAGCCGGTGGGCAGGCGTTGGGAGGAGGCGGACCTTGCTTCTCTCGATTGACACCACTGCGGGAACCTCGGTCGCGGTATTCGATGGCCAGAAGGAGCTTTCCTTCATCGATAATGCTGACCCTTTTGGCCACGCCGAAAACATCGGCGATTGCCTCACAGAAGCCCTCGCCAGCGCTGGGAAACGAATTGCAGAAGTTACGGAAGTCCTGGTTGGCCGTGGGCCCGCCTCCTATACCGGGCTGAGGGTAGGCATCGCCGCAGCCAAGACGATTGCGGCTTCTTTGGGTGTGCCGCTCAGGGGAGTGATGGTTTTGGATGCCCTTGCCTACCAGCAGCCCGGAAAGGTTTTGGTAACCTCCGATGCCAAGCGGCGGGAGCTGTTTGCGGCAACCTATGAGAACGGGTTGCGCCTCGATGGGCCCTTTTTGACCACGTCGGAGCAGCTCGGCCAGTTCCAAGACTTTCGGCACCTTGCGGGAGCATCGGATGCCAGGCTGAATGCAAAGTTTTTTGCTAGCACCAGTCAGGATCTGAGCGATAGCTCGCCCATCTACCTGCGCTCACCGGATGTCACACCTTCGAAGGGAAAGAAGGTGAGCGGCTAATGGAGATCAAGAAGTTGACCATCGAGTTGCTCCACGAGGTGATGCAGCTCGAGAATCAGGTCTTTGAGTCAGAGGCCTGGAGTGAACGCAACATGACAGCTGAGCTCTCCACCCAGCACTCTCATTACTTCGGACTCTTCGACCAAGAGCTGATCGGCTACGCAGGGCTTCGATTAAGCCCACAGGATTATGCCGCTGACATCCAAACCATCGCCATCGGCAAAGAACATCGCGGCAAGGGACTGGGCCGGACGCTAATGAATCGGCTTATTGAGGTTGCAAGAGCCAACGGCAGCGAAAAGATTTTCCTCGAGGTAAAGCAGTCAAATTCCGCGGCAATCGAGCTCTACAAGTCGCTTGGCTTCGAACAGATTGATATCAGGAAGAACTACTACCGACCCTCCGGTGAGAACGCTCTGGTGATGCTCAAGGAGATTACGCAGCCCCTGATACTTGGCATTGAATCGAGCTGTGATGAGACCGGAGTCGGGATAGTGCGCGGAAATCGCCTCCTGGCCAATGCCCTCCACAGCTCGATGGACGAGCATGCAAAGTATGGCGGAGTGGTTCCCGAGGTTGCCGCCCGGGCACACCTTGAGGCAATCGAACCAACTTTGAATCAGGCCCTCGCTCAGGCCGGAGTTGAGCTCGACGAGATCGACGCCATTGCAGTCGCCAATGGGCCTGGACTGGCAGGTGCCCTGATGGTTGGCATTGGAGCCGCCAAGGGGCTCGCAGTCGGCAGCGATAAACCGATTTATGCCGTCAACCACCTGGTTGCCCATGTTGGTGCGGATGTCCTAGAACGAGGCGCGGTTGAGCTTCCGACCATTGCCCTCTTGGTATCCGGTGGCCACACCTCGCTCCTACTAGTCCGGGACCTGCTGGATGACGTGGAGCTGTTGGGCGAGACCATTGACGACGCGGCCGGAGAGGCATTCGACAAGGTTGCCCGGGTTTTGGGCCTGCCATACCCAGGAGGTCCAGAGATCGACAAGGCCGCAGAATCTGGTGATCCGGCCGCAATTCGATTTCCAAGGGGCCTGATGCTTCCCAAGGACATGGAGCGAAACAAATACAACTTCAGTTTTTCTGGACTGAAGACCGCAGTCGCACGCTGGGTGGAGAAGTGTGAAGAGGCGAACGAGAGCTACTCGACCGCAGATGTCGCCGCTAGCTTCCGAGAGGCTGTCATTGACGTCCTACTCACCAAGGCCCTTTGGGCCTGCGAGGAGTTTGGGGTTCCCCGTCTGCTGCTGGGTGGAGGGGTGGTCGCCAATGCCCGACTCAGACAGGAGGCCGTGCGCCGCTGCAGTGAGGCAGGCATAGAGCTTAGGATTCCGCGCTTTTCGCTTTGCACCGACAACGGCGCGATGATCGCCGCGCTCGGAGCCCAGCTGGTCATGTCGGGCAGAGCCCCCAGCTCGCTGGGATTTGGTGCTGAGTCGACATTGCCAGTAACTGTTGTGCAAACACCCTGAGATTTCACAGGGGGTTTCCCGGTAAACCTCAGCTTGAACTGATTGGCTCCTCTAACACCAAACGAAAGGTGCCCGATGGCAGAAAAGAAGGCTGCGGCCAAGCCGCAGGAAGCCCCGACCAATCCCAAAGACCCGGTGCTGAAGCAGAAGTTTGACTTCCGCTCCCTGAACACGCTGGCAGTGGTCTCGCTGGCGTCCGCACTGAGTGGCTTCGGCTGGTTGATCGCAATAATCACCGGTCACGTTGCGCTGGCTCAGATCAAGCGCTCGGGTGAAAATGGGCGCTCGCTGGCGATAACCGGTACCGTCTTGGGATATCTCTCGGTGGCGCTGTGGATTATTTTCATCACCTCCGGAGTTATCTTTAGGGCACTGGTCATCTCAGACTTCCCTGGACTCCAGACGGGGGAGCTTGAGTGGTTCGAATTCAGAAGAGGATTCGGTGGCATGTGGGATAACCACGGCCGTTAGTGAAGCAGGGAGAGCCACCCGGCTTCGCTTGCAGACAAGTGCTTGTCAGGCGCCGCACCCTTGGTTTTGACCCGGGGAGCGGCGCCTGAACCCTTTTCTAAGGGCGAACAAACACCCCTAGCACTCGCCTTGACTGAGTGCTAAATAAGTTCTAAAGTTTTCCTTAGCACTCGGATGCCGAGTCTGCTAAACCAAAATCTTTAGTAAAGAAGAGGTCAAAGTGTCGGTTTCTATCAAGCCACTCGAAGATCGTATTGTCGTTCGTCCGCTGGAGGCTGAGCAGGTAACAGCTTCCGGACTAGTCATTCCTGACACCGCAAAGGAGAAGCCACAGGAGGCCGAGGTTATCGCCGTTGGTCCAGGTCGCTTCAGCGATGAGGGTGACCGCATCCCGGTTGACGTGAATGTGGGCGACCGCGTTATCTTCTCGAAGTACGGTGGCACTGAGCTCAAGTATGACGGCCAGGAGTACCTGGTTCTATCTGCTCGCGACGTGCTAGCAATCATCGAGCGCTAAACAAAACCTAGTAAGACGGCCCGGAGAACCCGGGCCGTTTTCTTTTCTCCGCCCCTAAGCTTTTCTCGTGAAGCAGCGCTCCGAGTCCACAACCGGACTCCTTCTAGGGGTTGGCGCATATCTAATCTGGGGCTCGTTTCCGCTGATCATCAACGCGGCTGAGTTCGCAAATCCATTTGAGGTAATCGTTTGGCGAGTGGTGTTTGGCTTCCTTTTCGCTGCAGTGCTGGTTACCTTGACCAAGACCTGGGGGCAATTGGGGCAACTTGTGAGGAGCCCGGCGAAGCTCAAGTGGGTGGCGATTGCCTCGTTCTTCATTTTCGTGAACTGGTCGGTGTACGTGGTTGCGGTCTCAAC
>JAPOHQ010000049.1 GCA_029979375.1 Microbacteriaceae bacterium
ACCGTGGACAAGGTCGACATCTGGGGCCGACGCCGCATGACCTACGAGATCAAGAAGAACTCCGAGGGCATCTATGCCGTCATCAACCTGACCAGCGGCTACGAGGCCGTTGTCGAGCTAGACAGACAGCTAAAGCTTTCTGAGAGCGTGCTTCGCACCAAGGTGCTGCGCCTCGAGGACGCCGTCTTCAGCATCAACCCTGTTGAGTTTGTTCCAGAGGAGAAGAGCCGTGCACCACGTGGCGGTCGTCCTCCTCGCGCTGGCGGTAAGCGCCCAGCCGGAGCGAAGGCAGAGTAGTGGCTGGCGAGGTGAGCGTAACAATCGTTGGCAACCTTGCCGACGATCCAGAGCTCCGTTACACCCAGAGTGGTGTTGCAGTCGTATCCATCAGGGTTGGCTCAACTCCGAGAACATTCAACCGTCAGACCAACGAGTGGGTAGACGGCGAGACCGTATGGGTTCGCTGCACTGCCTGGCGTGAGGCTGCCGAGAATGTTGCTCAGAGCTTGACCAAGGGGACCAGGGTCGTTGTGACCGGTCGCCTGAAGGCACCGAGTGCATACCAAACCGCCCAGGGCGAGGCCCGCGCATCGCTTGAGCTTGAGATCGACGAGGTCGGACCAAGCCTGCGTTATGCAACCGCGGCCGTAACAAGGCGCGCCCGTGAGTCTGCGGCAGTCGAGTCACCCTGGGGTGGCGAGAAGGCCGAGACCGCATCTGGCGCTGACGCCTGGGCAAACCCCCAGGATGCTCCAGCAGACGAAGCACCGTTCTAGAAAAGATTTCAGGAGAAAGTAAAAAATGGCAGGAAAGTCAGCTGACCGCCGCAAGCGCAACATGGCTAAGAACCAGAAGCTTGCCCCGGTCAAGACCATCAAGATCGACGTAATTGATTACAAGGACGTCGCAACACTACGTAAGTTCATCTCGGACCGCGGCAAGATCCGCGCTCGTCGCATCACCGGTGCATCGGTGCAGGACCAGCGCAAGATCGCCAAGGCCATTAAGAACGCCCGCGAGATGGCCCTGTTGCCATACTCCGGCGCAGGACGCTAAAGGAGATCCAATGTCGAAGCTAATTTTGACCAACGAGGTCTCCGGTCTCGGTAGCGCAGGCGATGTCGTCGAGGTAAAAGACGGCTACGCCCGCAACTACCTGATCCCCAACGGTCTGGCAGTTGTTTGGACCCGCGGTGGAGAGAAGCAGGTGACTTCGATTCGCGCAGCTCGCGAGGCAAGGGCCATCGCGTCTGAGGAAGAGGCTAAGGCCCTCAAGGCCAAGCTCGAGGCAAACCCAATCAAGATCAGCATGAAGGCAGGCAGCAACGGCCGCCTGTTCGGTGCCGTGAAGACCGCCGATGTCGCAGAGGCCGTGAAGGCTCAGGGCATCGGTGAGATCGACAAGCGCAAGGTTGAGATCTCGGGTTCAATTCGATCGACTGGCAAGTTCGAGGCCACCGTGCGCCTCAACGCAGAGCTAGTTGCGAACCTCTCGCTGCAGGTAGTTGCCGCGAAGTAAATAAAAGCTGAACAAGAGCCGGCTCGCCAGGTGGCGGGTCGGTTCTTTTTTGCGTGTTTTCACCAGCTTTTCCACAACCCTAAGGTCTAGCTTTAGGGTTTTCAAATATCACGGTTTCCACAGGCAAAACCGCGAAAAATCAGGCCTTTTTGACACCTGCAGAAAGTTATCCACAGGTTATCCACAAGTTTGTTCGGCGTGTTTCCACATAGTTATCCACAGTTATCCACAGGACGATTTGAAAGTTAATTGTCGGAGGCCCAAGCTATACAAGGCTCAGTCATTTTGGAGGGTGAATTATGTCAATGTTGGCACCAGTAGCTACTGGAGATGCTCGCGTTGCCCCCCACGATCTGGAGGCTGAGCAGTCCGCAATCGGCGGCATGCTTCTTAGCCAAGAGGCTGTGGCGGATGTGCTCGAGGTGGTAGCGGGAGTTGACTTCTACGCCCCAAAGCACGAGCTGATCTTCAATGCCGTTGTGACCCTGTTTGGTCGCGGCGAGCCAACCGATGTGATTGCGGTGACCGATTACTTGAAGAAGCAGGGGGAGCTTCTGAAGGCCGGCGGTGCCGATTATCTGCACTCGCTCACGAGCTTTGTTCCCACTGCTGCTAACGCGAGCTACTACGGCAAGATTGTCGCCGACAAAGCCATCCTGAGAAGGCTTATTGAGGCGGGAACAAGAATCGCTCAGTCTGGCTATGAGAGTCAGGGCGAAGTCGAGGAGCTGGTCAACCAAGCCCAGTCTGAGATCTTTCAGGTTGCCTCACAATCCGCCAAAGAAGACTACGTCGGTCTGAGCGAATCCATTGAGGTCGCAATCCGCGACATAGAGCTTGCCCAGAATCGAGGCGGCGAGCTAACCGGGATCCCGACCGGCTTTACGAACCTAGATGGCTACACCCACGGACTTCACCCGGGCCAATTGGTCATTGTCGCTGCCAGACCTTCGGTCGGTAAGTCGACCTTCGCGCTTGATCTCGCCCGCCATGCGGCGCTGAAGCGCAATCAACCCACAATCTTCTTCTCACTGGAAATGGGCCGATCCGAGATCGCTATGCGAATGCTTAGCGCTCAGAGCGGCATCTATCTGCAGAGCATGCGAAAGGGAACCCTCAGCGAGGGCGACTGGGCAAAGTTGGCCGCGGTCAGGGGAGAAATCAATGATGCTCCCCTGTATATCGACGACAGCCCAAACATGTCGCTAGTTGAGATCCGGGCCAAGTGCCGTCGTCTTGCCCAGCAGGTGGATCTAAAGATGGTGGTCATTGACTACATCCAGCTGATGTCCAGTGGCAAGAAGGTTGAGTCAAGGCAGCAGGAGGTGTCCGAGTTCTCCCGGGCCCTCAAGCTACTTGCCAAAGAACTCAATATCCCTGTGGTTGCCCTTTCGCAGCTCAACCGTCAGGCTGAGCAGTCGAAGGACAAGCGTCCCGAGCTCTCTCACCTTCGTGAGTCCGGATCGCTGGAGCAGGATGCCGATGTGGTCGTCCTGCTCCACCGCGAGGGAATCTTTGAAAAGGATCACCCGAGGGCCGGCGAGGCCGATCTGATCCTTGCGAAGCAGCGAAATGGACCCACCGGCACCGTCACTGTTGCCTTCCAGGGCCAGTACTCGCGCTTCATGAATATGCCAAGCTAGCCAGGTGCGAAAAGCAGCAGGCCTTAGGGCCCTCATCTCTCTACCGGTTGGCCTGTTCATAACCTTTTTTCAAGATCACAGCGCCCAGATCGGGCTGCTGAGCCTTTTGGTGGCTGCGGTGGCTCTGGCAGTCGGGATCCTCTCTCTTGCGCTCGGTTCCACGGAGGCCAGGAACCAGTTGCCAATTGCTGTGGCGGGAGTTGTGGTGGCGGTTGCGGCGAGCGTTGCGCTTACCAGGTCTGAAACAAGCCAGCTGGCCTTATTCAGCATCACAGTTGCTGGCTTTGGTCTAGTGATTGGTGCCTTTGAGCTCTATCTCGCCTCGAGGTTTGGCTTTGGGGATCGTTTGGGGCGCGACTTGTTGATTAGCGCAGTTCTGCTTATTGCCCTGGGGGTGCTGTTTGTGGCTGCCAGCCTGGACGAGGTCAGCGCGGTTGGGTTTTTTGGCGCCTTCCTGATTCTCTATGGTGTCCACTGGGGCATCGCGGCTACTACCGAAGAGAAGAAGTAGGCTTCTCGGGTGAAGCGCTTCGCAAACTTACGTTCCTACCTGACAATCTCGCTTATCGCAGCCGCCTTTGTCGGGGTAATCGTTGCCTACGGAACCAGGCAGTTTGAGCCAACAGTTATCGGTGCACTCGCAACCTTCATTGGGTCAATTGTCATTGTCGCAACGCTGGATTTGAGCTTCAAGCCCGACGACCAGGACCCAAACAGGCCAAAGCTTCGCTAGTTGGCTAGAAGTTTTACCAGCTCGGCCGCAAGGCCGGTGTAGGTCTGGGGCTTTAGAACTAACAGCCGCTCTTTGGTTTGTTGTGAAACATCAAGCGCTTCAATGAAGGCCTTGATGTCTTCCTCCCCAACTCGCTTTCCGCGAGTCAGTTCCTTGAGAACCGCGTAAGGGTCGGAAATCTTGGAGTCTCCCCTTGCGACATCCGCTCTGATCGCCGTCTGTATTGCCTCGGCAAGAACCTCCCAGTTATCAAGGAGGTCCGTCAAAATCACTGCTTCGTTTACTGCAATCTCATCCAGACCCTTGCTGAGGTTGTCGATCGCCAGCAGCGAGTGTCCGACTCCAACGCCGATGTTCCGCTTAGAGGAGGAGTCGGTCAGGTCGCGCTGCAGCCTGGAGGTGATGAGCGTGCTGGCAAGTGAGCCAAGGATTGCGTTTGAAAGCTCGAGGTTCGCCTCGGCATTCTCAAACCGAATCGGGTTGATCTTGTGAGGCATGGTTGACGATCCGGTCGCACCCTTGACCGGTATCTGCTTGAAGTAGTTCAGCGAGATATAGGTCCAGATATCTGTTGCGAGGTTGTGGAGGATCGAATTGATGTGGGTTACCTTCTGGAACAGCTCCGACTGCCAGTCATGAGGCTCAATCTGGGTGGTAATCGGATTCAACGTCACACCGAGGCTCTTCACGAACTCCCGAGAGTTCGCCAGCCAATCAACTTCCGGAGCGGCAGCGAGGTGGGCCGCATAGGTTCCCGTCGCACCCGCAAACTTGCCGAGCAGCGGCTGAGCATCGATGCGCGAGAGCTGCCTGTCCAGTCTTCCCACGAACACCGCCAACTCCTTGCCAAGGGTGCTGGGCGTTGCCGGTTGGCCGTGGGTGCGGGAGAGCATCGCGGTTTCGGCATTTTCTTTGGCAAGTTTTGCAAGCTTGGCCCTTAGCTCGCGCAGCCTGGGCAACCAGATGTTGTCAAAGGCATCACGAATCGTGACGGCGTAGGAGAGGTTGTTGACATCCTCTGAGGTGAGGGCGAAGTGAACCAGTTCCGCTAAGTCTTCGCGGCCCATGGCTGCCAGCTGATCCCGAATGAAATATTCAACGGCCTTCACATCGTGACGGGTGATGGCCTCGTGCTCCGCAAGCTTCTTGACCGCTTCGTCCCCGAAGCCGCTGTGAACCTCGCGAAGCATGGATATTTCCGCTTCGCTCAAACTCTTGCCGGTCTGCAGCAGGTCGTGCTGCACGAGCCAGATGAGCCACTCGATTTCGATGTGGACCCGGGCCCGATTCAGCCCCGCTTCGCTCAGGTAGTTTCCTAGCTCCCCGACCTGAGACTGGTAGCGGCCATCGAGCGGGGAAAGCGGCTGGGCAGAAAGTTTGCTCACGCGCCCATTTTGCCCCATCAATTCTCAGAAGCTGGCGCGAAGCAGCGCTGATTCAGAAAAAGAACCAAGCGCTATTTGATCTTCAAAACCCTAAGAACGCTTCGAGTGAGGAAGCTGGCAATCGACATCACAATGGCGGCGAGGATCGCCCAACCCAGCGAGTCAATTGTTAGACCCTCGGTGGTGAAGCCCTCGATGCTGAATACCTCTGCGCCTAAGAGGCTGCTGAGCCAGGCAACCAAAAGCAGCATGGCGCCGTTTATGACAAAGGCGATGAGCCCGAAGGTGAGAATGTAGAGGGGGAAGGCCAGAACCTTGATTACCGGCGCGATGACCGCGTTGACGATGCCGAAGAGCGCGCCGATGACCAGGAATGTTCCAATCGTCTCCCAGAGGCCATCGCCTCCGTAGGGCATGACATTGACCTGCGGCACCAAGAGCGTGGCAACCCAGAGCCCTACGGCGTTAACAATCGAGGAGACAACAAATCGCAACATGGGCCCATTCTCGCAAGCGGGTCGGTAAATTAGCTTGAGTGACCCCCGCTAATCAAGAGCCCAGGCTTCAGCTATTGAGCGAAGACGGCACCTATGGGGTCGAGAAGGGCTACGAGCGCTACGGTGAGGTCATCGATTCGCTCGACGAAGACAAGCTAAAGACCTTCTATCGCGACATGGCTCGCATCCGCAGGTTTGACCAGGAAGCCATTGCCCTGCAGCGCCAGGGGCAGCTAGGACTCTGGGTTCCAGCCATAGGCCAGGAGGCCGCTCAGATTGGCTCCGGCTATGCGGTTGGGCAGAACGATCACATTTTCCCCAGCTATCGAGAGCACGGCGTTGCCATCACTCACGGCGTCGAGCTGATGTCGATTCTGAAGATGATGCGCGGTGTTAACCACGGGGGTTGGAATCCCGAGGAGACTCGCTTCCACCTCTACGCCATTGTGCTGGGGTCGCAGGTTTTGCATGCCGTCGGCTATGCGATGGGTGTGAAGCTAGACGGCAAGGTTGGCACCGGTGATCTAGAGAACGACCTAGCGGTCATCTCCTATCTCGGAGATGGCGCCACCGCCGAGGGCGATGTCTCCGAGTCCCTTCTGTTTGCCGCCGTGAATCACGCGCCAATTCTTTTCTTCATTCAGAACAACCAGTGGGCCATTTCGGCGAACATCGAGAGCCAAACCAAGGTTCCGCTTTACCGACGGGGAGAGGGTTTTGGGGTCCGCGGTCTGCGGGTGGATGGCAACGATGTCTTGGCCTGCTATGCCGCCACCAAGATTCACATGGATGAGGCGAGAGAGGGCGAGGGACCCTTCCTGATCGAGGCGCTTACCTACCGGATTGGTGCCCACACCACCAGCGATGACCCAACGAAGTATCGTGACGAAGCTGAGGTCGAGTATTGGCGTCAGCGCGATCCCATAATCCGCTTCGAAACCTTCCTCAGGCGACAGGGAGTCAAAGACGACTTCTTTGAAGAGGTCGCCGCCGCCGGAGACGAGCTCGCGAGAGATATCCGCGAGCAGACCTTCGCGCTACCCAAGCCGCCGCTCGAGGACATCTTCAACAACGTCTACTCTTCCGAGCACCCTGAGATCGAAAGGCAAAAAGCCTGGCTGCGCGCCTATGAGGATCAGATGGGTGAGCATGAGTAATTACCGCGAAATGGCAATTGCCAAGGCCGTTGGGGCCGGGCTTGCGAGGGCAATGCAGAAAGATTCCAAGGTCCTGGTCTTCGGCGA
>JAPOHQ010000004.1 GCA_029979375.1 Microbacteriaceae bacterium
TCATGAAGGACATGGGCTTCACGGGTCAGCTGGTGAATGGCGGTTCGGTTGCCAATGCCTCGAGCCAACTCGGTTTGCCAATCGTTGGCGACTAACTCACAGAAACTGGACGGCGGCCCCAAAGGGCCGTTAAAACGAGTAAAAAAGCCAATAAGGTTGTCTTAGTCAATCTGTGAGGCAAACGTGAGCAATCTAAATCTGGCAGTCATTCCCGGTGATGGAATCGGTCCAGAGGTCATAGCTGTTGCCTTGCAGGCTCTTGAAAAATCTGGGGTTTCCTTCACTCCAACCACCTATGACTTTGGCGCCAGACGATATCTTTCCACCGCCGAGATTCTCAGCGATGATGACTTGAATCAGCTCGCAAAACACGACGCGATTCTGTTGGGGGCGATCGGTGACCCTCAAGTCCCATCGGGAATCCTCGAGCGCGGCCTATTGCTAAAGCTTCGATTCAGTTTTGACCACCACATAAATCTCCGACCCAGCAAGCTCTACCCGGGGGTCGTATCGCTGTTGTCTGGTAGCTCCGAGATCGACTTTGTGGTTGTCCGCGAGGGCACCGAGGGCCCCTATGTTGGCAACGGTGGTGCGCTGCGAGTGGGAACCGAGCAGGAGCTCGCCAACGAGGTTTCCGTGAACACCGCGTTTGGCGTTCGTCGCGCTGTGGAATACGCCTTCGGGCTGGCTCAAACCAGAGAGCGGAAGCACGTGACCCTGGTCCACAAGACCAATGTTCTGGTGCACGCCGGCTCGCTCTGGTCCAGGACGGTCGCAGAGATCGCTCAGGGCTATCCGCAGGTCAGCCACGATTACATGCACATCGACGCCGCCACCATCCACATGGTCACCTCCCCTCAGAGATTTGACGTGATTGTCACCGACAACCTCTTTGGCGACATCATCACCGACCTAGCTGCGGCTATATCTGGTGGAATTGGGCTCGCTGCATCCGCTAATCTGAACCCCAGCGGGGCATTTCCCTCCATGTTCGAACCCGTCCATGGATCTGCCCCAGACATCGCCGGAAAAAACCTGGCTGATCCGACCGCAGCAATCCTGTCCGCGGCACTCATGGCTAAGACCCTTGGTCACATCGAGGCAGCCGAAAGAATTGAAAACGCTGTTGCCGCGGATTTGCTCGAGGGTAAGACCGGTCGCAGCACCGATGAGATTGCGCAAGCGATTCTGGAAAAGATCTAGAGAATGCAGTTTTCGATAACCAAGAACCCGAGCCCCACGCCTGCCGACGAGCGCGCCAAGGTGCTGGCTGCCCCAACCTTCGGAACTCACTTCACCGACCACCAGGTCGTCGTTGTGTGGGAAAAGGGAAAAGGTTGGCACTCTGCCGAGGTGATTCCCTACGGCCCCATAATGATGGACCCATCGTCGGCGGTGCTGCACTACGGCCAGGAAATCTTTGAGGGCATCAAGGCCTACCGCCATCCCGATGGCTCGATTTGGACCTTCCGACCAGAGAAGAACGCCCAGCGCCTGCAAAAATCTGCCAAGCGGATGGCACTGCCAGAGCTCCCAGAAGATATCTTCATCGAGTCGCTCAGGCAACTTATTGCGGTTGATGGCGACTGGGTTCCTGAGGCAGAGGGCGAAAAGACCCTGTATTTCCGACCTTTTGAGATTGCGGCCGAGAACTATCTAGGGGTCAGGCCCGCGAACCGAGTGGAATACCGGCTGATCGCATCGCCGGTTGGGCCTTACTTCACCGGAGGCATCAAGCCCGTCTCAATCTGGATTGCCCTCGGCTCGGCAAGGGCCGGCAAGCACGGCACCGGTGAGGCAAAGACCGGAGGCAACTACGCGGCATCGCTTCTTGCACAGCAGGAGGGCAACGAAAACGGCTGCTCGCAGGTCATGTTCCTCGATGCCGAAAGCGGCACCTATATCGAAGAACTCGGTGGTATGAATCTGTTCTTCATCTACAAGGACGGTTCGGTAGTGACACCATCGCTTGATGGCACCATCCTCCACGGCATCACTCGTGATTCGGTCATCACCCTGCTCGAGGACCGCGGCCACAAAGTCACCCAGCGTCGCTTCGAACTCAGTGAGCTGCGAGAGAAGGCCGCCAGCGGCGAGATTGTTGAAGTATTTGCCTGCGGAACCGCGGCCGTAATCACCCCGGTCGGACTGCTCAAATCCAAGGAAGAAGAAATCCTCATCGCCGGCAATGAGCCTGGCGAACTGACAGTAGCCCTTCGCAAAGAATTGACCGGAATTCAATACGGAACCGTAAGCGACAAACACAACTGGATGTTGAAGCTGAAAGACTAAAAAAATGAAAATTGTGAGGTTTAGCCAAGCCGGAGAAACTCACTACGGGATCCTCGAAGGATCCTCAATCGCGCTCATTGATTCTCCCTATTCGCTGGTTGCCACCGGCGAATCAGCAGAGCTGCAAGAGGTCAAATTAGAGGTTCCAATCCAGCCCAAGAAGGTGATCTGCGTCGGGTTGAACTTTGCAGATCACGCCCACGAAATCAACCAGGAGCCCCCGAGCGAGCCCCTGTTCTTCTTCAAACCTTCCTCTTCGCTGACCGCTCACGAAACCCCGATAGTGCTTCCTCACCAGTCACAGCAGGTCGAGATTGAGGTTGAGCTTGCGATCGTGATTGGCAAGCGGGTCAAAGACATCGAGCCAACCCAAGCCAAAGACGCGGTCTTGGGATTCACGATTGCGAACGATGTCACCGCCCGGGATCTGCAGTTCAGGGATCTGCAGTGGGCGAGAGCGAAGGCATTCGACAGCTTCTGCCCATTGGGGCCTTGGATTGAGACCGACTTCGATCCCACTCAGAAGCAGCTGACATCGCGGATCAATGGCGACACGAGGCAGGACTCACCGACCTCTCAGATGGTCTTTGATCCCTGGGAGCTCATCAGCTTCATATCGAAGAACCTGACCCTGGAACCAGGCGATGTCATCTTGACCGGGTCGCCCAGTGGCATTTCTAAAATCGTCAGCGGTGACCAGGTGGAGTGTGAAATCGAGGGAATCGGCATCCTCAGAAACAATGTCACCTAGGCTTTGCTCTAGTTATGACTGAGATCACCGCACCAATCACAGACGCCTCCGGATCGGATATTCGCGTCAGGTTTTGCCCCTCACCGACCGGCACACCACACGTCGGCCTCATCCGCACCGCACTGTTCAACTGGGCATATGCGCGCAAAGTGGGAGGCAAGTTCATCTTCCGCATCGAGGACACCGATGCCGCTCGTGACAGCGAGGAGAGCTACTCCCAACTGGTCGAGGCTTTGCGGTGGCTCGGGCTCGACTGGGACGAGGGGATTGATGTTGGCGGGCCAAACGGCCCCTATCGCCAGAGCGAACGGCGCGAGATCTACCTGGAAGTCGTTGAGAAGCTGAAGGCCTCTGGTCACATCTACGAAAGCTTCCTAACTGCCGAGGAGATCGAGGAGCGCAACAAGGCGGCCGGTCGCGCGGTGCAACTTGGCTATGACAACTCTGAACGTAACCTCAGCGCAGAAGATCGCGAGCGCTACCTAGCCGAGGGTAGGAAGCCGGCGCTTAGGTTGCGGGTTCCGGACCAGGAGATCAGCTTCGTCGACCTTGTAAGGGGACCGGTTACCTTCCCGGCTGGCTCCTTCCCGGACTTTGTGGTGGTGCGACCAGGTGGAGAACCCCTCTACACGCTGGTGAACCCCGTTGACGATGCCCTGATGGGCATAACCCACGTTCTCCGAGGTGAGGACCTGCTCTCCTCAACCCCGAGGCAAATTGCCCTCTACAACGCCCTATATGAGGCTGGCATCGCCAAGTTCATCCCGAGGTTTGGCCACCTCCCATTTGTAATGGGGGAGGGCAACAAGAAGCTCTCGAAGCGCAACCCTGAGAGCAACCTCTTCCTGCATCGCGATCGCGGCTTTATCCGCGAGGGGCTGCTGAATTATCTGGCGCTGCTTGGGTGGTCAATCGCGAGCGACAGGGACATCTTCACGCTCGAGGAGATGTGTGAGAAGTTCGAGATTTCCGATGTCAATCCAAACCCGGCAAGGTTTGACCAGAAGAAGGCCGACGCTATCAACGCGGCCCACATCAGGCTGCTTGCTCCCGAGGACTTTGCTGGCAGGTTGGTGCCATACCTCAAGCGGGACGGGGTGCTCAGCGATTCTCCATCCGATGCGGAGCTGGCAAAGCTTTCGGAAGTAGCACCGCTGCTGCAAGAGCGACTAACAGTTCTCGGTGACGCATCGAACATGATTCGCTTCCTGTTTAGCGACGAGGTGGACTACGAAGCGCAGGCCATGGAGCAGCTTCCAGAGAACGCCCCCGAGATAGTGGGCAGGTGCCGAGAGGTGCTTGGAGATCTTGCTGATTTCAGCACCGCCAGCATCCAGGGGGCCTTGAATTCTGCGCTCATCGAGGGCATGGGGCTCAAGCCCAGAGATGCTTTTGGGGCCCTGAGGACCGCGATTTCTGGTCGCCGGGTCACCCCGCCGCTGTTTGAATCGCTTGAAATTCTGGGTCAGGCGGCATCCGTTGCCCGACTGGATGCATTCCTGGCAGCCCGCTAAGATAGAGCCTCGGACCTAAGGTCCCCCTGGGGTATGGTGTAATTGGCAACACGGAGGTTTCTGGTACCTTTGTTCTTGGTTCGAGTCCAGGTACCCCAGCCAGAGGCGGCAAAATGCTTGAGATTTTTGCAGCTGGTTTTCTAGTCTTCGCTTTCACTGCTCTAGCCCTTTTTGAACTTGCCATTGTGCTCGGTGCACCGCTTGGTGAGTACTCCTTCGGTGGCCAAAACAAGGGCACCCTTCCCGCCGCATGGCGCGTGGTGGCATTCTTCTTCGTCTTCTTTTCACTCGCGGTCGCGGGACACTACCTGGCCCAAACCGGAGTGCTCAACCCGCTTTTGGATGCTCCGACAAATAGCGTCGTGAATTGGCTGCTAGTTGGTTTCACCACATTTTCGGCGGTTGCAAACAATCTGACACGTAGTCAGAAGGAGAAGCGGCTTTGGGGTGGAACGACAGTCGCGATGCTGCTCTGTGCGGTAATCGTTGCGATCTAAAGCTCCCAGCGATCGCCAGGCATGAGGTAGCGGAACTGACCTCCGTGAGATTCCGTAACCTCCTGGATCCTGCCGTTCTGAAGCGCATTGCCTTCCTCTGACAGCAGGGCATTGTGGGTGGGGAAGCACCTCTGCGGCTTGATATGTGCCAAGAAGTCCATAACGTCAGAAATCTTCAGCCATGGCGCGCTCGACGGGCAGGCTAGGGTCTTGACCTTGATTTCCGGAATCGTGTAGCTGTCTCCCGGGTAATAAAGCTCGTCGTTGACCAGCAGCCCAAAGTTTTCGACCAGTGGAATGCTGCGGTGAATCTCCTGGTGCAGATAGCCAAAGAATTCCAAAACAAATGTGCCGACCTCGTGCCTATCTCCATGGGAGACGGCACTGACGGGTAACCCATCTAGCTTGTTTGCTACCTCTGCCGTGCCAAATAGCTTGGCCTCTGGATGTCGGGCTATTAGCTCTTCGATGTGTGGCCGATGGCTGTGATCGTCGTGCACGTGTGAAAGCGTGATCGCAACCACGTTTTCGGTTTCGGGCAGAGTGGAATAGAAGCCCGGATCTACCACGAGCTGCTCGCCGGCATTAGAAACCACCAGTAGTGCGTGCTTGTGCTTCGTGATTTCCATGGCGCTCCTTTACGAATCAGTCTATGTTTGCACTACCAGGAGGTGGCAATGAAGCCGCTAGGAGTAATCATCAATCCCGCAGCAAACCGGGGTCGAGGAAATCTGATTGGCGATCGAGCCCTTGCGGCATTCCGCGAGGCAGGAGTCAAAACTATCGATCTATCCGGGCAGAGTGCCAGCGACGCTCGTGAGCGAGCAAACCAAGCCCTAAGCGCCTCTGAGATTGGGGCGATCGTAGCCATCGGGGGAGACGGCACGAGCCAACTGGGGGTCAACATCGCGATGGAGCACTCGGTGCCAATCGGTCTGGTTCCAGCCGGCAGCGGCAACGACCAGGTTCGGGAAATCGGCGTCCCGCTGGGAGATCCTGATGCTGCCGTTCTCAACATTGTTGAGGGTATGAAAAAGCCAAAGCCGGTAGATGTGATGTGGGTTGAAACCTCAGCAAAGTCCTTTTGGTCATTCGGTTCGGTTTCGGCAGGCTTCGATGCGCTCTGTGCCAAGCGCGCCAACTCGCTGCGCTGGCCGAAGGGACCTAACTCCTATGTCGCTGCCATGCTCCTAGAGCTTCCCAGCTTTGAGCCGATTCGCTACAAAATCGAGGCGGATGGAAAGACTCGTGAGATCAAGGCGATGCTCTGCGGGGTGGCCAACGTGAAGAACTTTGGTGGCGGAATGAAGATCTCCCCAGAATCCGAAATGCAGGATGGCGAGCTCGAGGTCTTTATCCTGCACGAGGTTTCCAGGCCGAAGCTTCTGAAGATTTTTCCCAGCGTCTACAAGGGCGAGCACATCCGCTACTCGGAGGTTGAGATTTTCAAGGCAAAGCAGATTCGGATCTCCAATGATGGCTTCCCGGTCTCCTGCGATGGCGAGCTGGTCGGCAATGCACCGTTCTCGGTAACGCTTCACCCCGGCAAGCTGCAGCTGTTGAGCAAATAAATTGCCCTAGTGGGTCATTTGTGGCATGATTCTTGGGTTGCACTGCACCAAGGCCCCATCGTTTAGCGGCCTAGGACGCCGCCCTCTCACGGCGGTAGCGGGGGTTCAAATCCCCCTGGGGTCACAATCTCGCTCTTGATGACAAAATCTCGGGAGCGAGATTTTTTATCTCCACCTTCTTGAATAAGCGGCACCGAGCACAATCAAAACCACTGGCAAGAGCGCAGCGGCGTTCAGGCCCCCGAAGGTGTAGAGGGTGAGGATTGTGCCGGAGATGGCTCCTCCGAAGGCCCCCGAGAGGCTCATCAGCGAGTCGCTGAAGCCCTGAACGTGGGGGCGGTCCGCGACGTCCACCGTCTCGCTCAGCAGCGCGCTCCCAGCAACTGTGGCTGCCGACCACCCAAGGCCCAGCAGAAAAAGACCAAGCATCACAAGATAAAAGTCGAACTGCCCAAAGCCTGACACCGCAAGCGAAACCAAGAGAATCAACTGGCCCAGGAGAACCGTCTTCCTAGCACCGAGCTTGTCGCTGACTATTCCAAATACCGGAGCAAACGCATACATTCCAGCAACGTGAAGCGAAATAGTAAGCCCCACATCCGCAAGCGAGTGGCCCGCGCCTGAGAGGTGGGCTGGGGTCATCGACATGACCGAGACCATCACCATGTGACTGAGCGCGATGCTCATGACCGCGAAGGCGGCGATAGGGGTCTTTCGAATAACGGCTATCGCTTCGCTGGCCTTGCGCCGAGCTGGGATGCCGCTAATGCCACTGACTTCGCGGGCAACAAAAAGTGGGTCCGGGCGTAGGCCAAACCAAAAGACAAGCGTTGAGCTTGTTTGGGCAATGATCGTGAGCAGGAACGGACCGGCAAGGTGTGGCAGCCCGATGGCCAGACCGAGAGCCTCACCCGGGGCAATTAGGTTTGGACCGATCACGGCACCAAGGGTTGTTGCCCAAACGACTATTGAGAGATCACGACCTTTTTTCTTGCTGGTTGGGATGTCGGCAGCCGCGAAGCGGGCCTGAAGCCCGACGGCGGTTGCAGAGCCGAGTAAAAACAGGGAGATTAGCTCGATTGGAAAGGACCTGATGCCCGCAGCCAGCATCATGCCCGCGGCACCAAGGATCGCAAGCCCCGCGCCAAGAGCAAGGGCTACCCTGCGACCGCGTTTTGAGGCGGCGTTAGCAAGTGGAATCGCCACAAAGGCCGAACCCAGAGTGCTCAGGGTTGCAGCCGCACCTGACCAGGCCGGCGTTCCTGAGAGCTCGGTGGCCATGATTGCCCCGACCGAGAGGGTTGCTCCGAAGCCAAAGCCTCCCAGAGACTGCCCGGTGGCAAGTACCTTGACCGTTCTTGCCTGAATTGCCGCGAGATCAGCCTTAGTTGCTTGAGCCACCAGAACAATCTACTCCTCGGCTAAACTTGGGGATTGCGCACTCGCGAGGTGAAACCATGACCGAAAAGCCACTTACCCTGGCCGAGAAGCTCTGGAAGGACCACCTGGTCCAAAAGGGCGAGAATGGTGCGCCCGATTTGCTCTATATCGACCTGCACCTGATCCACGAGGTGACCTCACCGCAGGCCTTTGATGGCTTGCGGATGGCCGGCAGAGACATCCGCCGCAAAGACCTGACTATTGCGACCGAGGATCACAACACCCCGACCCAGGACATTCATCTTCCAATTGCGGAGCCGACCTCTCGGGCACAGGTTCAAGCCCTGAGGGACAACACCAAGGAATTCGGCGTCAGAATCCACTCGCTGGGCGATGAGAACCAGGGAATCGTGCACGTCGTTGGTCCGCAGCTGGGGCTCACCATGCCTGGTCTGACGGTAGTTTGCGGCGATTCTCACACCTCCACCCACGGCGCCTTTGGCTCGCTCGCCATGGGAATCGGCACCAGCGAGGTTGAGCATGTGCTCGCGACCCAGACTCTTCCCCTCAAGCCCTTCAAGACGATGGCAATCAACGTCGAGGGAACCCTCCGGCCCGGTGTCACCGCCAAGGACATCATTTTGGCCGTGATTGCAAAGATCTCCACCGGCGGCGGTCAGGGCTATGTCCTCGAGTATCGCGGAAGCGCAATTCGATCGCTCTCGATGGAAGGTCGTATGACCATCTGCAACATGTCCATCGAGGCTGGTGCTCGCGCAGGAATGGTTGCCCCCGACGAGACAACCTTTGAATATCTCAAGGGCCGCCCCCACGCACCAACCGGTGCCGACTGGGACGCGGCAATGGAGTATTGGAAGACCCTCAAGACAGACGAGGGAGCCACCTTTGATGCCGAGGTATTTATCGATGCCGACAACCTTGACCCGTTTGTGACCTGGGGCACCAACCCCGGCCAGGGAGTTTCGTTGTTGGACAGCGTGCCAGACCCTGCAAGCTACTCCGATGCCACCGAGCGTGCGGCTGCCGAACGTGCATTGGAATACATGGATCTGACGCCGGGAACCAAGATGAAAGACATTCGCGTTGACACCGTTTTCCTTGGCTCCTGCACCAACGCTCGGATCGAGGACTTGCGAGCCGCAGCGGCGATTATCGAGGGCAAAAAGAAGGCAGACGGCGTTCGGATGATGGTCGTGCCCGGTAGCCAAAAGGTGAGGCTGCAGGCGGAGGCCGAAGGGTTGGACAAGATATTCAAGGACTTTGGCGCCGACTGGCGCTTTGCCGGCTGCTCAATGTGTTTGGGCATGAATCCCGACCAGTTGGCCCCGGGGGAGCGCGCGGCATCGACTTCAAACCGCAACTTCGAGGGCAGGCAGGGCAAGGGTGCCAGAACCCACCTGGTTTCCCCGGTGGTAGCGGCAGCAACCGCAATTCGCGGAACCCTCTCGAGCCCTTCGGATCTGGAGGCATAGATGGAACGCATTTCAGTATTCTCAGGAGTTGCTGCACCGCTGAAGCGCAGCAATGTCGATACCGATCAGATCATCCCCGCCGTATACCTCAAGCGCATCACCAAGACCGGTTTCGAGGACGGACTTTTTGCCAACTGGCGACAAGATCCCGATTTCGTGCTGAACCAGGAGCCCTTTACGAAGGCACAGATCCTGATTGCCGGCAGCGACTTCGGCACTGGAAGCTCAAGGGAGCACGCGGTTTGGGCACTGAGAGACTTTGGCTTCAAGGCGGTGTTTTCTTCCAAGTTTGCGGATATCTTCCGCGGCAACTCTGGTAAGCAGGGGCTTGTGACCGGGGTAATCAGCGACGCGGACACCGAGATGCTTTGGAGGGCGATTGACGCTAACCCAGGCCTTGAGCTGACCGTCGATCTGCCAGCCCAGGAGCTCCGCCTGGGGGACACCGTGGTCAGCTTCGAGATAGACGAATACACTAAGTGGCGTCTCATGGAGGGCCTCGATGACATCGGGATCACTCTCCAGAGCGAGGAGGCCATAGCCGCCTACGAGGCCAGAAGAGAGTCCTGGAAACCCAAGACACTCCCTGCCAAAGGAGTCTGATTGAGCCAACTCACCATCAATGGTGGTAAGCCGCTTTCGGGTCGCGTAGACCTGAAGGGAGCCAAGAACCTGGTCACCAAGGCCATGGTTGCTTCGCTTCTGGGTGAAACCCCATCCACCCTGCTGGATGTCCCTCACATCTCGGATGTCGAGATTGTCGCGCGCCTTCTGAATCTCCACGGTGTCTCGATCGAGCACGACGAGGCCACCGGCAACATGGTCTTGGATCCGGGCAATGTCGAGCAGGCTCGAGTCACCGACATCGACGCATATGCGGGCAGCTCAAGAATCCCGATCCTTTTCTGCGGACCGCTGCTCCACAGGCTCGGCGAGGCCTTTATTCCAGGCCTCGGGGGTTGCGAAATTGGTTCCAGACCGGTCGACTTCCACTTCGATGTGCTTCGCGAATTCGGTGCGGTGATTGAAAAGCAACCGGGTGGAACCAGGCTGAGTGCTCCTGAGGGGCTAAAGGGAAACAAGATCTCGCTGCCTTACCCCTCTGTAGGTGCCACCGAGCAGGTCTTGCTAACCGCCACCACGGCAGCTGGAAAGACCGAGCTTTCGGGAGCTGCCATCGAGCCAGAGATTATTGATCTGATTTCGATCCTGCAGAAGATGGGCGCAATCATCTCGGTCGACACCGACCGCGTGATTCGAATCGAGGGGGTCAAGAGCCTCAAGGGCTTTACCCATTCCGCGCTGGTGGATCGCAACGAGGCTGCCTCCTGGGCCGCTGCTGCTTTGGCAACCGGCGGAGACATTTTTGTTGGCGGTGCTCGCCAGGTCGACATGATGACCTTCCTAAACGTATTCCGAAAGGTCGGTGGGCAGTTCGAAATCCAGGATGAGGGCATTCGCTTCTACCACCCCGGCTCGAGTTTGCAGCCGGTTGTGATTGAGACCGACGTTCACCCCGGCTTCATGACCGACTGGCAACAGCCACTGGTTGTCGCACTCACTCAGGCGCAGGGGCTTTCGATCGTTCACGAGACTGTTTATGAGCAGCGTTTTGGCTTTACTGATGCTCTGGTGCAAATGGGAGCCAATATCCAGATCTATCGCGAGTGTCTTGGTGGCCACCCCTGTCGCTTTGGCCAACGTAACTTCAACCACTCGGCGGTAATCTCCGGCCCTACCGAGCTCAGGGGAGCCGACATCAGGGTGCCGGACCTCAGAGGGGGGTTCTCCCATGTCGTGGCAGCACTTGCCGCCAAGGGTGAGTCAAAAGTGAGCAATGTCCAGCTAATCTCTAGGGGATATGAGCGCTTCTTGCAAAAGCTTGAGGATCTCGGGGCTGACTTTGACTTCGAGGCCTAGCAATGGCTGAGGCGGCTCTGCCAAAGGTTCCACGGCGCGAGAACACAATTGCGTTCCGCATCATCGCGCTTTTTTTGGCGCCACTGCTAAGACTCTTTTTCAACATCAAGACCGAGGGGGTCGAGAACCTTCCAAAGGGTGGCTACGTTCTTGTTGGGAATCACCTCAGCTACCTCGACCCACTCGCCTTTGCGTATTCGGTTTACATCCACATGAAGCGCGTGCCGCACTACCTGGCAAAAGAGAGCCTGTTCCGCGTGCCGTTCCTGAAGTGGGCGCTTCCCAAGGTCGGGCAAATACCTGTTTACCGAGGTGGCAAGTCAAACGACGAGCCACTCAGGGCCGCCAAGGAGTTCATCAAGGCCGGTCAGGTCGTGGTGGTTTTTCCAGAGGGAACCCTCACCAGAGATCCCGATCTCTGGCCGATGCGTGGGAAGAATGGCGCAATCAGGATGGCGGCTGAACTGGGTGTGCCGGTTGTGCCCGCGGCCCACTGGGGGGTTCACAAGGTCATGGGAAACTACGAAAAGTCCTTCCGACCAAATCCCTTCCACACCGTTCGAATCAAAATCGGCAAGCCAATCAAGGTTGACCTCGGCACAAACCCCAGTGCCAAAGAGGTAAATGCTGCAACCGAGAAGGTCATGCACACCATGGCCGCCCTGGTCGGTGAGCTCAGGGGAGAGAAGCCGCCCAAGGAGCTGTGGGATCCCACCAAGCACGCCCAGAGCGAGATAGGCAATTACAAGAAGCCATGAGTGAGATTGCCGTTCTAGGAGCCGGCAGCTGGGGCACGACAGTTGCCAAGGTGATTGCCGATGGCGGAACTGAGCTGACCCTTTGGGCTCGCAATCCCGAGACCGTCGATGAAATCAACTCCAGCCACAGCAACCAGAGATATCTTCCGGGAATCCTGCTCCCCAAGGGCGTCACAGCCACCAGCGATCTTTCAGAGGCGCTAGCGGGTTGCCGCCAGCTTTATCTGGCGGTCCCCTCCCAGCAGCTTCGGAAGAGCCTCGAGTCCTGGCGGGGGCTCATCCCCTCGGATGTCATAGTGATCAGTCTCATGAAGGGCCTCGAGGTTCAGAGCGGTAAGCGGATGAGCGAGGTCATCACCGAATCTCTTGGGATCCCCGAGGCTCAGGTTGCGGTGCTCTCTGGCCCAAACCTGGCGCTCGAGATTGCCCGGGGAGAACCAGCTGCGGCGGTGTGTGCTTGTGTCTCTGCCGAGCATGCCAGCGAGGTGGCAAAGGTTTGCTCCAGTGATTACTTCACGGTCTTCGCAAACCAAGACGTGATTGGGACCGAGCTCGGTGGTGTGCTGAAGAACCTAATAGCCGTTGCCATTGGAATCGTCAACGGGCTCGGCTATGGGCAAAACACCAAGGCATCGATCATCACCAGGGGGCTTAGCGAAATCACCACATTTGCAATTGCCCACGGCGCCCGCCGCAGGACGATGTTTGGGCTTGCGGGTTTGGGGGATCTAATCGCAACCAGCGAATCAACCCTCTCGAGAAACTTCCAGGCGGGCGAGCTGCTCGGAAAGGGCAAGACTAAGGATCAGGTTCTGGCTCAGCTGTCCCAGACGGCCGAGGGTCTGAGCTCAGTGGTTCCGGTGTTGGAAATCGCAAACCGCCTGGGAATCGAAATGCCGATTGTCAACCAGGTGAATGATGTTCTCGAGGGAAGAATGAAACCGAGCGAGTTTGGCAAGCAGCTTAATCTCGCCGACGACGTTGAGATGGAGTTCTAATGCCACGGTTGGCACTGATCTACGGTGGTGCATCGCCCGAGCACTCCGTTTCGCTGGTCAGTGCCCTGGGAGTCTTTGGGGCAATCGACAAGGAGAAATACGAGGTTATTCCGGTCGGCATCACTAAGTCCGGCCGCTATGTTCTCGAGCCAATCTCCGCAGACTGGAAGCTTGCGGATCAACCCGAAGTCAACGAGGATTCGCCCGAGCTGCTGTTTCCTCTTGGCGGGGGAGAGCTCCGCATGGCTGCGACCGGAATGTCGCTGGGAAAGATTGATATTGCCTTTCCCGTCCTGCACGGCATAAACGGCGAAGACGGCAGCATTCAAGGGCTCCTGCAGCTGGCGAAGATTCCCTATGTCGGCAATGGCGTTCTAGCCTCGGCGCTCGCGATGGACAAGGCAAAGGCCAAGGCCGTTTTCCGGGATGCCGGAATAGCAGTTGCGGATGACTTGGTAGTGACACGGGCAGATTTTGAAAGCAACTTCCAGGCCATTGTCGAAAAGGCCAAGGCGCTTGCTGAGCCCGCGGTCTTCGTGAAGCCGGCCAGTTCGGGCTCCTCGGTCGGAGTGAGCAAGGTCGCAGACCTCAGTGAACTCAAGGCCGCGCTTGAGGTTGCACTCAGTCACGATGACATCGCTTTGGTGGAGCGCCAGATGGTAGGTCGCGAACTGGAATGCTCGGTGCTTGAGCTCCCAACCGGCGAGCTCAAGGTCTCGCTCGCCGGCGAGATCATTGTGTTTGGCCGAGAGTTTTATGACTACGAGGCCAAATATCTCGATAACTCTGCCGAGCTCAGGGTTCCGACCTCCCTAACCGATGAGGAACTGGCTCAAATGCACCAGCAGGCACTTGCAGCCTTTCGGGCGCTGGGATGTAGCGGTTTGGCGCGAGTCGATTTCTTCCTAACTGCTATGGGTTTTGTCCTCACCGAGGTAAACACCATGCCCGGCTTCACCCCGATCTCGATGTATCCCTCGCTCTGGCAGGCCACCTCGGTGAGCTTCGAAGACCTGGTTGAAACGCTTATCCAGACCGGCCTTGCGGCCAGCCGGGTTTAGCCGCCAATAGCTGAGCAGTAAGCCGTTGCTGGAATTTGACTCACCGCTCGAGACAATAGCTCCAACGAAGTGACACCGGAGGCTCTCTCGGAATCCACAATCACCTCAACCGCAGGGAATCGGGCGAAGCTAATAAACCGATAGTTCGGGGCCAGAGAGTCGTCAACCAACCAATCCACCTCGCCCGCCGTGACACACGGGAGATCAGATACGACCACGGGCTCGAGTCCACAGCGGAGAATCACGGCAGTCGGGTCACCCCAGGCCGCAGTCGCCTGGGCGTTGGTGTGGCGCTCGGAGTGTTCTCCGAGCTCTTGGGGCAGGCGAACCATGACCTCGGCGCAGTTTGGATCATTGGCTTCAGCCGCCGGCTCAAGGCTCACGGTTGCGCTGCAACCGGTAAGGAGCAGTGTGCCAAGGGCGAGAAGAACCAAACGCATCCAAATAAGGCTAGCGTTGTTGCGTGAGCTATCAGGGCCAGAGCATCTCGGAGGTCGGGGAGTCGATTGCCCTCAAGGAGACGGTTCGTCATCTAAGGCCTGCAAACCGCGCCGAAGTCGGCTCTGGCGATGACGCTGCGGTTATCCGGCACGCCGAACCTAGGTTTGTCATCACGACCGACACCATGGTCGAGGGCAAGGACTTCCGACTGGATATCTCGTCTGGAGCAGACCTGGGTTACAAGGCCGTCGCCAGCAATCTGGCGGATGTTGCCGCCATGGGGGCAACGCCAACCGCGCTGGTCGTGGCGGTCGTTTTGCCACCTGCAACCAAGCTTTCCTGGCTCGAGGACTTTGCCAAAGGCCTTCAGTTGGCAATTGACGAGCTTTGCCCATCGGCCGAGGTCGTCGGTGGAGACATTGCAACCGGAGACCAGATTGTGATTGCCGTCACCGCGACCGGAGATCTCGAGGGCAGGGAGGCAGTTCTGCGCTCCGGAGCCACCCCTGGCGACCTGGTTTGCGTGGCAGGAACCCTTGGTAAGGCTGCTGCCGGCTTGGATCTCATGCTCAGTCCGGATAGCTCGCTAGCCGCCTCCTACCCGGAGCTGGTAGGAATCCAGCTGAGGCCGCAGCCCCCGCTGGAGCTTGTAATCGCAAGCGATGGGATAACCGCCATGATGGATATCTCCGACTCCCTGGCGCTCGATTCCAGTCGTCTGGCAAGTGCCTCTGACGTCAAGCTTGAGCTCGATTCAAAGAGCCTGCTTGGCTACCAGGCTGTCTTGGAGCAGGCCGCCCAATCTCTCAGTAGCAGAGGCACCGAACGAAGCCCCATGGATTGGGTTCTGTTTGGTGGTGAGGACCACAGCTTTTTGACCACATTCCGCTCGACGCCACCAAAAGGCTTCAAGCAGATTGGCATCGTCAGCCCCGGATCCGGTGTTTACCTCGACGGCGAGCCCCTCGAGCCGAGGGGCTGGGACTCGCTCAGTAACTAGGCGTGCAGGTCGGTGTTGAGTTCAACCCCGACACCTTCTCTGGCAATTGCCTCGACCGCTCCGTTTTGGCTGTTGCGCCTAAAGAGCAGCCCCGGCATTCCGCTGAGCTCGCTCGCCTTCACAACTTGGCTGCGCTTGTCCACCATCAGTGTGACCTTGGTGCCAGCGGTTAGGTAGAGGCCGGCCTCGACAACCGAGTCATCTCCAATTGAGATGCCAATACCCGAGTTGGCACCCAAAAGCGCCCTCTTACCAATTGAAACCTTGTGCTTGCCCCCACCAGAGAGCGTTCCCATGATTGAGGCACCGCCACCGATGTCGGAGCCGTCTCCGACAACAACTCCCTGCGAGATCCTCCCCTCCACCATCGAAGAGCCGAGGGTCCCGGCATTGAAGTTCACGAAGCCCTCGTGCATCACGGTGGTGCCGGGAGCGAGGTGAGCGCCGAGTCTCACTCGGTTGGCATCGGCAATCCTTACCTTTTGGGGCACCACGTAGTCAATCAGTCTGGGGAACTTGTCCAGAGAATGCGGCGCTACACCAGCTGCCCTGAACTCGATGGCCTTTTTGGCATAGACATCCGGAAGAACTGGCCCACGGGCGGTAAAGATCGCAATGGGGAGGTTGGGTATGAGCCCCTCAAGGTTGATCTTGTTTGGCTCGACTTTGAGGTGACTCAGCAGGTGGAGTCTGAGGTAGGCGTCCTGGGTGCTGGTGACCTCGAGCTCGAGATCGATTTCACATCGAATCACCTCGGTTGTGACTTCCCGAAGCTCATCCGATCCAGCAACAAGGTCAAGCTCCTTGGGCGGAAACCACTGCAAGTCTGACTGCGGAGCAGGCCCAAGCTGTGGGTCTGGATACCAAACATCCAGAATCTGGCCGTCGCTCGCGCGAGTAGCCAGGCCATGACCCCAGGCCTTACCGGAGAGGAACTCACTCATCCGCTAAAGAATACAGGTAGCCTTTTTGGCATGCCGAAACTGGATTTGAGCAAATCACTGGTCGAGTTGACCATCGACATTTGCAATATCGAGTCAGTATCGGGCAACGAGAAGGCTCTCGCCGATGCCATCGAAGCCGAGCTCAGGCAACATTCCCACCTCGAGGTGATACGAAATCAGGATGCGGTCATTGCGAGAACCAACCTGGGTCGGGATCGGGTAGTGATCGCAGGTCACATCGACACCGTCCCGGTTGCCGGAAACCTTCCAGCCGAGCTGCATCACTTCGAGAGAGAGCAGACGATTGTTGGCCGAGGATCGGTAGACATGAAGGCAGGCATTGCCGTCATGCTCAAGCTTGCTAAAGAGCTCACCGAGCCGAGTCACGACATCACTTGGATCTTCTACGATCACGAAGAGGTGGACAGCACCCTCAACGGGCTCGGCAGGATTGCTAGGGAGCAGCCAGAGCTGCTTTCGGGCAAGTTTGCAGTGCTCTGCGAGCCGACTAGCGCGCTTGTCGAGGGCGGTTGCAATGGCACGATGCGAGTGAAGCTGACGACAGCCGGCATCAAGGCCCACTCCGCAAGACCCTGGATGGGTAGCAACGCCATCCACAGCGCCGCGCCGGTGCTGCAGACCCTAGCTAGCTTCACTCCCGAAACGGTTGCGGTGGATGGGCTTGATTACCGCGAGAGCCTAAACGCGGTGCGGATCAATGCGGGCATTGCGGGAAACGTGATTCCGGATAGCTGTGACGTGGAGGTCAACTACCGCTTTGCCCCAAGCAAGAGTGCCGCTGATGCCGAGGCTTACCTTCGGGAGGTTTTCGAAGGGGTTCAACTTGAGGTTATAGACGTTGCTGAGGGGGCAAGGCCGGGATTAGATACCGAGCTTGCCAAGGCCTTTATTGCCGCCATCGGAGCAACCGCGCGACCGAAGTATGGCTGGACCGATGTTGCCCGATTCTCAGCTCTTGGAATACCAGCGGTGAACTATGGCCCCGGTGATCCTTCGCTTGCGCATGCGGACAACGAGAACGTCCCCGTTGGCCACATTTTTGACGTAGAGGCCGGCCTCCGAGCATGGCTGAGCGGCTCCGAGGTGGCTTAACTCCCGTAAATCTGGGATAATTGACCCCGCAAACCCCCCAAGGAGTCAATTCTTATGGCAGCAATGAAGCCTCGCACCGGAGACGGACCAATGGAGGCAGAGCGCGAACCTCGCGGTTTGATTGTTTTGCGAGTCCCACTTGAGGGCGGCGGACGCCTGGTTGTCTCTGTGAATGATGATGAGGCTAAGGAACTGCACAAAGTTCTAGCCGGCGTCATCAAGAAGTAGCTACTTCTTAGCAACCACCAGCAAACCATCGCCGACCATGGACATGGTCGTGAGGTAACCCTCGTCTGTGGCGAAGTGGTCGATTACCTTCCGAATCGCATCGGTCTCATCTTCACGCAGCGCTGGGTTTGGAACCCGATCGCGCCAGAGGGCATGCGCCAAGACAATTACCCCTCCGGGCTTAGCAATCGAGACTGCCTGGCCCAAGACTGCGGCTAGATCGTTGGGATCTAGGTCCAGAAAAACTAGGTCGTAAGCGGCTTCCGCCATATTCCCCAGCACGCTAGAGGCGCGCCCGGTAATCACTCTGATCCTGGAGGGCAGGATCCCAGCCGCCTTGAAGTTATCGCGCGCGACGTTCTGATATTCCGGTTCCTCGTCAATGGTGGTCAGCGTGGAGTCATCGGAGGCGCTGAGCAACCACAGGCTCGATACCCCGGCTCCAGTGCCAACCTCAACGATGGACTTTGCACCGGCAATCGCGGCAAGTGTTGCAAGCTGGTTTCCGGTTGCAACCGTTACCGACTCAACTCCCAGCTCTTCAGCACTGCGACGTGCCTTTGCAATGTGGGCAGGTTCGGAAGCAAGGTCCTCGGAATACTTCCAGCTTGAGATTTTGTCGATCATCTTGGCCCCAGCTTAGATTCCAGTTTGGATATTCCTTGGATGCGGTGGGGGTAAACTCGTGGCATGTTTGGTCTGAGCGCGGAAAAGCTTTTGCTGCTTGCGCTGCTGGCAGTTCTGATCATTGGCCCCGAACGCCTGCCCTACTACGCAAAACAAATGGGCGAGTGGGTGAAAAAGGGCAAGCGCATGATCGACAATGCGCAGGTTCAGATGAAAGAGGAGCTCGGTGAGGGCTTCGAGGACCTCGACTGGAAGAAGCTTGATCCCAGGCAGTATGACCCCAGGAGGATTGTCCGCGAGGCTCTGCGTGAAGAAAAGAAGACCTCAAATGCGGCCACCAAGCTGAATCGTGCCAAGCCACCTCAGAAGCCACTCGAACTAGGAGAGACTCCTCCGTTCGACCTGGAATCGACCTAAATCCGACCCATCCAACGCGCGAGCTTCGTCATCAGCGGAGCCATCCTGCGGTATTCCTTAGCCCTGCTCGGCAGGCCAATCGGTAGCTTGTTTGCCACCCCGATAGTCCGGTTCTCTGTGAAGCGCAGTAGCCCGCCTGGACCCGAGCGGCGGTGCATGCCGGATTGCTTCATTCCACCCATGGGAGCGGCCATAGTTGCCATTGAGGCGCGGTAACCCTCGTTGATGTTTACCGAACCAGCCATCAGGCGGGAGGCGAGCTTGAGTGCCTCCTTGGGGTTACCCACTACCGATGCGTTCAAGCCGTATTCGGTGGCATTTGCAAGCTCGACCGCCTCATCGAGTGAGGAGTAAGGTACCAGCGCAATGACTGGGCCAAAGACCTCTTTGTGGAGAATCTCGGCCCCGTGAGGGATATCGCTCAGAACAGTAGGCGCATAGAAGTTTGGACCAATATCGCTCCGCACCTGACCCCCAGTTACAACCCTCGCGCCTTCCTTCTTTGCTCGTTCGACGAAGCCGGACACCCTCTCGAGTTGAGCCTGGGAGCTGAGGGCTCCGAGATCAAAGTCAAAGTCGTTGGACACACCCAGGGTCAGCGACTCAACCTTGTCCTTCAGCACAGCCTCGAACGCGGCTAACGCATGGGCTGGGACATACAGTCGCTCGATCGAAACGCAGAGCTGCCCGGCATTGCCAAAGGCACTGGCGATCGCCATCTCGGCAGCCTCGGCAAGGTCTGCACCCGGCATCACGATCATTGGGTTCTTGCCGCCAAGCTCAAGCGAATAACCGATCAGCCTGCTCGCCGCGCGCTGCGCCACGAGTTTGCCGGTGGCAGTTGACCCAGTGAATGCCATGTAATCCGCATTGTCTGTAACCGCGTTTCCCACCTCGGTTGGGTCGCCGTGAACTACCTGCCAAACCTTCTCCGGAATCCCGACCGCTACCGCAATGTCCCTAGCGAGCTTGACTGTCTTCGCGGTTTGGTTATCGGCTTTTTGAACAACTGAATTCCCTGCGAGCAGCGCCGGAATGACATCCATCATTGTCAGAGCAAGCGGGTAATTCCATGGGGTCACGATGCCAACCACTCCCACGGGGGCCGGCTCGGTGTAGGCGGTGATCAGAAGCGGCACCCCACCGCGAACCTTCTTGCGTTCTAGGAGCTTTGGCGAAGTCTTCGCATAGTAGGAGATGGCAGCCAGAGCGCCCGTGATCTCCTCGAAGGCGTGAGCCCGGGACTTTCCGGTCTCTCGCTGCAAGATATCCATGAGCTCGTCCTGGCGCGCGATAACCGCGTCCACTAGGCGGTAAGCAATCTTGCTTCGCTCTGCAGGAGGAGTCTGTGACCAAGACTTCTGGGCCGACCTGCCCTCATCAAACCGCAGCGCAACGTCGGTGGCGCTGTGAGCCTCAAGGTCGTGGAGTTTCTTGCCGCTGATTGGATCGATTATCGCTATTGCCATGGGAGTTTAAATCGCTTTCAGACCGAGCTTCTTCCCGGCGATTCCGGGAGGTATTTTGGATATCCTCTCAACGAGCGAGGCGAAGCCTTCGAGCTCAGCCTCCAGCGTGGCGGCATCGAGTGGCTGACCTTGATCACTAGCGGCTCTCAAGAGCTCGCTGAGGGGCAACTGCGCGAGCAATTCAACCTCTTGACCGCTGAGTTCGCCAAGCCGTTTTGCCACGGCCTCGCCACCGCCAACACCGAAGATTTCTTGCCTGCCCTGCGGCGTTGCCAGATAGCTGAGATTCTCGACGACACCCAGAATGCTCTGGCCGGTCTGCAGTCCTATCGCACCGCTACGCTCGGCCACCGTTGCCGCGGTTTGCTGCGGTGTGGTGACCACGAGCGAGAGGGCCTTGGGAAGGAGCTGGCCGAGACTGATTGCAACATCGCCGGTTCCAGGGGGAAGGTCGACGAGCAAGAAGTCAAGATCTCCCCAGTAGACATCTGTCAAGAACTGCTCGATGGCTCTGTGCAGCATGGGTCCACGCCAGCCAACCGGCTGATTGTTTTCCACGAAGAATCCAATCGACATCACCCTGACATCGTGGGCGATCGGTGGCAGCATCAGCTCATCGACCTTCGTGGGCCCCTGGGCTATCCCCATGATCTGTGGGATCGAGTAGCCAAAGATATCCGCGTCGATCAGGCCAACATTGAATCCCTTGCGAGCAAGGGCGATGGCAAGATTTGCGGTGATGGTCGACTTGCCAACTCCACCCTTGCCACTTCCAACGAAGATGACGCGCGTGAGATTGTCCTCGGCGGCAAAGGGATTGTGCCTGATTGGTTTAGAACCCCTCAGCTTTTGCTTGAGCTCGTCGCGTTCCTGCTGATTCATCGCGGTCATGCTCACCTCGACCTCGGTGAACTTCGATGAGAGCGCCTCCCTGACATCGCGCTCAATCTTCTGGGCAGCCGGGCAGCCCACGATGGTCAGCTTTATCTCAGCCACCACTTTGTCGCCAGTTACCGTAACCGAACCAACCATTCCAAGGTCTGTGATGGGTCTGCGCAGCTCGGGATCAATTACCGTGCTAAGCGCAGCTATGGCCTTTTCACTCACTTTGACTTCTTGCGAGGTGCTGGCTTTCTAAGCTCCTCGAGCATTTCGGCAAGGGCCTCGCGGATCTCATCGCGCACCTGCTCCTTGGTCGCTACCTCTTCGAGAGCGAGCCTGAGCGCGGCGACCTCACGAGCGAGGTATTCGGTGTCGGCGAGATTCTGCTCCGCTCGCTGACGGTCCTGCTCAAACTTGACCCTGTCCCTATCGTCCTGACGGTTCTGAGCCAAAAGGATCAGCGGTGCTGCATAACTGGCCTGCAGGGAGAGAATGAGAGTTAGCAGGGTGAAGTTCAGTGCCCTTGGGTCAAACTGGGTGCCGACGGGTGCGAGGGTGTTCCAGGTGAGCCAGAGCGCAACGAACACGGTCATGGCAATCAGGAATGCACCGGTACCCATCGCTCTCGCGAAGCGTTCCGAAATGCGTCCGACCGTCTCCTGGCTCAGGTAGGGGAGGCGAAACACTGAGCGACGGCCCAGTGGTCTCTCAAGCTGCGATTGATTACGCGCCATCGGTCTCCTCCTCACTTCTCCAGTCGTCCGGTAGTAGGTGATCCAAAACATCGTCAACGGTCACGGCTCCAAGGAGGTGCCGCTCCTGATCAACCACGGGCAATGCCACGAGGTCATAGGTGGCCAAATCGCGGTGAATCTGGGCAATCGGAGTGTCGGCAGGAATTGGCTCCAGCTCGGCATCAACCAGGGTTCCAAGGCGCTCGCCGGGGGGATTGCGGAGCAGTTTCTGGAAGTGCACTACCCCAAGGAACCTTCCCGCCGGAGTCTCATAGGGCGGCATGGTTACAAAAACCTGGGCCGCCAGAACCGGCTCCACTTCCTTGCGCCTGATCAGCGCCAGCGCCTCGGCGACGGTGGTGTCGGCTGCGGCGATGATCGGTTCCGGAGTCATCAGACCACCTGCGGTGTAGGGCTCATAGGCGAGCAGCAAGCGAATATCTTCCGCTTCCTCATCGTCCATAAGGTCCAGCAGCACCTCTGTGCGCTCCGCGGGCAGGTTGGCCATCAGGTCCGCGGCGTCATCCGGGCCCATCAGGTCCAGTACCTCCGCGGCGCGCTCGTCCTCGAGCTCGTTGATGATCTCCAGCTGCTCTTCTTCTGGTAGCTCTTCCAGGAGGTCAGCTAGGCGCTCATCATCTAGCTCACCGGCCAGGGCGAGCATTCTGTCGTCTGGCAGGTCCATAACGGCGTTGGCCAGGTCGGCTGGCCTAAGGTCTGCCACGGCGCTCAGCAGCTGCTGAGCATCTTGGACCTGGGGATCTTCTTGTTTTTCGGCAACGTCCTGCCAGAGCACAAACTCCGTCGGACCCTTGGCAAACGGGACATTGGAGCGCTTAGGGAGCCTGACGAACAGCTCGGTGAGAATCCAGTCTCCGCGCTTGTTCTTCTCGATTGCAAAGTCCTCAATGGTTGCCACCTTGCGCTTGCCGATGAGCGAGACCTTGCGACCCAGCATCTCCGCGATTGCCCTGACCTCCTGGCCGCGCTGGGAGAAGCGACGCAGGTCGATCAGCCCGTTGGTGATTACCTGACCTGGTGCGATTGCGGTAACCCTGGTGATTGGCAGGAAGACCCTTCGCCTGCCAGAAATCTCGATTACGAAGCCCGTTGCCCTGGGAGCCTGGGTCTTGCGATAGGCCATCAGAATGTCGACTACCTTGCCGACTCGGTCGCCCTGTGGGTCAAAGACGCCGCAGCCCACCAGCCTCGCCACGAAAACTCTGGTTGCGCTCATAGAGATACCTCGCTTTCAGAGCAGTAAATTCGTGGCAAAATGCCTGTTGTGTCCGACGCTAAGAACAATGCTAGAAGGAATCAGGCTGGCCCATCGATTCCAAGAGGCTTCGTCCTGGGCGAATTTACCAACTATTTAGATGCCAGCGCAATGGTCGACCGGCTGATTGAAGCCGATTTCAAGCCTGGAAACGTGGCAATTGTTGGCAAGGATCCGGTTTTAGTTGAGCGCATTAAAAGCCGTTTGGGTTATGGCAGGGTTGCCGGCAGCGGAGCAATTACTGGCTTCTGGCTCGGGCTCATTTTTGCCGTCCTAATCGGCGCGGGAATCAGCGTTGGTCCCGATGGTGAGCTCGCCTATAACCCGCAGCAGTTCGCTGCGGTTTTGGTGGTATCGGCGGGTATCGGCATGCTTTTCAACATCCTGCGCTTCTCTTTCACAAAGAACCGCCGTGGTTTCCTCTCCTCGCAGATGCCGGTGGCATCAAGGTATGAGGTAGTGGTTCCGGAGAATGAGGCCGCTGCTGCCCAGAAGGCTCTGGGGTCTGTCGCTTAGGACTGATTTGCGGCGAACCAGGCTTCTATCGCCTCCGGGGTCCTAGGGAGCTTGGCACTTAGGTTCTCGCATCCCTTGGCGGTGACGAGCACGTTGTCCTCAATTCTCACGCCGATGCCGCGGTAAGCCTTGGGTACCTTCAGATCGTTCTGGTGGAAGTAGAGGCCGGGCTCGATGGTAAAGACCATGCCGGCTTCGAGGATGCCATCCTGATAGTGCTCCCGCCTGGCCTTGGCGCAGTCGTGAACGTCTAGTCCTAGGTGATGGCTGGTGCCGTGAACCATATACCGGCGGTGATGCTGGTTGTCGGCCTTCAGGGCTTCCTCCGCGCTAACCGGGATTATCCCGAGCTCAGCTACTCGCCGGGCAATCACCGCTATTGCAGCATCGTGAATCTCGCGGAAGCGAATCCCCGGTTTTACGACTGCAAAGGCGGCATCTGCCGCCAGCAGAACCGTCTCATAGACCCAGCGCTGTTCCTTGGAGAACTTGCCCGAGGTCGGGATGGTTCGGGTGATGTCTGCAGTGTAGAGCGAATCCAACTCGACACCGGCATCGACCAAGATCAGGTCACCCTTTTTTACCGGACCATCGTTCTTGGTCCAGTGCAGGATGCAGGCGTGCGGGCCGGAAGCCGCGATGGTCTCATAGCCGATGTCGTAGCCCTCGGTTCTTGCCTTGGCAAAGAAGGCGGTTTCAACCACTCGCTCGCCGCGCGCATGCCCTGTTGCCTTCGGCATTGCCCTGGCAACCTCGGCGAAACCATCGATTGTGACTGCCACGGCCTTGCGCAGCTGGGCAACCTCGTAGGCGTCCTTCACGAACCTCATCGTGCTCAAGTGCTGCGCAAAAGAACCGGTGTTCTTGGTCAGTTTCCTGTCAAACTTCCTGGAATCTGACTCCAGCTTCTTGATATCGCGGGTCTTGATGCCGAGCTGGGCCTCAACCTCCTCGAGCGATGGTCTCGGACCAACCCAGAACTCACCGATCATGGGATTGGCGAAGAACTCGTCGCTGTTCTTGCCAGCCGTTGGTCGCAGATAGAGCGTCTCCTTGGGAGTTCGGCCCCTGGTGTCAATGACCAGCACGGAGTCAGGCACGGTCGCCGATCCCCAACCGGTTAGGTAGGTGAAGTCTGTGTCGGGACGGAAGCGATACTCGGTGTCATTTGAGCGAACCTTCATGCCGCCGGCCTCGACGATCATCACCCGGTTCGGATACTTTGCAGCCAGCTTTGCTCGCCTGGCGGCGGCGTATTTCGCGCTCTCCCAAAGTGTTTTCTTTGCCGGCCTGGCCTCACCCCAGTCTGAGGAGATGAACTGCATGAACCTCTTGCTCTGAGGGGTTCGTGACCTGTTGGAAACACTCTTGTTTTTTGACATGCCACTATTCTGCTCCCTGTGATAGACCTTCATACCCACTCTCGTAAGTCTGACGGGGTTGATACCCCGACTGAGCTGGTCGAAAAGGCCGCCGAGGCTGGCGTGAAGGTGCTGGCAATCACCGACCACGACACCGTTTCCGGCTGGGAAGAAGCCGCAGCTGCGGCAGCCCGAGTCGGCATTGGACTGGTTCCTGGCATTGAGGTTTCGACTCGGAGTGAGGTGGAGGGCGGCCGGATATCGGTTCACATCCTCGCCTATCTGCCGGACCCCACCAATGCCCCACTGATGGCAGAGCTGGAAAAGACTCGCAACTCGCGCCTTACTAGGGCTCAAGAGATGGTCACCAGACTCTCGGCGGACTATCCGCTGAGCTGGGAGGACGTCCTGGCTGAGCTGGATCCGGGTGCAACAGTCGGTAGGCCTGCAATAGCCGACGCTTTGGTAACGAAGGGCATTGTCCCGACCCGCTCCGATGCCTTCACCTCGATCCTCCACAGACGAAGCCCCTATTACGTCTCGGACTACTCGATTGACACCCTTGCGGCGATCGGGCTTATTCGGGCGGCCGGGGGAGTGAGCGTGATTGCCCATCCGCTAATTGACTTCCCCGCCGGCAGAAGCGAGAGCGATCTCCCGGCAAAGCACTTCGAGCGCCTAATCTCTGCCGGTCTGGACGGCATAGAGATTAATCACCGTTCGGTGCCAGAATTTGCAAGACCTTGGCTAACGGAGTTAGCCCTGCGGCACAACCTCGTCGTGACGGGTTCCTCGGATTACCACGGACTGGGTGCTAAAGAGAATCAGCTGGGTGAAAACACCACCAGTGCGGAAATGCTTGGTCGAATACTCGATCAGGCAACAGGTTTCGAGGCGTTCTTGTAATTTCGGTTGCGCTGCCTAGCTTTTGGGCGCTGTTCTCTCTTTGGTGCCTGATTTGGAGGCTCCTTGCGCTCCCGAACAACCCTTCCCTTGGTTCCCTCGGCGATGCCGAGATCGGAGAAGAGGTGCTTGCTCGATGAGTAGGTCTCCTGTGGTTCTGGGATACCGATCTCTAGCTCCTTGTTGATGTGAGACCAGCGCGCCAGGTCCTCCCAGTCAACAAAGGTGACCGCCACGCCAAGCTTGCCGGCGCGGCCGGTTCTTCCGGTGCGGTGTAGGTAGGCCTTCTCATCCTCGGGAACCGAGTAGTTGATAACGTGAGTCACATCATCAACGTCGATGCCGCGTGCGGCAACCTCGGTTGCCACCAGCACATCCTTCTTGCCGCTGCGAAACGCTGCCATTGACCGCTCCCTGGCGGTTTGCGCCATATCGCCATGCAGGGCAGCCGCATTGAAGCCGCGGTCCACCAGCTCCTCGGTGAGCTTCGCGCTCATTCGCTTTGTCCTGACGAAGATCACGGTCTTGCCGCGACCCTCTGCCTGCAGAATGCGACCGACAACCTCGTCCTTGTCTAGCGCGTGGGCGCGATAGACGAACTGCTTGATGGCTGCCTTGGTCTTACCCTCATCCGGGTCGCTGATGCGGATGTGGACCGGTCGCGACTGGTAGCGCCTCGCCAGCGAGAGGATCTGCGATGGCATGGTTGCCGAAAACATCAGGGTCTGCCGCGCCGGGGGCAGAAGCCCAATCAGCTTTTCGATGTCCGGTAGGAATCCGAGATCGAGCATTTCATCTGCCTCGTCGAGAACCAGGTAGCTGATAGCACTGAGGTTGAGGATGCGCTGGCGATGCAGGTCGATCAGTCGGCCCGGCGTGCCAACCACGACATCGGCACCCTTCTTGAGATCTTCAATCTGCGACTCATAGGTCTTGCCGCCATAGATGTCAACGATCCTGGTCGTGCGGTTCTTGCTGGCAAGCCGCAGATCATCTGCGACTTGCAGCGCTAGTTCCCTGGTTGGAACAATCACCAGGCCGCGTGGCAGGTGTTCGGGGTGAACCCCTAGTTTCTGAATCAGGGGCAGTCCAAATCCCAGAGTCTTGCCGGTTCCCGTCTTGGCCTGGCCGATGACATCGGTTCCAGATAACGCCAGCGGAATGGCTTGTTCTTGAATTGGGAATGGACTTGTGATCGATTTGGAATCTAACGCCTGACAAATGTCATCGTCTATTCCTAAAGCTCTAAAACTCAATACTTCTCCAGTTATGTATTTTCCATGCATCGCAACTTGTGGAACGCTCGCTTGTAAACTTGCTGCATGCTGGATTGGATTCGAAGAATCAGGAAGGTCTCGCAGACCCTATCCCTGCCTTCCCGCGATGCCTCATCGGGCCGCAGTCAGAACCAGCTTAACCCAGCAAAGCTGTTTCCCGCTACCGAACAGTACCTATCTCGTCTCATCCAGCAGGACTTGCTGGTCGCTGACCTGCTCTCCGACGATGCCACTAAGGCGCCGAACCCCGAGTTGGCCAAAGAGCAAAAGCGGATAGCCAAGCGCTACCAGCAGCGAGCCGGTGAGCATCGGGAGCTTCTGATCAAGCTCGGCTCGACCTTCATGGAATTGCAGCAGGACTGCAGGGATCACCTTGACGAGATGATCGCTCGCACCGAGGGGGAGGGCTGGCACGAAGACCTGATGCGGATCTACATCGTCTTCGGAATCCTCGAGGATGCGCAGCTTAGGTTGGCCAAAGGTCTTACCCCAGCTCGAAGGGTGAAGGTCGAGGCTGGCCTGAGCGACAACAGCCTGATGGACTTTTGTGAGCAATCGCTATCGAGAGAGATAGCAGACAATCCATGCTTGGCCTCAGATCTGGCACTATTCGGAAGGGCGGTTGTCGCGGACGCGTTATTGGCGGTTCGAGACATGCTCAGCTTTGATCAGGTCATATCTCGCCCGGCAAAGGACCCGGTTGAACTCAAGCGCGAGCAGTTTCGCGCTATTGAACCGCTGACCTCGGAGCTGATCTCAGCTCACACCCTGCGGATGGATGCCCTAGGCCTGACCGCCTGATCGCAGTCTCGCCAGCTCGCTCTCTTCCGACGCCTTTCGCTTGGCATCGACAAACTTGGCACCGAACCAGGCCGCAATCGGCATTCCCAGCATCACGGCGAACCAGATCCAGGCCTCCGAGTAGCTGAAGCCAAGCCAGGTCATCACGATCCAGATAGCTGAACCCGCAACGGCCGCAATTCCAATCGGCAGCAGCCTGCCGTAGTGCTCGCTAGGTGGCAGCACGAAGGGTGCAACCAGGGCCAGGATGGCGGCATAGGCGACGATTACCAGAATCTCCATCAGGCGATGAACCCCACGCGCCGGCCGTCCTCGCTGCCAATTTCAACGAACGCAATGGCTGAGGTCGGCACAATTAGCGTCCGACCCTTGCTGTCCGTTACCTCGAGGGCGCTTCCCTCTAGAGCGGCATGCACGAGCTGCTTTAGTTTCGTCGCGTCCATGTCGGTCTCAACGCTCAGTTCGCGCGATCCCTCTCGAACACCAATTCTGAGTTCCATATCGCTCCTTTTGGACTCCCAATAGGTTACGCCATCAAAAATGTCACCCGAGCGACTTAGAGTGTCTGCAATGCCCGATCTCTTGTTTGCATCCTCTCGAGACTTTCCGCCGCTCGGCGAAGGAATCTCAAGCCAGGGTGCCGTTGTGATCGGGTCCCCGCAGAGCGGCAAGACCAGTCGGCTTCGAGGGACCGTCAAGCTACTCGAGTCGGGTGGCGTCAAGCCAGACGATATCTTGGTGCTGACACCTTCCCGGGTTGCTGCTGCAGAGCTGCGGGATCAGATTGCACTTGATTCCCTGCTGCCAGCTGCCTCTCCAAGGGCAAGGTCGATTTCCTCATTTGCCTTTGAGCTGCTCGCGGACTCCAAGGAACTAAAGCTGCTCTCGGGGGCGAGCCAGGAGCGGTTGATTCGGAATCTGGTTGAGGATCGGATCGCCTCGGGAGAGACTTCGAACTGGAGACTGCCCAAAGACTCACTCCTGCTCCCCGGGTTCATCCAGGAGCTGCGCGACCTGATTACCGTGATCATCGAGAACCAGCTCGACTCGGCCCAGCTAGAAGCGCTGCAAAGAGAGTTTCCTGAGGCCAGGTATGAGATTGCACTCAGCGTCTTGCCTGACTACCGAGAGGAGTTGGCGAGCCAGGGATACCTTGACCCCTCCCAGTTGCTGGTGGCCGCGAGGCAGGCAGTTGGTGTGTCCTCGCGATTTAGCCACGTACTGGTGGATGATGCGCAGAACCTCTCCGAGGCCGGTCTGAAGCTGGTTGAGACGCTGTTGCAGTCCACGACCGGATATCTATTTGGGGACCCAGATGCTGCCACCATGGGATTTCGGGGAGCAAGCCCCGCAAGGTTTATCGAGATTGGCCGAAGCCTCGGTTACCAAGAACTCGTTCTGTCACAAAGCGAACTTCCCACTTTGATCGCGGGGAACCTCAGCCGCCTCTCCGCTCGCATCCCTGCGAGTTTGGCGGGAGGGCAGCGGCTTCGCCCAGTGAAGGGCGCTCAACCAAACGGCAAACTGTTTGCCTCCACCCAAGCCGAAAGCGACGGGTTGGCAGCAAGGCTTCGCAAGGCCGCGCTCGCCGACAAGATTCCTTGGTCGGAGATGGTGGTGGTAGCCCGAACCCGCAACCAGTTGGAGCAGCTCAGCGCCGATCTCAGCGCTCGATCGATACCGGTGAGAATTCAGGGTGTTCAGCGCGCCCTAAGAGAGCAGCCCATGGCGCTGGCTCTGATCGACTTCATTCAGGTATCGCAGGGCTTTGGGACTCAGCAGGGTATCGAGCGACTTCTCACCTCGCCGCTAGTTGGCATGACCCAGATTCAGATGCGCAAGCTGAGCCGGGAGCTGAAGGAGGTCGCATGTGATGGCGATTCCCGCCAATCGCTTTTTGCTGCTCTGCTCGAAGGCAAGCTGCAGCCCGGCTATCTACCTAGAAAGCTGGCTCAGTTGATTGAAAAGCTAGACGCAGCCAAACAGGCTCAAAGCTGCCACCAGATTGCCTCGATTGGTTTCGAGCTGGCGGACAAGAATCTTGCGGTCCTGGCCCTGGGTGGCGGAGCCAGCTCAGCTGCGGCAAATAGGGCCCTTGATGCAGCCCTCGAGCTTTTTGCGGCCGCAATCCGCTGGGATGAGCGCGCCGAAGGCAGTGCTTCGGACTTTGCATTAGCGCAGCTGGAGACATCGGTTCCCGAGGACTCTCTCGCCCCGATTGGCAGAAAGCCGGCCGTGACCCTGGCTACGCCTTCGCAACTTACTCGAAGCTACGAACTGGTCTGCGTGCCGAGGCTTCAAGAGGGAATCTGGCCGAATCTGAACCCGAGAAATTCTCTGCTGGGAGCAGCTTCGCTCCAGGCCTACCTGTTGGGCAGGCTCGATGATCCAACGCTTCCGGTGCGCTCCGAACTCGCCGATGAGCTCCGAATGTTCTACCGAACCTGCGGCTCGGCGAGGTCAGAGCTTTGGCTTTCGGCGACCGAACAGCAGGATGAGCAGCCATCACAGTTTTTTGCCATGCTCTCAGCCGAGCTGGTTGCCGGCCAGGAGAGCCATGATCTTGATATTCGACGCCGAGTCGGAAAGCTAAGAGCCGCGCTTCGATCGGGAGACCAGTCAGTGGCTCCGACGCTCGCTGCCTTGGCGCTCGCGGGAGTCCCTGGGGCACATCCCTCGCGCTGGCAGGGCCTTATCGAGGCCACAGACGGAAAGACCAAACCCAACTCAGTTGCCGCCTCCAAGCTGGCAAGCTTTGAACGCTGCCCGCTGCACTGGTTTGCCTCTAGCTTCGGGGCCGATAGCGGAGGATTCCAGGCATCGCTGGGAACTTTGCTGCACGAGGCACTTGAAAAAGCCGCTCAGCCCGAGGATGTCACCTCTTATGTCTCCGAGAACTGGCACTCCCTGGAGTTTGAGAACGGCTGGGAGGCCGACCGCAGTCAGCGCCAAGCTGGCGCGATGGCTGCCGCCATCTCGGAGTACCTCAGGTCCGCTGAACCGTTGGTTGCCAGCGAGCAGGGATTCCGAATCGAAATCGGGCAGCTCATCGTGAGCGGAAAGATTGATCGAATCGAGCAAACTGCCGACGGACTCGAAGTTGTTGATTTGAAAACCGGAGCCAAAAAGACTGCGGCTGAGGTTGCCGAGGATAAGCAGCTCGCCGTCTACCAATTGGCAATTGAGAGTCTCTATGGAAAAAGTGCGGTCGGCGCTCGGATCTTGAATGTGAAAGAGGGCAAGCCGAAGAGTCAGAGCCAGCCGCCTTTGACCGACGAGTCCAGACAAGAGCTCGAGAGCTTGGCACAGGATATCCAGACCCAGCTCGGCAGCGGGTTGTTTGTCGCGAAGGTGACCGAACACTGTCGCGAGGATCAGACCTGCCGGCTGCTTTTGACCAAGGCGGTGACAAATGGCTAAGTTCTCAGCGGCGGAGATCTACCGGGTAATCGCCGATCACGCCCTGACCCAGGAGCAGGCTGCGATGGTCGAGGCAGATGTCTCCAAGCACACCCTTGTTATCGCAGGCGCTGGATCGGGCAAGACCCAAATGATGATGGCTCGCGTGCTCTACCTTGTGGCCAACGGGTTTGCGCGGCCGGAGCAGATTCTTGGTCTCACCTTCACGCGAAAGGCCGCGTCGGAGTTTTCTGCCAGGGTTCAGCAAGGACTCGTGAGGTTGCGCGAAACCTCGCTCTGGCCCGCAGAGCTCGAGGACGACTTCTTACCTGCCAAGATATCGACCTACAACTCCTTTGGAAATGAGCTGTTTCGCACGCAGGCTCTCAAGCTCGGATACGATCCAGAAGCTCAGGTAATAACCGATTCGCTTGCCATTGATCTGGTGACTTTGGCTCTGCACCTCGAACATGAGAATCCAGACTCCGCAGTGCACCTGGCCGATATCGGCAAGGCTGAGTTGATAAAGAGGGCAATGCACCTTGCCACGCAGCTGAGCGACCATCTGATCGAGAATGAGCTTGAGGATGAAATCTCGGCCTTCCGCAGCCACCTGAGTCTGCTTCCCAAGAACGACAAAGGTGGAGAGGGTGTTCTTGGCTACACACAGGAGCACTTAGATCGGGCGAACAAGCTAGGCGCCGTTGCCGCAATTGCCAATCGCTATCGGCAGCTCAAGCGGGAGCGGGGTCTGGTTGATTACTCAGATCAGATCCGCTTGGCGCTCGCCGCACTGGATGAAGGCTCCCTAAGTCATGACTTTCGATTTGTATTGCTTGATGAGTATCAGGACACCTCGAGAAACCAGGCTGAGCTCCTCTCCAGGCTCTTTGGCGGCCGCACAGTCATGTCCGTCGGCGACCCAAATCAGGCAATTTACGGTTGGCGCGGAGCGAGCAGCGATGCCCTGGCCCAGTTCGCCGAGAGTTTTGGAGAGGCCGCCTCGCTGCAGCTGAGCACATCCTGGCGTTCGGGTGCCGAGGTGGTTGCCGTTGCAAACCTTATTGCTTCCCCTGGATCCTCCGATTCGGTTCAGGTGAAATCGCTGACTTCCGGACTCTCCGCCTCTTCAAAGGTCTATGCGCTCCAGTTGGAGAACCAATCTCAGGAGGCTAGAGAGGTGGCGAGCTGGCTCAAAGAGAGGTTTAGCCCGACAAGCTCGCAGGCCATTCTGTTTCGCACCAAGAAGTCGATGATGACCTATGCCGCTGAGCTCGAGCGCCAAGGTCTTCCCTACGAGGTAACTGGCCTGTCCTCGCTGGTCGAACAGCCCGAGGTGGCAGATCTGATCTCAATACTCAAGGTGCTTGGTGACCCGAGCGCAGGTGCCGAGGCGATTCGCCTGCTCACCGGGCCAAGGTTTCGCCTTGCGCCGGACGACATTGCCGCCCTGGCGCTGGTGGCAAAGAAGCTGAGCCGAGTAAGGTCCGAGGTAACCGCGGATAAGCCGGTAACAATCGTCGAGTTGATTGACGAGATTTCCGCATCCAGCAAGCCCTTCGAGGAACTTTCGGCAGAGGCCTGGAGGCGCATCGCGGAGTTTGGCGAGATCCTTAGGGGCCTCAGGAGACTGGGTGCACTCTCTTTAGGTGAGCTGTGCTGGATGGCGATTCGGGAGTTTGAATTAGACATCGAGCTCTACGCCCATAGCCGATCCCCAGAGCCGCTTGCCAATCTGCACGCCTTCGTTTCAAAAGTCTCGGCATATGAGGCTGCGGTTGGGCGATCTGACCTTGCCTCCTTCATCGCTTGGCTCGAGGTCGCCATCGAACTCGAAGACTTCGAGCTTCCAAAACAGGGTGGCAAGAGGGGCGTCGTCCAGCTCATGACAATCCACGCGGCTAAGGGTCTTGAGTGGGACTTTGTTGTCGTGCCAAACCTCGCCACCGGTAGCTTCCCGGGAAAGTCGAAGGAGAGCCTCGGCTGGCTCTCTGGACAGTCGCTGCCGAGCAATCTGCGTCTCGACAAAGCATCTCTACCCGCGCTGCAGTGGCGAAAAGCAAGCTCACAGAGGGACTTTGACAGCAATATCCTGCCTAGCTTTAAGGCCCGTCTAGCCGAGCATCAGCTGGGCGAGGAGCGGAGGCTTGCCTACGTGGCGTTCACGCGGGCGGCCAAGGAGCTCTTGGTTACCTGCTCCTCAGACAAGCCGGGAGCCAAGACCTCAGCGGAGCCCTCGGAGTTCTTCTTGGAGATTGCTGGCTCCGAAAAGGTTACAAAGCTTAGGCCCAACTCTGATTCCACGGCGGAAGAAAGGGTCGTCTATTGGCCCCAAGACCCACTTGGAGAAAGCCGCAGCTCTTGGGAGAAGGCGGCCGAAGTGGTCGCGCAATCGGAGCCCGGTGCCCTATCTGAGGCTGACCAGCTTGCCCTGCTGCTCGCGGACAGAGAAAAGCCAAGCTTCAGCGAACCCGTTGATCTGCCCAGGAGGCTCTCGGCCTCGGCAATCGTGAAGCTGCTTGCCGATCCAGAGCAGTTTGCCAAGGACATCGCTCGGCCGGTGCCCTCCTACTACACCGCCTCCGCCGACTTGGGCAGTCGTTTCCATGCCAGTCTCGAGGATGCTCTTCTGGCGGGTGCCGAGCTCGATTTCTCCGGCTGGGAGCAGGAGGAGAAGGAACTCGGGATTAGCTTCCAGAGCAGCCGCTTTGCAACCATGCAGCCATTATTTGTCGAGCGGCAGATTGAGTTTGTGCTGGGCGGCACCATCGTGGTCTGCAAGCTCGACGCGGTCTTCAGCTCGGACTCGGGCTACGAAATCGTCGATTGGAAGTCGGGGAAGACGCCAAATCAAAAAGACTTGGCAGCCCGAGCCATCCAGCTCGCCCTCTATCGCATTGGCCTGTCAAGGGCTGAGGGGGTCCCAATCGAGCAAATTGCGGCCAGCTTCTTCTATGCGGCTGACGGCAATGAGGTTAGGCCGGATTTGATTTCGGAGGCCGAGTTGGCCTCAAGGCTGGAGTCGCTTAGAACAGCTCGTCGCTAGCGCTGTCTGAGGAAAGAAAGTCGGGCTCTTCGACATCGCTATCGACTGCCATAGTCTCTGGCTCGTTCTCAACTTCAGGCTCTGCGGCAGGTTGGGCTGCAGCCGATGCGCTCGCAGCTGCCGCACCCAACCCAATGAATCCCGCGGCGCGCAACGGTCTGAGGGTCCCGGCGTCGAGCTGGTCTTGAAGTTCATTGACCATTGCCTGGGCATTTTCGAGATCTCCCTGGTCTGGGTTATCCAGGCAGTAAACGAGCCAGCTTCCGAGCTCAATCTCCGCTAGCAGGTGGGCTCTGGTCGCCACGTTTTCATCTGCGGCAGGACGCGCGGAGTTGTAGTGCAGCATGGTGTCTTCGAAGGTGGTCTGCAGGGCTCCACCAGCTAGGTAACGAAGGTCTTCCGCAGGATCTCCAATTGAGAGCTGCGACCAGTTGGTGACGCCGGATATCTCCTGGCCGGTCAGGCGCAGAGAGTCTTGATTGATTGAGCCGTGGATCACGGTTGGGTGGAAGCGATACAGGGCAACATCCTCGAGGGCCTTCTCCCAGCGACTGAGCAGGCCCGAGGGAACCTTGCCGGTGGCGGCAATTCGATCAACCTCGGCAACCTTGCCGTGGAGGATGGCGGTGGCATCGAGTTCCGGTAGACCCGATTCCCTTACCACTGCCGGGTCGAGCGAGTGAATCGAGGCCAGCGCCTTACCAATTGATGCCGAAAAACCACCTGGAGTGAAGCGAGCCAGGTCTGGTTCATCACCACCCAGGAGAGTGAAAACGGCTACCCGATTGCCATCCTCATCTGAGGTTTGCCCGACTAGCTCCGGGGTCGCAAACGGCAATTCATTGGCAACTTTGCGAACGGCTCCGATAGTGGCGACGAGCTGTGCCTGCTCCGCGACACCCAGCTGAGTCGCGGGAGCCAGCAGCTCGAAGGAATCACCAGACTCATCCCAGAGGTGCAGAATCTCGATGTCAGGGTTGCCATCGATACGGCGAAAAGTTCTGAAGCTCTTGCCCCCGGCAGCGTCGGCTGCCAGCGCGGCTAAAATCAACCCAGGTCGTCCCACGCAGCAAGGTTAGACAAGGCTGTAGCCTCGAGCCCTCATCGCCACGCACACAAAAGGATTCTGAAGTGTCTGACAAAAGCATCCTGGATGCTCTTGATCCAGAGCAGCGCGAAGCCGCGCTTGCCCTAAGTGGGCCAGTGGCGATCATCGCAGGACCCGGAAGCGGTAAGACCAGGACAATCAGCCACCGCATCGCGCACGGAGTGCAAAGCGGCAGCTACAACCCGGCTCGAGTGCTGGCCCTGAGCTATACCAACCGAGCAGCATCCGAGATTCGCTCCAGGCTGCGCCAGCTGGGGGCAGGTGGGGTTCAGGTTAGGACCTTTCACTCCGCTGCCCTTGCGCAGCTCCAATACTTCTGGCCGCAACTGACCGGTTATGCAGCACCAAAACTGTTGACCAATAAGCGTCCCTTGATCGCGGAGGCCGCGGCCAAGCTTCGCCTCAAGCCATCTGACGCGGAGATTGCCGAAATCGCCTCGGAACTGGAGTATTTGCGTTACTCACTGAGCGATCTTGAGGAGTACCAGGGCACCTCTAGGCTCCCAACCTTCTTAACTTTGGACCAGTTTGCTGAGTTGGCAGCTGGTTACCTCACACTCAAGCAGGAGCGCAGGCTCATTGACTGGGAGGATGCGATCCTGCTCTGCACCGGCATGCTCAGAAACGAACCGAAGGCTATGTCGCACTTCGAGGCGCAATATCGCCACTTCACCGTCGACGAGTATCAGGACATTTCCCCACTGCAGCAGTCGCTCCTTGAGACCTGGTTGGGGGAACGGGAAGAGGTCTGCGTTGTGGGAGATCCGAGACAAACCATCTACTCGTTCGCCGGTGCAAGCTCAAGCTTTCTCGCAGCGTTCAGGGATCGCTTTCCGGCCGCAAAGGTCATTGAGCTGAATCGGAACTACCGCTCCGCTCCGGAAATTGTGACCTGGGCCAATTCAGCACTACCCGAAACTTCTCTTGTCGCGGTGAGGAAGTCCGCCGGAGAGGTATCAGTTCGGCTCGAGTCCGATGCAAAGGTTGTCACTCTGGTGGCCGAGGAGATAGCAACAACCAAGCGGCTCGAAGAGGTTGCGATCTTGGCGCGAACCAATGCTCAGCTCGAACCATTTGAAAGGGCGTTGAAGTCCAGGGGGATTAGCTGCCAGGTTAGAGGTCAGGGCAGGTTCTTCTCCCGTCCAGAGGTCATGCAGGCTAGCAGTGCACTTCGCGCCCTGTCTGTAAGCGAAAGCCAAGAGCCACTCTTTGCCCAAGTCTCAAAGATCGTGACCGAACTGGGATGGAGCTCCAAGCCCTCAAAAGATGAAAAGTGGCTGGCACTGCAGTGGTTCATTGATGTCTTGGATGAACTGGGGAATCCCTCCCTCGATGAGTATCTGCGTGAGCTCGCCGAGCGCGAAAGATCCGGACATGAGCCAACTAGGGATGCGGTAACTCTTGCCACAGTCCATGGGGCAAAGGGGCTCGAGTATGGCTCTGTCTATCTGGTTGGTATGAGTGAAGGGAGCTTCCCCTCGCCATTTGCCAAGTCCGAGAGTGAGTTGGCAGA